>JAZSFW010000044.1:0-20739 GCA_045532445.1 Acetatifactor sp. | reverse complement strand
CGCACTGACCTTTCTTATGAAATCTGGCGTAGACCAGATAGTTGTATTGAGAATCCATGTATTTTATGGAGCCGGTGCGAAGTTCCTCATTTTCCCGGCGAAGGCGAATCAGGTCTCTGTGGAAAGCGATCATGTCATGATCTTCCCGACCCCAGGGATAGGTTCTGCGGTTATCCGGATCCGTGAAACCGCACAGACCGGCTTCGTCACCGTAGTAGATGGTGGGTGCACCCACCCAGGTCATCTGCATCACCACTGCCTCACGGAACACGCCCTTGTTGATGCCTTCATTGGCCGCCTCGGGGCCTAAGGTGTTGGTTCTTCCTATCTTGCGGTTGGTCCGCGTCAGGAAGCGGGAATGGTCGTGGTTGGACAACTGATTCATGGCTGTCTGCCAGCTGGGCATGGCAAAGCTCGCACTGTGGTATTTCATGGCACCCCAGAAGCTGTCTGCGTTGCCGCAAAGATCCCCACGGAAATCATCGCTATGCTTCTCCATGCCGGTAAGGAACCAGGTTATGGGCTCCATAAAAGCGTCATAATTCATGACTGTGTCCCACTCATCTCCCTGCAGCCATTCTTCGGTGTTGCCGTAATGCTCTGCCAGGACGAGGGCATCGGGATTGGCTTCTTTTACGGCTTTGCGGAACTCTTTCCAAAAATAGTGGTTAAACTGGGGGCTGTGGCCCAGATCAGCAGCCACATCCAGACGCCAGCCATCGGCGTTGTAGGGCGGTGAAACCCATTTTCTTCCAATGTGCATCACGTAGTCAAACAGTTCTCTGGAACCTTCGTAATTCAATTTGGGCAAGGTATCGTGTCCCCACCAGCCGTCGTAAGAGCTGTTGTAAGGCCATTCCTCTTCTCTGCGGAAAGAAAAGTAGCTGCGGTATGGACTTTCAGCTGTCACATAAGCACCTTTTTCATAGCCCGGCACATTCTCGTAAATCCGCTCTTTATCCAGCCACTTATTAAAGGAACCACAATGATTAAACACGCCGTCCAAAATTACGCGCATACCTCTTCTATGGGCCTCTTCCACCAATTGTATAAACTGTTGATTGCTGGCCTCTAAGTTGGCCTTGTTGGTGACACGGTTAATATATTTAGTCGAAAAGCGGTTTTCCTTCTCCTCGGGGGGAAGAAGCTCGCCTTGATCCTCCACGATCTTACCGATATGGGGATCGATATAATCATAGTCCTGACTGTCGTATTTGTGGTTGGAGGGAGATACAAACAGGGGGTTGAAGTAAATCACTTCCACACCCAGGTCCTGAAGATAATCCATTTTATTAAGAACGCCTTGCAGATCTCCTCCATAAAAGGTCCGCACGTCCATAGACGCCGGATATTGGTACCAATCCTCTGCTTTCACTACGGGCTCGCCGATGTAGCAATATTCCCGGCTCTCCACATCATTGGAGGGATCCCCATTGCAAAAGCGATCTACATAGATCTGGTACATGACAGCGCCCTTTGCCCACTTGGGTGTCTTAAATCCCGGAAGGATCACAAAATCATAGTGTTCGTCAATTTCTTTTACCACGCCCCGGGTATCGTAAAAGGCGGAAAGCCTGCCGACATCTACGATAAAATGGTACCTTACTTTCTCATTTTCCATCTGATGCTCATGCTCATAATAGTCAAATTCACTGTCTGACTCCACTTTGTTCATCAGATGTTTCTGGCCTTTATGCACAAAAAACACACGGTCTGCATTGTTGACCGAAGTACGGAAACGGATCTTGACCAAATCATAGGGCGCCGGCTCCGCCGGTGTGACAAAGTGTTCCGTTGTATCTGTAAATAAACCTCTGCGATTCAATACCGGCCGCATGGAGGTAATATATTGCTGATTGATTTCCGCTCGTCTGTAATATTCAAAGTCCATATCTCATACTGCCTTTCTCTATCCTTCATTATTTTACCCAAAAGCCGGCAATCCTGCAAGGTTTTTCGTTAAAAAAAGCTGCCACTTCTTGGCACTGTACTATTCTTATGACTAACTCAAGAAATCATCCGTACTTTCTCGCAATTAACGTAAAAGACCTTTTGTTTGACACAATTAACAAAAGGCCTTCACTAGAGGTTATTATATTGATTGCTAAAACATTATAAATATTGGTCAAATATTTAATCCGGTCTTATTACATCTATGCTTCCCGAAAGAACTGTATTGTCATTTGCCTTACTGATTGCAAATGCATATTTGGTTCCCGGATCTAAATTATAAACATATAAATGATGAACGTTTGTATCATTAATTTGAATACTTGTTTGTATCGTTTCAATACCATTTCCAGTCAAAATATATACTGTATAAGTATCACCAGCCGCTGACCCTTTATTTCTTGATGCCTGTGTATATGCATACAATTCCGAATAACCTGTAAAGTTATATCTTGTGTAGCAATATTGCAAAGCCACCTCGAAATATCCGACATAATTCCCATTTGCCCAATCCCATGTTTCAGTTGGCATACTTGTTGCTCTTTGTGGCATAAGACCCAATACTTCATCTAGTGTCTTACCTGTATATTCTGTTGGTATTGAAGCATCAATGGCAATAATCTTTGATTCTTCTAATTCAGCCGCTTTTACAGGCATTGCAAACAACAAAGTGCATACGCAACAGTAAATAATAAGTTTTTTAAGTTTTTTCAATGTTATTCCTCCTTTTACATGAATCAATATAACTAGTGATAAAAGTCACTTTACCCCTCTCAATCAAAAAAAATCTATTATTTTGGTTAAAACTAAAATCCGAAAAAATATAATTTCCGAAACAGCAAAAGTAGTCTAGCAGAAAAATCAACATTATGTTCACAATCTGCCATGGGCTCGAGTCTATAAATGGAGGCCCAAATGTCTTTATAAATGGAAAACCTAAATTTAACAATATAGAAAATAATGCCTCCAAAAATATAATCAGCGCAATTACTTGTATAATAAGTTTAGCAAAAAAATTCGTTGTAACCTTATACTTTCTCCATATTTCAAGAAAAAAACTCACAATTAGAGCTCCATATATAAGTATTATGATCTTACCATGCTTCACCATATAAGTAGTCAAAGGATAGTCTTTTACATAATTATCCACAATTGTTCTTGTCAGCAAAGGTAACCTTCTTATATATTCTCTGATATAATTTGCTTCCATAAAATCAAATGTCCTTATTCCCAAAACGTAAATACAAGCAAATATTGTTCCCAACAACATCATACCAAACAAAAAAAATAAGATTATCTTGCATTCATTTATACAAAACCAATTGCATTTAACAGCATACCATAATACACTTATACTTGTTATTGCAAATAGCAAGGAAGCCGAAAAATTATTAAGACGTAAAAACACTGCTACCGGAAATACAATTCCCAAAAGCAACACAATAATTCCAGCCATACCACTTCCATGCAGCCTATAGACCAAATATGCATAAAGCAATGGAAGAACATATGCAATTATGCACGAAATATCCTTCTGCGTAATAAATTGTAAACCAGAACATAATAAAGCAAAGAGTAAAAATAGCGTCGCAAAATATATATATTTATAACATCTAAAGATCTTCTGCAAATCGATAAATTTCAACACTGCCATTCCTAATATTGCTAATCCAACAAACAGAGCATCAACAACTATCTCCATTAAAGTATAGGCATGTTCATTATTAAAAAGATCCAAAAATATATGTAAACAATATGTGAATAATACAATCACCCATATACGCAAATTTATCCTAGGTACATAATAATTATTTAATTGCATCCCAACTTTCTCAGCATCCCCCAACTGTTCCAAAGTTTTCTTAATAGCAGTCTCTTTATCCATGCCTTTTGTCAAACAATCATCTAAGGAGTCATTGATATGGTCTCTAATCTCCTTTTCTATAAAACCATGATACTGAGTCCATAAAACACAATTAAGAATTTGATTAAGATATTTTTCCACAGAAATGTTTTTTTTCATGTTTCCGCTCCTAGAATGCGATTTACAACCTCACTCCACGCACACCATGTTGTTGTTTTATCTTCTAACATCTTTTTCCCTTTTTTAGTCAATCTATAGTATTTTCTTATACGACCGCTCTCAGCAGAAGACTCATATGTTTCAACTACACCCTGTTGAGCCATTCCTGCCAAAATAGGGTATAAAGTTCCTGTCTTCAAAACTAACATCCCTTCAGAACGCATATTCAAACATTCCATAATTTCATACCCGTACATATCTCTTTCGTCTAAAAATTTTAAAATAATTAAATCAATATAACTATTTTGAAAAATATTCTCTCCCATATAATTCAACCCCTATATGTAGAATTTCTACATATAAAATAACACGTTTTTTATAATTCGTCAATAACAATTTTATTTATAAGAAATTATTCTCAACTTTTTTGGTGGACACCCAACCCTGGCGGAACTGTTATTAGCACGGTACAAAGTAAAAAGGACAGCTTGCGCTGTCCTCTTTAGAGAAGGTATTACTTTCTTATGGGGTATAGCAAAAACTATATAATGTATTGGGGGGGTTACGTACTATATCATATCACTTCCCAATCATTTTGAACAGCCTCATTTTTCACAAATTTTACAAAATCAGATGCTTGATTTTGTCTGTTTTGTATAACGCTCTTTTGTTGCTTTTTGCCAAATCTGTCGTTATATTTTTTAACACTCTGTAGCCGCCGGCTGCTTTGCAAAAAGCGCCTCGAACTCTTCACGACCAATCTTTTCCTTCTCAAGAAGAAGCTCCGCACACTTGTGGAGAACATCTTCGTTTTCTAAAATAATAGCCTTGGCCTTGGCATAGCAGTCATCTATGATAGACTTCACTTCTTGGTCGATCTGGGCTGCAACCGCCTCACTGTGGGACTTGGCATGCGCCAGATCACGGCCGATAAATACTGCATCGTCATCCTCGTCATAGCAGATGACACCGATATTTTCACTCATACCATAGCTGCTTACCATGCGGCGGGCAACTTTGGTGGCCTTCTTGATATCACTGGAAGCACCTGTGGTGATATCTCCGAAAATGATCTCTTCAGCAATCCGTCCGCCCAGGGAAACCATGATATTCTGCAGCATTCTGCCCTTGGTCAGGAACATTTCATCCTTTTCCGGCAAAGGCATGGTGTAACCGGCTGCACCGTTGCTGGTAGGAATAATGGATACGGTATACACCGGTCCCTCATCCGGAAGGACATGGAAAAGGATCGCGTGGCCTGCTTCATGGTAAGCAGTGATCTTCTTCTCCTTGTCAGTGATAATGCGGCTCTTTTTCTCTGTGCCGATGCCCACCTTCAAGAAAGCTTCTTTCACATCTTCCGGTGCAATACAAGCTCTGCCCTGCTTTGCTGCCAGAATCGCGGACTCATTCATCAGATTTTCCAGGTCTGCACCGGTAAAGCCGGCTGTGGTCTGGGCAATCTGTTTCAGGTCTACGTCATCCCGCAAGGGCTTATTCTTGGCATGTACATGCAGAATCTCTTCTCTGCCGCCCACATCCGGGGTTCCCACTGCCACTTTTCTGTCAAAACGTCCGGGACGTAAGATTGCGGGATCCAGAATATCCACTCTGTTGGTAGCTGCCATCACAATGATGCCTTCGTTGACACCAAAACCGTCCATTTCCACCAACAGCTGGTTCAGGGTCTGCTCTCTCTCATCATGGCCGCCGCCCATACCGGTAGCACGGCGTCTAGCCACGGCATCAATCTCGTCGATAAACACGATACAAGGTGCATGCTTCTTGGCATCCTCAAATAAGTCTCTTACTCTGGATGCACCTACACCTACAAACATTTCCACAAAGTCAGAACCGGATATACTAAAGAAAGGTACACCGGCCTCTCCCGCCACGGCTTTGGCAAGCAGAGTCTTACCGGTTCCGGGAGG
Source organism: Acetatifactor sp. (assembly GCA_045532445.1). Lineage (GTDB taxonomy): Bacteria > Bacillota > Clostridia > Lachnospirales > Lachnospiraceae > Acetatifactor. The sequence goes on along the minus strand of JAZSFW010000044.1, from coordinate 14,835 downwards.
ACCCTCCAGCAGCACGCCCTTAGGGATACGGGCGCCCAGTTTGGTAAATTTGCCCGGATCCTTCAGAAAGTCTACGATCTCCTGAAGCTCTTCTTTTTCCTCTTTCAGACCTGCCACCACGCTAAAATTGGTCTTGTTGTCACCGGCAAACAATCTGGCACGGCTCTTTCCAAAGTTCATCATCTTGCCATTGGCGCCGCCGTTGGCATGTTGGGCCGTCACCATCATGAACAGGAAGAATCCCACGATCACTACGATCAGCATGGGGAATAAGGTGCTAAGACCTAATCGATCTCTCGGTACGTCCTTAACTAACGGATCATAACCAAACTCCCTTACCAGCTTCTCAGCCTCTGCCACATCTGTGACATATAGCTTTTTCTCACCGGTTTTGCGGGTGACCAGCAAATAACCTGTGGGGGTCTCTGCGTTGGGCTGAATCTCCACGTCCAACACAACACCCTTTTCTACGTCTGCAATAAACGCTTCTCTTGTATAATCTTCTGTCGGGTCTTTCATGAAGTTCGTAATCAAGAAAAGACCTAAAAATAGCAGCCCGATCAGGAAAAACGGGCTTACACCTCTTTTATTCTGTTTCAAAACAAAGCCTCCTGTCAGTCAAATTCCACAATTCCGATATAGGGAAGGTTTCTGTATCTCTGATCATAGTCTAAGCCATAACCAACTACAAATTCGTCAGGAATAGAGAAACCGGTATAATCCACGTCTACCTCTACCACGCGCCTGCTGGGTTTATCCAGCAAGGTGCATAAACGAAGGGAGCGGGGAGCTCTGTCGCGCAGCATCTCCATCAGATAACTTAAGGTTCTGCCGGAATCCACGATATCTTCCACCACAAGCACATCCTTATCCTTGATAGAATCATCCAGATCCTTTACGATCTTCACCACACCGCTTGACTTGGTGTCACTTCCGTAGCTGGATACGGACATAAAATCAAGGGATACCGGCACGGTAATCCTCTTGGCCAGCTCACACATAAAAAAGCTTCCGCCTTTTAATACACACACCAGATGTACCTGCTTGCCTTCATAATCCTTGCTGATCTGGTCACCGATCTGCTGGATCCTCTTGTCAACCTCTTCCTCCGTCAACAGTACTTTCACATGTTCTGCCATTGTTTTCCTCCGTTTCACTGCAATCGCAGTCTCTTCTTAATTGTACCTGTAAAATGTGTTTTGTATTCTCATTTATTTTGTAATATTCACTGATCCGATATCCGATCAGCCAGAGTACATGGTCTTTCACAGCAATAAGCGGTATGGTATCTCTGTCCTGTCTGGGTATCTTCTCAGTCACCATATAATCCTTCACAGATTTATGGACCTGCTCACCGTCTGCTGCGCGGATCGTCAGGAAGTCACCTGTCTTACGCCCTCTTACTGTCAGCAGTCCTTCTATTTTATCATAATCAAACCATTTCGTATACCTGTTTTGCGGAATCTCTTGAAAATTTTTGGAAGAAAATACCTGAAAATGCAGCTTTCCTATGCCTGCTGCCGCAATTTCCACCCCACCTGCCAGCAACTCCTTCGGATCCACCACTGCTGCAACCGGCTTATCTTCCTTGTGCGTGAACGTATCCTCCTGCGGCAAAGACGCTGTCTGCTCCAGCCATACGGTATCGTACTGCCGTCTTGCCCTGATATCGTAAGGCAGACAGATGCCGCGATTGCCCTCCCGCAAAAACAGCTCTTCCACATCCTGCACGTGGATATAGGAAATATCTCTGCCTCCGGGACTTAACTTCCCCAACGCACGGTAAATCAGGCGCCTGCCAATGACCGGATCCTGTTTGGCGTACGCCGCACAATTCATCTTGAAAGAGCAGGGTACTTCCTGCACCGTCTCTTCCCAAGCCTTAAGGGTCAATCTTTCCAACAATTCTTCCGTCTCCAAGAGCATCTGAGAAGTTTGTGCCATATGACCCACACAGCCTTGCGCGATCTCTTTCTGTGCATAAGGCAGAATATGATGGCGGATCCGATTCCTGGTATAGTCATCGCCCTCGTTGGTCACATCCTGACAATACCGGATTCCTTTCTCCTCCAGGTACACTTCAATCTCATGGCGCTCCAGACAAAGAAGAGGCCTGATCACAGAATCCCTCACCGGCCGGATCCCACACAGTCCCGAAATACCGCTGCCCCGGAACAGATGAAACAACATGGTTTCCGCCAGATCATTCCGATTGTGAGCCACCGCAATTTTATTGGCTCCTGTCTTTTTCAGAACCTCATAGAAAGCCTCATACCGCACCAGACGTCCCATCTCTTCTTCTGAACGTCTCTGCTCCACGGCCAGCTGTCTTACATTCTTTTCCACAAGGGTAAAGGGAATGCCGTGACTTTTGCACAAGCTTTCCACATAAGCTACATCCTCCCCGGCTTCCTTGCGAATCCCATGATTCACATGCACCACATGCAGATCAAAGGGAATCTTTTTACTCCAGGCAAGCAACACAAATAAGAGGCAAACGGAGTCTGCCCCTCCTGAAACACCTGCCACCACCTGATCTCCCGGCGTGATCATCCGGTGTTTCTCCATAAATGTCTTCACTTTCTGTTCTATCTTATCTGCCTGTCTCATACTTCTTACTATAGCGGTTTCCCCGAAGAAAATCAAGTCTTTGCCATTTCACTTAACGTTCATAGAAAAGAGGAATCTCCGCATACGCAACATACTTTTCAATGGCTTCTTTTTGACGTCCATACAGTCCGCCTTTTGCCTGGATGCTATTCGCTATACGCTTTCCTTCCGCCTTGGCAAAATCATAGAGCATCTCCGTGCATTTTTCTGTAACGGAAAACAGCACAGCTTTTGCCTCGTCCTGCATTCCTTTGTCGATAAGCTGCCTTGCCTCGTCCTCGGCTTTTTCCCCTTCTTTTGTAAACTGTATCTCTAAGGCCTGAAGCTTTGCTCTGACCTCATCCATATATATCCTTTCATCAACCGTAACAAGCAAACTCAACCTCTTCACCTGCCACCACAGGGACTCCTCATCGAACCGTTTTTCTGCCCGCTCCATCTTTTCAGGCAGCTTTCCAGTCATATACACCGGAATATACGCAGAAAGGCAAGGCTGCACAGGTGCATAACGACCGATAATCCCTATTTTTTCATCATAATAAGCCAAGAGAGAAGCAGACTTTTCACTTTCTCCCCAATCACGCATATGCATGCAAACACTCATAAACGTTCCGACCGTTTCGCCAAAACGCGGTTCTATGATCTCATCATCAAAATGGTCTCTTAGGATGGAAGAAAGAGATCCAAAATCATGAACATTCTGTTTTTCCAAAAGCTTATTCAGCCTGCGATACCTTTGTAATCCGAAAGGCTGAGACACTAATCTGCCGGTATATGCCTTTGCAAAATCAAATGGTTCTTCCGGGTTAAGCCAGCGTTTTTCTCTCGCAATCTTTTCCGCATTTTCAGATACCCGATCCATTTCCGTTCTGATAGAATAGCAATTTGAAACACCCTGCTTGGTTTTTATTTGCTTTGCCGCCCACTCTCTGCCTGCTGTTTCCAGCACCCAACACTCTTTCGTATCAACAAGGATAAAGCTGTTTTCATAGGTTCTTTCCATCAACATATTTGCATTTGCTTTCTCACCATATTGCTTCAGCAGGCCAGTGATCACATCAATCGCTTCCTGTGCCGTCTTTGCACGTTCCAGGGCAAGTCGCAACAGATCCAATAAGGTCTTGATCCGACAACTGCGTATGTTTTCCGCACTTGCGGTATGGTTAAATGCGTAGTCTGCACTACCGCACTCTCCTCATATTCTTTTCCCTCATAATAACACAAAGGCTGCGGTTCCCCCGTAGGTCTGTCACTATTTTTTGCCAAAATATTCCTTCCATACTGCGAACAACCAGACGCCACCACCATCGTATCACATGAAAACATCGCTGTCCTCCTATACTTCCATTTTTATACATTCTACCACAATTACTCCTCCCTAGCAATACGGGATGTCGGACAAAAGCCACAGCTGCCCGTCAAAATATGCTTCCCGGAGGCTTGCGGCTTTTGTTCGTGGCAGCACCAACCGAGCGTGAGGGGACAATTATGCCTGTCCGTTTTCCCAGATGCCCAGGACGATGACGGTCATGTCATCCAAAATGCGGCCTTTGCTTAAGTGGAGGACAAAATGCAGGATGTTTCTGGCGATTTCTTTGGGGTTTTGATCCTTGATGGACTCGATGATCTGCCGCATGGTTTCTTCATAGCGGTTTTGCGAAAGGGCTTCCAGCACGCCGTCGGTCATCATGATGATGTAGTCCCCATCCTGAATTTTGCCTTGAATCACCTCAGGCTCGCCGATAGGAAATATGCCCATAGGGAGGCTGGGGCTCTCAATTTGTTCCACGGAATTGCCTCTTTTTAAGAAAGACGCCGCAGCGCCGATCTTATGAAAAGTGCAGATGCCGCGGTATAAGTCCAGGTCACAGATATCCAGCGTAGACATGTTCTGCTTGTCCGGCCTCGAGAGGAGGGCATTGTTGATCAGTTTCAGGGATCCTTCCAGAGAATATCCCGTTTCCATCATTTTTTCCATGAGATCCAGGATCCATTCGCTGTCTTTGGAGGCTTTTTCTCCTGATCCCATCCCATCTGATAGAAGGACTGTAAGCTTGCCTTTTTCAGATTCGATCATGGAATAATTGTCTCCGGAAATGGTTTCTTCCTCTTTCACAGCCTTTGCAACGCCGGAGAGCACCACAAAAGCCGCCTCTTCCAAAAACACAAAGCTGCTATTTTCTTCCTTTACCAGATAAGGGCTGGCTATGGACACTTCCAGCCTTTTGTTCAGCAAAACAGACAGCATGCCTGCCACCTGCTCTCCGCTAAGCTCAAGTCCTTTTTTGGCGTACATGGACAGGCCAATGGCTGTGCGCTCTCCGGGACGCTCTATGTAAAAGGCATCCGTTACCGTGATTCCCTCCGGCTTCAGCCCATGTACCACAATCCGGCGAATTTTTTCTTCCATGGGTTTTAGCCGAAAGACCTCCGAAGCCACCTTGTCCATAATTTGCGCCATTTCCTTTAAATTTCCGCACAACAACTGCTGGGCCTCCCAAAAATTTCTGGCCTCCAGCACAGCATCTCTGTCTTCCTCCTTTGTGTTCAAAAAACTGCCATCTATTGTTTTGGCCAACTCCCGAAAGGAATCTGCATAGGTCAAAAGTCTTTTTCTTCCATATTCTGATACCTCCACTGCCATGGAATCCTCTGCCCGTGTTTTTGTTTTCACTTACTACCTCATTTCCGCGCCTTTCCCAAACAGCGCCTTTTTTAAGGTAGTATATCCCCTTTCAACATTCTTTTTTGTCAAAACATGGGGGCGGTTTCGGTTTTTTATCCGACAAAAAAAACGGCAGACATGACTTCTCATATCTGCCGCTTACTACTCTTCCTGTTTAAAAAGAATCTCATCCTCGTACACCAGACCCAGTTTTTCCTTGGCAACTTCCTCCGCGTATTTCTTGGTCTGTGTATATTTGCGAAACTCCTCTATCTCCTGTTGTCTATCTTCTTCTTTCTTGATCTGTTCTTCCAGCTGCTCCTGCTTGGCTGTGTAGGTATCCAGCTTTCTCTGCAATTCCATACTTCTTACCCATACCGCTATCAGGATCATCACCACTACCATGGATACCAGAAGCATACTGAATCTGTTCTGACGCCTCTTACGATATGCTATCTTCCTTCTTGCCATTGCAAGTCCCCTTCCAAATGACGGCTTCCCGAGCTTCTTTCAAGGCCACGGGAGGAACTATTCCTATTTCTTACATATTATCATTGTAAGCACTTTTCTCATAGCCGTCAACCTATTTTTCAGAAAAGTAAAAAATTGGTTCGTTGTTTTTCCCGCCAATCCACAGGCGAAGCCAGCCGTCTTTTTCACAGGCCGGAATAAAAATTGAAACCCTTTGGCTATCACAGCAAATATTTTCCCAAGCAGCAACGATAAGTATTTCACCAAAAATCTGCCAATGAGCTTGCTGTAAAGCACCATACCCACAAGTGCTCCAAGCACAGCAAACCAGCGAAGGTTACCGTTGCTTACATGATACATCAACAGAAATACCTCTACCGCACAAAAGCCCCAAAACGCCAAGTCTTCCACGGATACCCAGAAACCGTTATGAGAGATGACTCTGCGAAACACCCGAAGCAGATCATACACAAAGGTAATGAACGCACCCATGAGCAGTGCATACAACATAAACTGGCTTTCTTCCGCCATACCAACTCTCCCCTCGCCGCCAAAGCAGCTCTCTAGCGGAATAATCTGGTCAGCAGAGATTCATTCTTGCCTGGGCTGGCCGCCACGTCAGAGTAGGTGAAGCTGTCGATCTTACCATCGATGTCAACCTCTCCCTTATCCAGCGTCAGACGGTTCACATGCAGATCATCACCCTTGATCATCAGCATACCCTGCTCCGTTTCCAGGAGAATCTCATGTATGTCAAAAGAAAGCACATCATTTACTCCATTGATGGTACATGTCCTTCGATTCAGCATGGTTACCTTGTGCATCCGTGCCCCTGCGTTGTTTAAATCCTCCATAAGCCCCTCCTTACTACCGCTATGTCTCTATTCAGTATATGAGAAACCAGGGGGGAATATGACTACAGGTAACGGAAGAGTTCTTTTGCCTCCTCTTTGCGGACTGTTTCCTGCACGTCCAATACTTCCACCTTCACATCTTTGTTTCCAAAGGAAATGGTGATAATATCGCCTTCTTTCACATTGGCAGATGCTTTGGCAGGCTTGTCATTGATCAGAACTCGTCCGCTGTCACAGGCTTCGTTGGCCACGGTCCTTCTTTTGATCAAGCGGGATACTTTCAAATATTTGTCCAGTCTCATAATCGACTCCTTTAAACAAACAGAGAACCTTTGCAGGTTCTCTGAGATGATCAAAACAAATTTATGCGTTCAGCGCATCCTTTAAAGCCTTACCAGCTTTGAACTTAGGAGACTTGGAAGCTGCGATCTTCATAGGCTCACCGCTCTGAGGATTTCTTCCTTCTCTTTCAGCTCTGGTGGATACTTCAAAAGTACCGAAACCAACCAAAGCAACTTTTTCATCCTTCTTTAATTCTGCAGTAACAACATCAGTAAAAGCCTTTAAAGCCTTCTCTGCGTCTTTCTTAGAGATACCAGCCTGCTCAGCAATAGCTGCGATCATTTCTGTTTTGTTCATATTGAACTCCTCCTGTAATGAGATATCTGTTTTATATTGTATAATAGAAGCTTTCGGTCACATCTGCACTTTATGTGCTGCACTCCGTTAAAACGTCTATAAATATATATATCTGTTTTTACAGGTTTTGTCAAGTATTTTCGGGGTTTTTTATATTGTTCGAAATACAGTATCCAAAAAATGCTGCTTCTGCGGTTCCTGTTCCAGTAATTTTGTCAGCTTTTCCAGATTGCGCTCCGGTATCCATGCTTTGCCGGAATTAAAATAAAAGTTAACAATTTTCCAAAACTTTTCCGGATATGCTAACCGATAGTACAGATCAATCATGGAATAAGCCGAGATCGGCCGGATCTCCTGATAGGAATTGAGAAGTTCTGTGCCCAGGGCGATAGACCAATTACTCTTTTCCAAGAGCTTGCGCAACAATAGGCACAGGTCCCTGATGGGGTTGTCACGGACGTATCTCTCAAAATTGACTATGTACCACTCTCTTTCACTTTTGATAATATTGTGGTATTGATAATCTCCATGGCAAAGAAAGTGACATTCCGGCTGGCCCTCCTGCAGATGACTGTACTGCTCCCACTGTTTCGCAATCTCCAGTGCCTGCAGAAGAAAAGGCTCATAGGTCTGCAAAAGGCATCTTTCAAATTTGTTTTTCTGGCCTTTATTGTAAAGATATTTCCGAACCTTTCTAAGCTCTCTGTTATGTTTTTCATATTCCAGATCAGGGCGAAAAACAGGTACGGACCCTTGCCACTCTACTGCTTCCATGCTAAGGTGCAGTCTTGCCAGAATACGCACCGCCTCCACACATTCCGCTCTCTCATATATATTACATTCACTGCCTTCAAACCAGGTTTTCAGCACATACGAAGTACCATCATTATCTTTTACTAATAGATTCCCTTCCTTGTCGGGCACAATCTGTTCCACATTCACGCTGCCGCTTTCGCTGACCTGCTCTAAAATCCTGTTCTGAAGGGCAATCTTTTGTTCATTTCCTGCATATTCCTTGAAAATCAGACATCCCCGGTCAGTATCACACAAAGTAGCGCCTCTTCCTTTTCTGGTCTTTCGCACCTCTACATCATACCGTTCCAGTAGTCCCACTGCCCTGTCATTCACTTGCAAGTCCCTCCCACATTTTTCTCTGCCCGCGCAAAACGAGCCTAACCTATCTTATGTGAGAGGGACTTAAAGTATGTTTAAATAAATTAAAACTAAGTGTCAAATTTTACAACCAGCTTCTCTCCTGCCTTGACAAACACTTTCTTAAAATTACAAAGATTTTTATGAGGAATATACTCAAATTTCAACAAGGAATAATTCACATCGTAAGTTCCTCTGTTTTCAAGGATCACCGTGTTGTCATCCACATAGGTCTCCGTCACCTCACTGTAACTAAGGCCGAAACCAAACTCGTACACCGGCGTTCCCTTGTAAAATTTATAAGTCCTGTTTTCCATGCTGTAATCTTCAAAATCCGGCAGATCCTTTGTGGATTCATAAAAGGTAACCGGAAGCCTGCCTGATGGAGACACCCTGCCAAACAAAATGTCTGCCAAAGCATTTCCTCCCTCAGCGCCGGGATAAAAGCACTGAATGATCGCATTACAGTGCTCCTTTTCATAGGAAAGGTTGATGCAGCTGCCGCTTACATTTACAAAAATCACCGGCTTGCCTACTTCCATGATCTTTTGGATCAACTCTCTTTGTGTCGCTGGAAGCTCCAGATCCTTCTTGTCACCGCCTAAACCTTCATTATAAGCCACAGCATCTCCTGCTTCCCCCTCCATCTGGGGAGTAAGGCCCATACACAGGATCACCACATCTGCCTTCTTAGCAGCAATCACAGCATCATCATGGATCATGGGAGTTACCCAGTGACTTCCCTTTCCCGGAAACAGGCGGCACCCTTCGGAATACAGAATCTCTGCGTCACAGCCATCCTGAATTCCCCTTAATAGAGTAGCATAACGGGACGGGGTTCCGTTATAATTTCCCAAAAGAACTTCTTTCCTGTCTGCGTTGGGACCTATGACAGCAATGGTCTTTATATCATTTTTCAGAGGCAGAATCCCATCATTCTTCAACAGGACCATGCTCTCCTGTGCCATTTTTCTGTTAAGTTCCCTGTGCTTTTTGCACTCGATCACGGAGTAAGGGATCTTGTCATATTCACAGTCCTCATCAAACATACCCAAGCGGAAGCGGGCAGTAAAGAGCTTTTCCGCCGCCTTTGTAATGGTCTCTTCATCTACCAGATTTTCCTCAAAGGCTTTTTTCAGCCACCATTTGTAGGCACCGCCGCAATTCAGGTGGCATCCGTTGTTTAATGCCTCTGCAGCTCCTTCTGTCTCGTTTGCTGCATAGTGATGGTTCTCACTGATATCGTAAATGGCACCGCAGTCTGATACAACATATCCTTGGAATCCAAACTCGTCAAACAATTTTTCTCCAAGCAATTTCTTGCTGGCACAACAGGGTTCTCCTTCTACACGGTTATAGGCTCCCATTACCGCAGAAGGGTCCGCATGCTCAATACAGTACTTAAATGCAGAAAGATAGGTTTCGTCCAGATCTTTCTCACTTACCTTAGCATCAAATTCATGGCGCTTGCTTTCCGGTCCGCTGTGAACGGCATAATGTTTCAGGGTGGCATCTACCTTTCGGTACTTTCCTTCTCCCTGCAAGCCTTTTACATAAGCAGTGCCCATTTTTCCGGTAAGAAGGGGATCTTCTCCGTAGGTCTCGTGTCCGCGTCCCCATCTTGGATCCCTGAAAATATTGATATTGGGTGAAAAATAATTTAAGCCTTCATATTGCAGGGTACGGCCAAATTTCTTGCATTCATTGTACTTTGCCCTGGCCTCATCTGAAATTGCTGATGCCACTTCCTTAAGAAGCTCCGTATCAAAACTGGCTGCCATTCCAATGCTCTGGGGAAAAACTGTGGCCACACCGGAGCGTGCCATTCCATGCAATCCCTCGTTCCACCAATTGTATTCCGGAACACCCAACCTCTCTATAGCCGGAGCCTCATGCCTGAGTTGCTCCATCTTCTCATCACATGTCATTTGCGCCACAAGTTCTTTGGCTCTTTTTTCAAAATCACCTGTTTTCATAGTTTGCTCTTCACCTGTTGTAATAATTCTTCCTTTGTATTGCTTTCAGGTCGATCCAGTACCAGCTCTAACAATTCCTGTAAGGTTTCCCCCAATTCTTTACCCGGCTTCATGCCCAGTGCGATCAGGTCACTGCCTGTCACTGCCAAGGTTTTGAGCGATACACATTCCTGTTCCCGAACGATCTGCTCATACTGTTCCTGCCATTTGGCAAGTCTGTGAAGCTTTTCTTCCCAAAAGCTTTCCTTCTGTGCCAGAATATCTGCTTTTTTCACCGCAAACAGCAGGGGGAATAAATCTTCCCCGATCCGGTTCATGGCCCTTCTGACAATACGGCGGTCAGGATCCACATCATTGCCGTAATCGTGATACAGCACCAGACGATACACCGTGTCGATGGTGTCATTGTCAAAGCGCAGCCTGCGCAGAATCTTCTTGGCAATATCTGCACTGCACTGTGCATGCCCGTAAAAGTGTGTGATCCCCTGCTCATCTACGCTTAAACACATTGGTTTTCCTATATCGTGAAACAGCATGGCAAGCCGCAGCTCCTTACGTCCCTCCACCTGCTGCATGGCAAGCAACGTGTGCTCTCCCACGTTTAAGCAATGGTGAGGATGTGTTTGGTCCGTTTCCATGATCTTTGCAAATTCCGGCAGGATCACTGCTGCCACACCGGTTTCATAGACAATTCTCATGGCCTCCGGATGATCAGAAACTACCAGCTTTCTAAGCTCTACCTGGATCCTTTCTGCGCTGATCTTTGTAAGACTTTGCGCAAGCTCCCTGATGGCCTGCTTCGTGTCACTGTCTATCTCATAGCCCAGCTGTGCCGCAAAACGGATGGCTCTCATCATACGAAGGGCATCTTCACCAAATCGGGCTCTGGGATCCCCGACACAGCGGATGATCCCAGCCGCAATATCACCCATTCCTCCAAACAGATCTACCAGCCCATCCTGCTCATTATAAGCCATAGCATTGATGGTAAAATCCCGGCGCTTCAGATCCTCTTCCAGATTGGGGGTAAAAGTCACTTCCTCGGGGTGGCGGCCATCCTTATATTTTCCGTCGATCCGGTAAGTGGTCACTTCAAACCCTTCTTTGTCAAGCATGACGGTGACGGTACCATGCTCAATCCCGGTATCGATGGTCCTTCGAAAAAGCTGTTTCACCTGCAGAGGAGTGGCAGAAGTGGTAATATCCCAGTCATCCGGCCTTCTGCCAAGAATGGAATCCCGAATACAGCCGCCCACTGCGTAAGCTTCGAAACCTGCCTCTGTTATGCAATTAATGATATAGCGTACATTTGCCGGCAACTCTATCCGCACGTTTCCTTCCATCCTCTCTGTCCTTAATAACCTGCTTCCTGACAATCTAATCCTTAATAACCTAATTCTTCACCGATCAACACCACTTCATACTTACAGCCTGCCATTGCTTCCCACAAAATCACCAGACCTCTGCAGATTCTGTCCGCACTCTTGCAGTCATAGCATTTATCTGCATTTACTGCGCAGGGTGTCTTCTTGCCCAGTCTTCTGGCATTGGGCGGAGCTGCAATGTTGCGGGAACGATAGATAGCACTGTCAAGATCCGGGGTGATCTTATTGATGCCTGCTACCAGATACACTTTCTTGTGCCCGTAAAGGGTAGCTGCTACCCGGTTTCCTGTATTATCAATATTTACAATCTCGCCTGTCTCTGCAATACCATTTACGGAGGACAGATAAACGTCTGCACTTCTGGCAGCTTTCAGCACGTCTGCACCGGTCTGCCCCTCAGGAATTCTCCAATGCCACATTACCTCGTTGTTCTCGGACAGCTTCTCATAAAGCCCCATTTGATCCAGCGTCACAGAACCGCCTAACCCTACTTTCTGACCGGAAATCTGACCACAGATATACTGCGCGGCATCTTCCTTTTTGTCAAAATAGCTTACCTGAAATCCTCTGCTTTCCAGGTTCTGCTGTAATTTTTGAATATCCATATGTAACCTCCTCCGCTTGTTTTTTCTTTTATTATACCGACTCCTTCGTTTTTCGTCAAACAATATATGCAAAAATCAGATAGCAAAAACCCCGCCGTTTCAGCCACTATATAGCAGCCAAAAGGCGGGGTACATCAACCGATCTCTTATTCAGACATAAATTCTTCTAACAGAAGATAATGCAGATTTCTTTCGGGATCATTTACTTCCATATCTTCTACCAAACCTGCCAGACGTTCATTCAAAGCAGTGTTGATGAGGATATTGCGGATGTTGATCTTCCACTCAGATTCTCCCTTACTCTTAAAATACAGAACATAATCTGCAGCATCTTCCGAAACGATTGCAGTGGTATCACCTTCCTTACGTTCTTCAGCAAATATCCACTCTGTCATCTCAGCATCCATAAGCCCTGCTGTTATGTCTTCGTACAGACCATTCTCCGTACTATACTGATCATCGCTGTATTTCTCGAACAGTTCGATAAAGCTTTCCTCCGTCGCTGCTCCCTTTGTCCATTCATCCAGGATAGCCTGGCCATCACGCTCTTCTGTATAGATGATACGCGCATTGGCGGTGGGCTCTTCTTTCAAATAGCGCTTCTCAAATCCAACCACGTAATATCTGTTATTTTCAGCATCCTCTACAACGATAGAATCTCCGTTCTTTCTGGAAGCATCGAACAACCAGTCAGCGTAGCTGATGTTTGTAAGGCTCTTGGAATAATCCTCTCTCAGCTCACCTTCTGTCATAATCGTCTTTTCTGCTTTATCAGCTTCCTTCTTGGCCTCCTTCATGGCAGCCTCAATCTCAGCTTCCGTAGGCTCCTTTTCTTCCTCTTTGGGAAGCTCTGCGAGAATCTGGGTGAGACGGAAGTCAACAGAATCATATTCATCCTTATTGGCCTCATAATAAGCCTGGATCTCTTCGTCAGAAGGAATATTCTCTTCCATAAGCTTCTCTGTATACGCGTTTACATACATTGTATTCTTTATCGTATCTTCGATTCTGTCCAAGGTAGCAAAAGAACCAAAGGATCCTTTTACGTAAGCATTCAAAGAGGCTCCTGCTTCAGACGCCTGATCCTTCAGCATCGCCTTGTATTCTTCCCATCTGTCACTGACATCCAGGGTATATCCTTCTGCCTGAGCCTCCTTAAGCAGAGCCTTATCCTGCTTGATGTTCTCTACTGTCATCTGCTGGAAGAAATCCTGCCAGGACATCATATCAGAATACATCTGCTTAGACAGATCTTGACTCAGATCCACACCCATCATAGACAGGTACGCACCATACTGGCTATAAAAAGAACTCAAAGCCAGACCGTAATAGGTATCAAACTCTACTCTGGTAACTTTTTCTCCATCTACTTCTATAAATGCCTCATTCAACGTAATACTGTTACGGATCGGAAACGATGCAATAAAGCATACGATCAATACTGCGATCACAATTCCTACAATTTTTGAACGCTTCTTTTCTTTCAGATCTTTCGCTGCCTGTTCCCTTCTCTTTTGCATTTTCCGATCGTATCTGGTTACGATCTTCTCCTCCTGCTTCGGAGCTTCTGTAATGTTTTCCTTCTTAGACATAACGTATGTCTCCTTCCCTTTATTTCCATTCCCTCTGCTTTCCGCTGACGGACGCTCATTCATATCTTTGAAACAGCTGTACGTCGGCTATCAACAGCCGGCATGGGCATCTTTTGCCCAGAATAAAAACATTATACCTTATTTTTTGTAAAAATGGTAGTCCTTTCACAATTTTTTCATAAAAAAGTGAGGAGAGTGTGATATCACGTGTGTCATAGTTGTAAAGATTGGTACAAAAAAGCTTGAAATATATCTAAATTAGGAGTAGAATAGTATAGGTTTAAAATTACATACCTTTTTACTGTTCAAAATAATATATATATTCAAAAAAGTGAGGGTTTATCATGAAAAATTGTCAGAACAAATGGATCCGTGCGGCGATTCCCGCATTGTTGCTCCATTGCAGTATCGGTACTGTTTACTGCTGGTCTATTTTCAGCCAGGAGATCGCTGATTATATCGGCTTCTCCAAGGGTGCTACTGAATGGGCATTCAGCTTTGCTATCTTCTTCCTTGGTATGTCTGCGGCATTCCTTGGAAATGTTGTTGAGAAGGATATTCACAAGTCTTCTCTGATCGCTACGATCTGCTTTGCAGCAGGTATGGCAGGAACCGGCTTCTTTATTTACTATGGTGGTCAGCATCCCAAGAGCCTGGTTGCTCTGATCGGTATTTATGTATGCTATGGTTTCATTATGGGTATCGGTCTTGGTACCGGTTATCTTTCTCCTGTTAAGACGCTGATGCTCTGGTTCCAGGACAGAAAGGGTCTGGCTACCGGACTGGCTGTTGCAGGTTTTGGTGCTGCCAAGGCTATCGCAAGCCCTATCATGCAGTCTCTGCTTGAGAATCTGGGAGAAGGCGGCATTTATAAGATGTTCTGGAT
>JAZSFW010000206.1:0-2063 GCA_045532445.1 Acetatifactor sp. | reverse complement strand
CCATCCTTCATACACATGATCCAATGTTCTTTTGATTTTCCTGCAATACCAGCAGCTTGGGCATAGGCTGTATGTCCCACATAAAAAGCTTTACTCTCTACAGTCTCTTCTGTCACAACAGCCAGATTTGCTCCTGTTGCTTTCATCAGGTATTGCTGTAGTTCCTTTGCAGCAGTTTCTTCTACCTGCGTTGCTTCCCTTGGGATTACGATCTGATATTCTGTTTTCCGTTCCTGAATCAAAATTGTTTTCATAGCCATTACTATTCCTCCTATAAAAATCAGACAGAATCGTTGTGTCAACAGCGATTCTGTCACTATTTTTAGTCATTGTGAATGATAAATTTACCGTCGTTTCCGTAAAGCTTCATAAGTGCTTCCAAAAGATAATAATCTCCGAAGATATAAGGACGGTGAATACTTGCCTTCTCGTGATAAATACAGGAATTATTCTCAAGCAGAACCAATTCATCCTCATTATAATTGCAATTCTTATCCAGCACGTGCAAAAGATCGATCGCTGCATCATAATACATGTCAGCCTCCATCTCATCTACAAGACGCGCAATCTCAATCAGACCGCAGGCTGTAACTGCTGCAGCGGAGGCATCATAATAAACCGGTTCTTTGGGTGCACGGAAGTCAAGAAGCGGAAGCTCTCCCGGCTTCATATTGGCCATGAAATAGTGAGCAACCCTCTTTGCTGTATCCAGATATTCCTGCTTGCCGGAATACAAAAAAGCTGCCGCAAAACCGTAAATCGCCCAGGACTGACCTCTTGACCAAGAAGATCCCACACCATAACCTTGACCGCCGGGGGTCTTTACCACTTCACCGGTATACGGATCAAAATCCACAATATGGTGAACAGAGCCATCAGGACGCACAAAGGAATTCATTACGGTATCTGCATGAATCCGCGCAACATGAGAAAAACGAGGATCCGGCTCTGTGCAGTCTTTTGCTGCCCACTCAAGAATGGGAATGTTCATCATAGAGTCTATGATCGCATAACCCTTGGGCGCAGTCGCCCAGTTCCATGCACGGATATACTTGCCCATGGGATTAAACCGTCCTGCAAGAATGGTCGCCGCATGTAGCGCGCGGGCACGGGCACGGGCACTGCCTGTGATCTTATAGTTCGCCACAGAGGTAAGCTCCCACATAAAGCCTACGTCATGGTGAAGACCGGTGAAAACATCAAATGCCTCATCCAACTTATCTTCACATTCCTCTGCAAACTTCCGATACATCTCATCGCCTGTTTTTATGTACATCAGCCACATCATACCGGGCCAGTAACCATTGGTCCATGCAAAAATGCTGACACCGTCTCCCTTGGGATGCCACTCCCCTGTCTCATTGACGGTATAGGGGAAATTCCCTCCGATCTGGGGCGCCATAATACTCAGCTTTTTCACAACACGTTCTAAAAAATCCGCAGCAAATTGCTTATCCTTTTCTTTTAACATGATTGATTCACTCCTTATATGTTTTAATCAGTTTGCCTCAATTGGAAAAACATCATTTTTTCCGCTTATTTTATTATAGGGTACACTTGTACCAAACTTCAATCCTTAAAACTCTTATGTATTTCCCAAAAATTGATCAAAGCTATAAGAAGTAAAGCGTGTCTCCTAACGTTATAAAAGGGTCTATCATCAAGTAAGGATCTTTTAAATTATCTCTTTATTTCAAGGTATAATTGTGGTATATGTAGGTATTATCCTCAAACTGGTAATCCGTGACAATGCTTCCGTTTTCTGCTGCAATCTCGGTAACATTTGCCACGTAGCCACGGTGTTGTTTGCCGTTTTCAATGTCGTGGCATCCTTAAGAACTGTGGATATCTTTTCAGATGTTTCCTCGCTGCGGTTGTGGTAAATGACGTCCGCCCTGTTCATTCCTTGCGCTGTAGGATAGATTGCTCTGATATCACAAATCTATCTTCCTCAATTCCTTAAAAATCCTCTGAAATTCCTTTGAAATTATTAAAAATAGTATAGAATCAAGGTTTTGAGAGATTCTATATACCTTCCACGAGTAAAATGAACTCCCAAAAGG
>JAZSFW010000058.1:0-4072 GCA_045532445.1 Acetatifactor sp. | reverse complement strand
AGCTTATGGCAGATTGTACCTTATGTCCTCGTGGATGTCATGTGAATCGTATGGCAGGGCAGACTGGATTTTGTGGGCAAACGGCTAAGATTACTGCTGCAAGAGCTTCGCTTCATATGTGGGAAGAGCCTTGTATCAGTGGTTCCAGAGGATCCGGGACCGTGTTTTTCTCCGGTTGTAATCTGAAGTGTGTGTTTTGTCAGAATCACAGCATTGCCATTGGAGAGGCTGGACGTGAGATTACTACAGATCATCTTGCTGAAATTTTTCTGTCACTGCAGGAAAAAGGCGCCAATAACATTAATCTGGTGACTCCCGGTCATTTTGTTCCTCAGATTTATGAAGCGCTAACATACGCCAAATCTCAGGGCTTAACTGTGCCCATCGTGTATAACACAAGCAGTTATGAATCTGTAGAAACGCTGAAAATTCTGGATGGATTGGTGGATGTCTATCTGCCTGATCTCAAATATTTTTCTTCTGTGCTGTCAGGATGCTATTCCCATGCTGAGGATTATTTTAGCGTGGCAACAAAAGCGATCGCAGAAATGTTTCGGCAGGTTGGGACGCCTGTATTTTGGCAGGAATGCTGTATAGCAAAAGACCGTATTTCAGAAGGCAAGGGAATGTCGCAGGCTGCACAGTCCGATATTTGCGTGCGCGGTGTCATTGTGCGTCACCTGGTGCTTCCGGGACAAGTCAAAGATTCCAAAAAAATCCTGCGTTATCTCCATGAAACTTACGGAAACAATATCTATGTCAGCATCATGAATCAGTATACACCGCTTCCCCATGTGGCTCATATTCCGGAGTTAAACCGAAAGGTCACAGAAAAAGAGTATGAGCGCGTGGTGGATTTTGCCCTGCGTATCGGCATAGAAAACGGCTTCTTCCAGGAAGGAGAAGCCGCCAGTGAAAGCTTTATTCCTATGTTTGATGGGGAAGGGTTGAGTAATCACAATTCCACTCGTATCATAAAATAGCCAAAATCGCCGTCCTGGGCAGGCTCTCTGCGGCACTCGAAGCTCTCAAAGCCAAACATAATGGCAACCTGCCGTTCTTTTTCATAAAAATTCCCGGGCACTCCAAGGTAAAACTTCTCTTCTCCCCTTTTCATGGTTCTGGCCAAAACCATGTGGCCATAATTGTAAAATCCATGGATCAGAAAGCTGTTGTTTACCAGGCCATAATACTTCTGTGGCAAAACCACAAAGTCACCGGGACCGATGGAAAGATAATCACGTTCATCACGAAAGGGCGCAATATGCGGGTATATCTGAGAAAGCTGCTTCCATTTGTTCTCATGAAGGATGGGAGGTATAACCGGGCTGGGGACATAAGACTGCTTGGGCAGATTCATCTGAGGCTGTAGCTGCCCCTTTTCGGGCTCCTGCTGTACTGGAATCACCATTGTCGAAACATGCTGTGGAGCAGCCGTGTCTATTGCCGCCATCTCTATTACGAGAGTCTCTGCTACAGGCGTCTCTGCTACAGGCATCTGACTTACAGGCGCAGAATTTGACATTTCCACTGTTTTTTCAACATCCGGTATCATAGGGGGCTGCTGTGGAAGTTCTAACAGATCCTGTTCTACTTCAGGCTCTTCTCTGAACCGACATACGAGTTCCTGTCCTTTCCCCAGATTGATCCGGACAGCTGCCAGATCATGATAGCCGATTCCCTCACATAAACGGTCTATGGGAAGACGCTTTTTAACCAAGGTGCCTTTGCCATCCCGCAAAAGGATCGTACCCAAAATCCCTTCCTTAGCGCTTGCACTTTCTGCTGCTTCTGCACTGTTCACCGCTCTCAAGCGCACCTCTCGGCTGCAGCTTTCCAAAGAATGCAGACCTGTCACGTTCACCAAAACATTACAGACCTGGTCTGTAACTTCTATCTTGACAAAGCCGGCGCTTCTGACCTTTTCTCCATTTTCCAGATATTCTAAATAACGGATGATTTTATCATAATACATAAAAATACCCCCTGCATATATTATACTGGCACTGCGGCCAGTGACGTTCAGCCGCGACCCATTCGCAAAGCCGCTGGCTGAACTGTTATAATATATGTAAGGGGTTGTCTTTAATATTCCATGTTGTCCAGATATTTCATGTAATTTACGACCATCAATGCAATCTTAAAGGTCAGGGCATCATCGAAGTTTCTCAGATCAAGACCGGTGGTTTTTTGAATCTTTTCAATCCGGTATACCAGGGTGTTTCGATGTACAAACAGCTGTCTGGAAGTCTCGGACACATTCAGATTATTTTCAAAGAATTTATTGATGGTGGTCAAGGTCTCATCGTCAAAATCAAGCGGCAAATTGTCACCAAAAATTTCATCGATAAAGATTCTGCAAAGGTTCGTAGGCAACTGATAAATCAGACGGCCAATTCCCAGTGTACTGTATGCAACCACATTCTTTTCCGCATAAAAAATCTTACCAACATCCAAAGCAAGCTGTGCTTCTTTATAAGATTTGGACACATCCTTAAGCTCATGAACTACGGTACCGAAGGAAACCTTTACATTCAGCATCGCTTCTGCATTGATCATCGCCACGATGATGTCTGCAATATTGGTCAACTCTTCATAGGTGGCACCAGGCTCAACAGCCTTGATCACGACCACACTGCTCTCATCAACAGAAGTGATATAATCGCCGCTCTGATTGGAGAACATACCCTTTAAGAGCTCTGTCACAATACCATCCTTCTCAAGCTTCGTCTCCACCAGAAAAACCGCTCTGGGAGCAGAAGCTTCTATATGCAGCTTTTTCGCCCGGTTATAGATATCCACCAACAGCAGATTATCCAACAGCAGATTTTGGAAGAAATTATTGCGATCAAATCTTTCTTTGTAAGCCACAACAAGATTCTGAATCTGGCATACAGCGATCTTACCTATCATATAAGCATCATCACTCATGCTCTTTGCCACCAAAATATACAAAGTTTCTCCTTCATCGAGAATCTTCAACAAATGATAGCGACCTATGACTTGACCATCTGCCGGTGAATTGGCAAAACCAGACACCAGACCCGGTGTGATATCCGGCATATCTGCGGTATAAGCCACCTTGCTTCCGGACAAATCGTAAATGCATAAATCCACCTTGGTAATGGCTTTTAATTCGTCAATACTTGTCTGAATCGTCTGACTAGAAATCATATTTCCTCCAATCTGTTAGGGCTGTGCTTTCGCACAGCCCTCAAAAGTTTTATGAAAAGATTTTGCTTAGTTGGTGATGATCAGCTCTGTCTCTTTGTCAAATACGTGAATCTTCTCAACATCCAGCGCAAATTTGATGGTGTCACCAGGTCTTGCAGTGGTTCTGGAATCTACTCTTGCAGTGATCGGGAACTGCTCCAGATCAAAGTACAAGTAAACTTCTGCACCAAGCAGCTCGTATACCTTAACAGTAGAAGTAAATACACTCTGAGGAGAAGCTTCTACATAGGTCTCGGAATCATAGATATCTTCAGGACGGATACCAAATACAACAGTCTTTCCATCATAACCGCCTTCGATCAGCTTCTTGGACTTCTCTGCAGGCAAAGGAACCTTGTTACCAGCGATCTCAAGGCTTGCAACATCACCGTCTACTCTAACAACAGCATCCAGGAAGTTCATCTGAGGAGATCCCATAAATCCTGCTACGAACAGGTTCTGAGGCTTCTCATACAGATTCTGAGGGGTATCAACCTGCTGGATAACGCCGTCCTTCATAACAACGATTCTGGTACCCAGGGTCATAGCCTCGGTCTGGTCATGTGTAACGTAGATGATGGTGGTACCCAGTCTCTGATGCAGCTTAGCGATCTCGATACGCATCTGTACACGCAGCTTAGCATCCAAGTTGGACAGAGGCTCATCCATCAGGAATACTTTAGGGTTACGAACGATAGCACGACCCAGAGCAACTCTCTGACGCTGACCACCGGACATAGCCTTCGGCTTTCTGTTGAGCAGAGGAGTCAGATCCAGGATTCTGGCAGCTTCCTCAACCTTACGGGCGATTTCATCCTTCGGCACCTTGCGGAGCTTCAGACCAAAAGCCATGTTATCA
>JAZSFW010000240.1:0-2388 GCA_045532445.1 Acetatifactor sp. | reverse complement strand
ACGAATATGAAAACAGTCTGTATCATCTGATCGGTCAGAGCAGAGCGATTTACCTGTATCAGAATCAAGTGACCCTTCCTTTCGGTTATGTGGCACCTACAGGATATGATCTGCCGGCAGAAAGTACGCTGGAGACAGCTGTCATGGTACAAAATGACCTTGTAAACAGTCTGGGCGTGGGGGGAACTCTGTTAAACAAAGTAAACAGTGAGGATAGAGGGGATGATGTGGCCTTTACAGTACCTGAGGATGGCATCTATTACGGACGCCTTACTGCAGGAGGCACCAGTGAGATAGAGGTGACCGGTGGTCCCGTGGAAACACAAAAGTTTGAAAACTTGAAGGATGAATCCCTGATGTATGTGGGCGAACTGAAGGCCGGAGAGCAGATTGTGTTGGAAAATGGCAATGAGGAGGATCAGTCCCAGGATATCGCGGTGCAAGTCTATCAGTTGGACAAGAAGGTATTGGAACAAGCCATAGCGAAATTGTCAGAGCAGCATCTGGAAAATGTGGTCTACGACAGCACCCACTTAAGCGGCAGTTTGAGTTTGAAAGAAGCTGGCAGACTGATCCTGTCCATTCCCTATGAGGATGGCTGGTCTGTAAGGATAAACGGAGAAAAAGTTGAGCCGGACCTCTTTGGCGGTACCTTGATGGCATTTGATCTGGCCCCCGGTGACTATGAACTGCAGATGAAATATGTTCCCGAAGGCAGCAGGATCGGTCTTGCTGTGAGCTTGGTGACCCTGGGGATTTTTGTAAGCCTGCAGCTTGTGGGCAGAAAGAGAAAAAAGACGGGAGAAGAGATGGAGGTATCCCAATGAGATCTGCATCCGGCAGAATGAAAACGGCTGATATGGCCTATATTGCTTTGTTTGCCGTGGTGCTGAGCCTTTGTTCCTGGATTACCATTCCCGGTATAGTGCCCTATACGATGCAGACTTTTGGGGTTTTTATAGCAATAGGAGTGTTGGGCGGAAAGCGCGGCACAATGGCAGTGCTGATATACCTGCTGCTTGGCGCTATAGGACTGCCGGTATTTTCCGGGTTTGCAGGTGGTATCGGTTATTTGATGGGCGCTACCGGAGGTTATATTCTGGGATTTGCTTTTGCAGCACTTACGATGTGGGGGATGGAGTTA
This sequence comes from Acetatifactor sp., assembly GCA_045532445.1. Taxonomy (GTDB): domain Bacteria; phylum Bacillota; class Clostridia; order Lachnospirales; family Lachnospiraceae; genus Acetatifactor. The sequence goes on along the minus strand of JAZSFW010000240.1, from coordinate 1,244 downwards.
TTAATCGGCTGGAGAAAGGGGAGATTGTTTCTTTCGGTGATGGCGGGGCTTGTGGTGTGTTACGGATTTGGCACGCTGTGGTTTCTGTGGGTATACTATGGCCGGATAAACGGCACCGGCTTGTGGACGGCACTGACCTTGTGTGTGTTTCCCTATGTGGTCCCTGATCTGATAAAGATGGGGCTGGCCCTGGCAGTCAGCAGAAAAATATCCCAATCACTCCGTATGATTTAGAACTTTCCGGCAGAATAATTTCGTAAATCTTAAGGAATTCATTAAAGAATATTTAGGCGCCTAAGGTTGTTTGTTAAAAATTTTGGGTGTATAATATAAAAGTGAAAGTTGTTGTTTCCTACAAACGGAGTAAAAGATAATGGGTATGAAAAAATACAAAAAGAGGATCACGTCACTTTTGCTTCTTCTGGCCTGCAATTTGCTGATTTTTTTTACGATATGGCTGCTGGACAGATATGATCGGATCTATATTGATCAGGTGCTCTTTCAGATGAAATCCTCATCAGAAGGAGTGCAGGGTAATTTAGCCTTGAATGCTGTGATTAGAATAGGTATGTTCGGCATTATCACAACTGCTGTGGAATATTGGATTTATAAAAAAATGCCGCGTCAGGGGGAATCTTTTAATTTTGTGAGAAAACATACGATTATGTTTTCTGCGCTGGCGCTTGTCGCTTCCATTATCATTTTTATTACCCAGCTGGACGTGGTGGCCTATGTGGGGCTTGTGTCGACAGATTCCACTTTTATCGAAGAAAACTATGTCAGTCCCTATGATGTAAAATTGGAATTCCCGCAAAAGAAGCGTAATCTGATCTACATATTTTTGGAGTCCATGGAGAACACCTTTGCCGACACCTCTGTGGGAGAGCCGATTGTGGAGAATTTCATTCCGGAACTGACAAAGATGGCAGAGGAAAATGTGAATTTTACACATACGAAGGAACTGGGTGGTGCCCATTCCTATCTTGGAACGACCTGGACTGCGGCGGCCATGGCCACTCAGACCAGTGGTGTTCCTGTCAAAGTGATTGTTACAGCAGATGAGGATACCTACGGTGCGGAAGAGGACTTTCTGCCCGGTGTGGTTTCACTGGGAGAGGTGTTGGAAAAGTATGGCTACAATCAGACATTGCTGGTAGGCTCTGATGCAGAGTTTCACGGCAGACAGCCTTATTTCATCCAGCATGGCAATTATAATATTGTGGACATTGATTCCTTGAAGGCCG
>JAZSFW010000068.1:0-24428 GCA_045532445.1 Acetatifactor sp. | reverse complement strand
TGACAGCTACTTATTTACGGTGCAGTTTCCGGAAATGACAGAATGTATTCATGGACAGCCGGTAGAACTTCAGCTTTTGTATGTAAGTGAGGAATATCCGGCAGTATTGCCTAAGAACTGCATCCATTATGAAGAGGATGGATCGGCTTATGTATATCAGGTATATCAGCGCAGCCGCAATTTTGGAAAAGAGTCTTACGTGCGAAAGGTGGGTGTTACGATCGAGGATAGAGATGGGAACAACGTAGCATTAAAAGCTTCCTTATCCGGGGTTGTGCTGGGGAGCTCTAAAGGATTGGGGGATATGATGGCGGTGGCGGTTATTGAGGAGTAAGAATCAGTACCGCTCACCATTTCTAAGGCGTATTCCGATATTTTTTTGCCGGCATGCCCACTTCTTTTTTAAAGACTCTGCAAAAATAGTTATAATCCATAAACCCCACCTTATCAGCAATTTCGTGGACAGCCAGATCGGTTTCTTTTAAGAGCCGTCTGGCTTCTTTTATTCGTAATGTCTTGATGTATTCTGCTAATCCCTGCCCCAGGTATGTGTTGCAGGAGTCATAAAGCTTATTGCGGCTGATCTGAAATTCCTTCATAAGGCGTTCGATAGACAAATCTTCCGACAGGTGTTCTAATAAAAAGCGATTAAGATTTGTTACAAAATTCTTTCGCTGCAATGTGATCATGTTTTTCAGCAGAACATAAAAAGTACACGCTTCCAGGATTTTGGCGGCAGCTAGGATTTGTTCAGAAGATTTATGTATGATCTTCAGAATGTTGTGGTTTGTCAGGTGGTTGTCCAGTTGATATGTTTTCAAAATTTCTTTTAGCATGGTAATCGTTTCAGTTTCAGAAGGAAGGTCAGAAATCTGGCCAAACATAATATATCCGATTATGATGTCGTTGTCGATTAAAGGCGCAACTGCTTCTACGAGTCCGGCGTGGCAATGATAGATTTCCAATTTCCTGTTTTTGAGACAGCGTTCTAAAGCGTTGCGGTCACTTTTGGCACATTCTCGGGCGGAATCTTCGTGGTCGTGCATTAATTTGCAAAAGTCACAGCGGGATTGCGGCCATGCCAAGATCTCTTGAAAGGTGTTGCTAAAGATAACAATGCGGATTCCGGTCAAGAGATAGAAATCTTGCATCAGCTCCAGTAAGGGAGCTTTGTTTATGTTTAGTGTGGCAGTTTGCATGGAAGACTCCTTTTAAAAAAAATTATGTGTCAGCTTGGTTGATAAAAACATTTTACCACATTAATTGGATTTTGACAAAACGATTTTACAGTTTTTGAAACGTATTGCTCTATAATTAAGTGCGAAGAAAGTGTAAAATTTATATATAAAAAGCGGATAATGTGGCTGAGAACCATAATTCTTGGAAAGGGAAATGATATGATGAAGAAGATGACATTTGCGCTGGCATTTTGCAATCGTGGATTTATGCCGGGAGAACTGATTTACGGAGCAAGAGAGGATATGATCAAAGCGGTTACGGATGCCGGATATGATTATCTTGCTATGGATGCGGCATTGACAAGGTATGGCGGTATTGAGACAAGAGAGGAAGGAATGCTCTATGCAAGGTGGCTAAAGGAGCATGAGGGTCAGTACGACGGTGTCATCTTCTCTATGCCTATTTTTGCGGATGAAAATGGTGCGATCACAGCACTTCAGGATGCCGGGGTACCCATATTGATGCAGGCGTATCCGGATGAAATCGGGAAAATGGATTTTGCGCACAGAAGAGATGCCTATTGCGGCAAATTCTCTGTGACAGATGTGTTTACGCAATATAACGTACCCTTTACGGTTATGAAGCCTCATGTGGTTCATCCCCTATCTGCTGCCTTTACTCAGAATCTAAGGGATTTTGCGGCGATCTGTCGTGTTGTAAATGGTATGAAGCGATTTAACGTAGGATGCATCGGTGCAAGAACGACTGCTTTTAAAACAGTTCGATTTGATGAGATCGCATTGCAAAAGTATGGCATAAATGTGGAATCCTTTGATCTTTCAGAATTAATGTACAAGGTTTCTTTCAAGTCAGAGGAAGAGGAAGCGGTCATAAATAAAATGAAGGTGTTGGAGGATTATACAGATTTTTCAAGAGTTCCGCAATCTAACAAAATCATGCTGGCCAAAATATCCGTCGTAATTGATGAGTATATAAAAGAGTATCATCTGGACGCGCTGACACTGCGCTGTTGGAATGAGATGGAAACCTATCTGCGCGTATGTCCCTGTGTACTGTTGAGCGAATTAAATGACAGAGGAATTGTTGCCTCCTGTGAGATTGATATGTGTTCTGCGATTATCATGCGTGCAATGAATCTTGCCAGCGAAGAACCGACTGCAGTTCTGGATTGGAACAACAACTATGGTGATGAGGAAAACAAGGTGATTTTATTCCACTGTGGTCCTGTGGCACAAAGCTTAATGACCGGAAAAGGAACTGTTACAGAGCATAAGATGTTTGCAAAGAACGATCCTGGTTCCGGGTGGGGATGTAATGAAGGCAGGATCAAAGCCTTTCCTGCTACCATTTCCAATTGCCAGACGAAGGATGGAAAAATCATCGTATATGCCAGTGAAGCACAATTTACAGAGGATCCGATTGAGGAGGAATTCTTTGGATGTGGTGGTGTATGTGAGATCCCGGATCTGCAAAACAAGCTGATAAAGCTGGCAAGAGGTGGATTTAAGCATCACACTGCTGTCGGTGTAGGACATATGAAAGAGATCTTGAAAGAAGCCTTTGTTACTTATCTTGGTTATGACTGGGTAGATATTGACGCCTGAGTGTGCAGGTGAATGTGTGGGAAAAGGATGATGTATTATGAAGATTGCAGGGTTGGATATTGGGACAACCGGTTGCAAATTAAGTGTTTTTGATGCATCCGGCCGGTATTTGGATAAGGCTTATCAGGAGTATCCTGTAAAGAGAAATCACAGCGAGCATGAAATAGATGCCGGTGCCATTTTGGAGAAGGTGTTTTTGGTGATCACCGAAATGGCCCAAAAGTATCCGGATATTGAAGGAATAGGAGTCACCAGCTTTGGAGAAAGCTTTGTGATGACCGATGAAGAAGGGACTCCTCTGCATCAGGTTATGCTATATACGGATCCCAGAGGCAAGGCGGAGTGTGAACAGCTTTTGGAGGGGATGGATCCTATGACAATGGCCTCCATCACAGGTACGAAGCCTCATGAGATGTATAGCATTTCCAAGATGATGTGGATAAAAAAGAATCGCCCTGACATATATGGCCAGGCAAAGCATGCATTTTTAATGCAGGATTTTATAACCTTTCACTTGACAGGAAAGGCCCAGGTGGATTATTCTTTGGCGGCCAGAACCATGGCCTTCGATATCACTTCGCTTAAGTGGAGTCAAGAGATCTTTGCGCTGGCAGATGTGGATAGTTCTCTTATGTCCAAGGTGGTGCCTACCGGGACTTCTGCCGGAACAATTTTGAAAAAAGTTGCGGAAGTAACGGGGCTGTCTTCTGATGCGCAGATTATCTCTGTAAGCCACGATCAGCTGGCGGCTACGGTCGGGGCGGGTGTATTTACTTCTGACCTGGCAGCGGAAGGAGCCGGAACGGTAGAGTGTGTGATCCCGGTTTATGATGAACTGCCAAATCTTAAGACAATGTATGATGGTAATTATGCAGTAGTTCCTTATGTAGTGCCCGGCAAATATGTTGCTTATGCATTTTCTTATACTGGGGGTGCTCTGGTTCAATGGTGTGTGGATACCCTGGCAAAAAAAGAAAAGGAAGTGGCAAAAAACAGAGGCATTTCTGTGAACGAGCTGCTGGAAGGAGAAGATACAGACCCCACCGGTATTTTGGTCCTGCCGCATTTTGCAGGAGCGGCTACTCCCTATATGGATATTGGGTCTAAGGGTGCGATCGTGGGGCTTAGCGTAGCTCATAAGCTAAATGATATTTATCGTGCCTGTATGGAGGGGGTTGCTTATGAGATGCGGATCAACATGGATTGGCTGAAGAAATCCGGAGTGCGGATTGAAAAAATGAATGCAACAGGCGGTGGCGCAAAATCTAAGGTATGGATGCAGATGAAAGCCGATGTACTGAATCTTCCAATCACTTCTCTTGCTACAATTGATGCAGGAACGGTAGGGAGCGCCATGTTAACCGGTATCGTGACAGGGTGTTTTGACAATTTAGAGGATGCAGCCAGACACATGGTGGAAGAAACGATTACTTATTATCCACGGCAGGAAATGCATGAAAAATATACAGAAATATATGAGCGCTATAAGCAGTTGTACAATGCTGTGCGCCCGTTGGTATAACGTAAGGAGAAGAAAATATGTTAGTGACATTAAAGCAGATTTTGAATTTGTGTGAGGCCAAAAAATATGCGGTAGGTTCTTTTAATACCCCCAATTTGGAATCGATTATGGCGGTTATTGGGGCTGCGGAAGAGTTGGGTGTACCGGTTATCATTCAGCATGCAGAAGTGCACGAGGATATTATGCCTATTCACATTATAGGCCCCATTATGGTGGAGATGGCAAAACGTGCAAAAGTGCCCGTGTGTGTGCATCTGGACCATGGAGAGAGCCTGGACTATATTTGCAAGGCTTTGCATTTGGGTTTCACCTCTGTTATGTTCGATGGTTCTGTTTTGCCCTTTGAGGAAAATGTTGCCAATACGAAAATGGTGGTTTCTTTTGCAAGACAGACAGGAGCTTCTGTGGAGGCTGAGATAGGCTGTATGGGAAAACGGGAAACCGGATCCGGAAGTGCAGGATATGGAAAGGACCCGGATAAAGTATATACAGATCCTGAAGAGGCCAGAATCTTTGTGAAAGAGACAGAAATTGATGCTTTGGCCTGTTCTTTCGGCACCACCCACGGCGTCTATCTGGCCAAACCGAAGCTTGATTTCAGCGTGGTAGAGAATGTCAGAAGAACAACCAATATTCCTGTCGTAATGCATGGAGGTTCCGGTGTCAGTTCTGAAGATTTCAGAAAAGCGATAAAGAGTGGAGTCCGCAAGATCAATTATTATACATATATGGCTATGGCAGGAGGAGAAACCATAGCGGAGCAGTTCCGTGTAGGGTATATTCCTCTTGAGAAAGATGGCAAGCAGTATAAGTGTTATTATTCTGTTACTGAGAAAGAAAATGACAAGCCGATCATGTATCATGACATTGTACATTGGGGGACCCAGGCGATGAAGGAAAATTGCAAACAGGCCATGAAGGTTTTTTCCATGGTATAAATTTGTTAATGTGAGGTGTATGAATATGGAGAGGAAAAAGATCTATATTTCGGCCAGGCACAGTGGTATCGATAAAAATGTAACGCCGCTTGTTGCAGACGCACTGGATGAGTTGCTGCGTTTGGGAGGCGGTGAGCTGTGCTTTGAAAAAGGCGAGTATCATTTTTACGAGCAGGGTGCAATAGAACAATTTTACGGTGTGAGCAATAATTCTGCCGGGATGAAAAAAATTGCATTCTCCATTGTTGGTTTTGATGGACTGACCATTGACGGAGGGGATTCCGTATTTGTATTTCACGAGAAGGTATTTCCCTTTGTGGTAAGTCACAGCAGTCATATCGTTTTGCGGAATATCATTTTTGACCGGATACTGCCTGCTTCTGCCTGTTTTCAACTTTGTCAGAAAAGTGAGCAGGGCTTTGTACTGCAGATTGATGAGGACAAAGTTCCTTACACGGTAAAGGATGGTGCGGTATACTTTCATAGAGAAAATAAAGACTTCACCACCGCGGAAAAAAAGCTTGGTCTTCATAGAGTAGGTGCCCATGACGTTATGTTTTTGTTTGTAGGAGATACAACGGATTCTACAGAGAACCTTCCGGCTCCTCACATGTTGACAGATGCTAAGAAAGTGGATGGCGGAATCTATTTTCATTATAGGAAGGATACACCGTCAAAATGCCATTATCAGGAGGGGGATCAGATTCATACGGTACTGGATGGCGGCCGTGATATTGACCTTATCTTTTTAAATCAAGCACAGAACATTCTGATTAAAGATGTTACCGTGCGTCGTGGGATTGGTATGGGGCTTATTGCGCAATTGAGTGAAAATGTGGAATTGGATGGATTTTGTACGGATGTAGAACACTATGGTGAACTCTCTACATTAACGGCAGATTCTATGCATTTTGTAAATTGTCGCGGCTATTTGAATATTCACGATTGCTCGATTTCTCATACGATGGATGATGTGATCAATGTACATGGCATGTATACTTCCGTAATACAAGCGGACAGCACCAAAATGGTTGTGGGGATCATGCATCAGGAGCAAGCATATTTTGCCCCTTATATCAGCGGTGATATTTTACATGTGATTGATCCGAAAACGTTGGATATTGTGGCCAGGTATTGCGTGAAAACGATCAGTTTGTCCGAAGATGGGCGCAGTGTGGAGCTGAACGGCGAATTTGAGGGCAATTTTGAATTGGTTAAGTCCGGCTTCCTGGTGGAGAATCCAAATCGCATGCCCGATTTACATTTGCACCACAACCACTTTTCGCATTTTCCGCGTATCAGATTGTCCGGCGGCGGAGAAATTTTGGTGGAGCATAATACGATAGAATATTGCTGCTCTGCACTCTATGCCGTGGATCTGCAGGAATACTGGTATGAGTCCGGACGTATAAAGAATCTGGTATTTCGAAACAATCATTTGGACAACTGCAATTCTATGGGTGATGATAGCTTTATTACAATTGCTGTAAGCGGATTTGATGGGAGCAATACGCCGAAAGTCCATGAAAAAATTGAGATTTTAGACAATACCGCCCGAAATATAAAAAACAACTTTGTGGTAGCTGACGGCGTGAAAGAGCTTGTTATGCGCGGCAATGTTTGCTAAAATGTGAAAAAGGGAGGAAAAAATCATGCAAGAAAAAATGTGGGCCATATTAGTACACCTGGGTGTGCGGATGTGGGAAATGAGGAAAGATTTTCCGTTTACATTTGATGATGAGCTTTGGGATTATATTGTAGAAGAATCGGCAAAAACCGGTATCAATACGATTGTTTTGGACGTAGGGGAAGGGCTTGAATTTTCCTCTCATCCGGAGCTTTTTGTGAAGGGCGGATGGACAAGAGAGCGTATGCAGAAAGAGATTGCACGTTGTGGAGAGCTTGGAATCAAAATTATTCCCAAGTTGAATTTTTCTGCCTATCATGACCAGTGGCTGGGTGAGTATGAAAAAATGCTTTCCACCAGTACTTATTATCAGGTTTGCGCTGATTTGATCCGGGAAGCATATGAGATCTTTCAGAAGCCGGAATACATTCATATCGGTATGGACGAGGAGGATGAAAACTGTTTTCGGGGAGATAAGTATGTAGATCATATCAATTACAGAAGAGGAAGCTTATTTTTCCATGATCTGCGCTTTTTGTTGGACTGTGTGATTAAGACAGGGGCAAAGCCATGGATCTGGTCGGACCCTCTGCACTACGATCCGGAGGCCTTTCTAAGATGCGTTTCTCCGAAAGAGGTGTTGATTTCTCCCTGGTATTATCATGCGTTTAAAGAAGAACATTACACGCCGATCAATTCCCGCCCGCAAATTATCGAGCATTATAAAAGACCTGAATATGCCAATATGAATTTGCAGTTTGTGGAGGAAGATCCCATCAATGCCAATTGGTGCAAAATGACGCTTCCTTATATGCAGCATGGATACCATTACGTACCCTGCGGAGGGGTTAGCAGTCACTGTGACTATAATATGGATGATTTGATGGAATATTATATAGAAAATGCTCCGGCAGATCAGATTGTGGGCTATATGACGGCTCCCTGGTATATGACAGAGCAAAAAAACAAACAGTTTTTTGAAGAATCATTCCGGCTATTCAAGGCAGCAAAAGAAAAATTTTATCAATCATAGTGTGAAAGGCAGCGGTGATGTATGAAATTCTTTCATGTATATAATGAAGAATGTTTTAAAGGTCTGGAGAAAAATGGATTCCTCAACAAGGATTCCGGTTTTAAGATTCAGCATGCTTTTTCCGTGCCGGAGGAAAGAAAGTTTAATCGGATGGCTGTCAAGGAAGGCAAGTTATACCAGATTCTGAAAGAGGGCGCGCATCCTTTTTATGTAGACCGCCTTGCCGGAGGAGTTACTTATCATAAGTATCATTTTGATCTTGACTTGATCCGGGTATATGAGGACTTGTTGGGAGACTGGTTCTTAGGCTTTCAGCTTCATGAAAGCGGAAACAATATTCGGACAAGTGACTGGCGGCTTATTCGTAAGCTGATGGGTGGAGATGGACCTTATGAGGAAGAAAAGCTTCGAAAGGCAGTTGCCAGCCCCTTTGCAAAATTGCAGGACGGCACTGTTTTGGAACTGTTAAGTCATGAGGATTCGTCCTGGTATGCAAAACGGCGCTGGGCGGAAACACCTGCCGAATTTCTGGACGAGATGAAGGAAATGTTCGTCCGCAGAATGGATGAAGTGTCAGGACATATTTTGCCCTGTGACAGTTTTTATCTTATTGCAAAAATTCAGGATGATCTGGGAATGAAATCCTTTATGCCTGAGGTGGGATGCCAGATTCCATTGATGCGCCTTGAGGTGGCTCTGAATCGAGGGATTGCCAAAGCAAGCCATAAGACATGGGGAGTTTACTATGAATGCTGGCGTTGGCAGAAAGGTGCAGGATATTCTATGCCATGCTATAATACAGATGCATCCAACGAGTGGTACCTGAGTCAGGACATTCATCCGGATGATTTTACTTCCTATGGCGCAAAAGGCGGAAGCTCCAGGTATCTCCAGAATCGTATTTACTACTACGCTCTGATGAGCGGCGCAGACTATTTTTCCGAAGAGTGGGGTCTGAATTGCAGCTATACGGATATGAAGGAATTTACCTTATCCGAGTACGGAGAGATGAAAAAAGCTTTTATCCATCAGGCAGAGACGTTACGGGGAATGAAAGCTTTGGTACCATTTGCGATCGTTCTGCCGAGGTCATACAGCTGTGTTGATTTGTTTTTTGGTGTTGAGAGTCATCAGCCGGGAGTTCATAGAGGTGATTATTTGGATTGTCCATTGAGCCGGGAAGACGCCGAATATTATGGACATATTGAGGATGTCCTGAGTCTGTTCTTTGGACGAAACGATGACCTGTACGGCAATGAAGGTCATGTGATCACGAATTCTATGTTTGCGGATGTGTTTGATGTGATCTATGAGGATGCGAAGGAAGAAACTTTGCAGCAGTATGCCTATTTGATTGATGCCACAAAGAATGGAGATTTTGCAAGGGCAAAAGCTGACAGCAATTTGAAGGTTTTAGAAAGTGATGATTTTGAGAAGCTTTCTTTGACCATACAAAAGTTGATTCGCGAAGAAATGCCGGTATATGTTGATGGCCTTTGCTGGTTGGTGTCTGAGGATAATCAGAAGCGGCGCTTCCTTTCTATTTTCAACAATGAGGGGAATCAGCGGAGCAATGAAGAAGGGGATGTATTGGATCCCAGGGCAGACAAGAGGGTGACGGTTACGTTTAAAGCACCTGTGGAGCTTCGGGTAGTAAAAGAAGCTCCAAAGAAAATAGAAATTCTGAAAAAAGATGAAGTGACCTACCAGATGGAAATTCCTGCTGCAGGATTTGCTGTTTTAGAATTTTAAGATTTGAGGGGGATTCTCGGTCTCAGCTGAGAATCCTCCTTTTAAGTATAAATGGATAAAGTGTCAGTCTCTTTTTGCTAGGCTTCCGTAGCCAGGTGTTTTACATGTTTCAAGGCCCTGCCTACCGGCGGCAGCAACAACACTGCTACTGTCAACACGCCCTCAACCAGGATATAAGTATAATTGTAAATGATCGGATAAAGCTGTGCCAGCTCTGCAGGGAAGTTCTCCGGCATATAATCCATCCAATACAGGTATCCACCCAGGGTATGGAAGGCACCGCGCACGAAAATGGCGAGAAGATACCCTTTGATCAACCCCTGCTTTTTCTTCGAGAACACTCCTGCCAGTCCCAGTCCTGCAAAGGCCAGAATATAATCGCAGCACACCTGGAAAAGGGAAAGTACGTAGGGTTCTTGCAAAAATTGCAAAATGCCGTAGGAAAGCCCCGTGAGGATTCCGACACCGGTACCGTACCAGTAACTGATCAGACAGATAAACAACATGCTGAACAAGGTCACAGAGCCTCCAAACGGAAAGTTCACAATTTTAATGTAAGAAGTCACAAAAGCCAGTGCCATGGAAACAGCGCAGAACACCAGTTGTTTTGTGGAAAGCTTCCGCGAGCTCTCTTTCTGGCCATGAAGCCAGCCTGCAGCTACTACCAAAGCAATAGCTACAATGATGCTTAAGGCATAGCCCAGAGTCGTCAGGCCGCCTTCGAGTGTAACAATAGACATAAAAAAATCCTCCTTCATTGGTGCGAGGAGGGACTACATCGATATTTACACGATGATCGCAAGACACAGATAAGGATGCGGCAATTCGCATTGCAACATAATAGCTACGTCTACAGATCTGGTGTAAAATGCTTCCTTACGCCGGTATTACCCGGGTCAAGTAATGAGGGTTAGAGCTTAAAAAACTCAATCTCAGCGATGTGCTCCCCTAGCTGGTTATTTATTTACAAGGACCACTATACACCATGTCATACGGGCTGTCAAGTTTTATTAGAAACTGCTTGTCAGTTTCTTGATCTGTTTGCCAAATACACTTGACATTCCCATACGCCATAGTTAAAATAAATATATCCGTAGAAGTGGCGGATACTTTTTTGTGTGGAAAAGGATGGATGGATTATGATACGGAATTTGTTGCCGGAGACGATGTCACCGCTTACTGCCTTTGTCGGAATTTTGTTTGCATTTGCAGCGACTGTGGCAGCTACTGCGAAATTTTGCAAGTATTTACCCAAGGATGCAGGGCGGGATTATGCCCATGATGGAAAGAAGTCGGCAGGAAAGCCGAGAGGAGCAGGGATTATCTTTGTACTGGCATTTGTGGCGGCAACACTTTTGTTTGCACCGATGAATGCAGAGCTGTTGATCTATCTGATCTTAATTGTGATCAGTATGACCACTGGCTTTTTGGATGATGCGTCCAGGACGCCCTGGGGAGAGTACAAGAAGGGCTTTTTGGACCTGTGTGTGGCAGCCATGGTGGCACTTACTTTTCTGAAATACAACCCCAATGTAGTGGAGTTTGCATTGTTTGGAACCTCGTTTAGCCTCCCGCCGATTGTATTCGCGCTTGGTATTGTGGTGCTTGTATGGGTTTCGGTGAACGTGACGAATTGTGCAGATGGTGTGGATGGTCTGTCCGGGACATTAACCATTATCACCATTATGACCATCTATCTGATTGATAGAATTAAGGGCGTGGGAGAAGATTTTTCTTTCCTGATCCTGATATTTGCAGTGTGTATCCTGGGATATCTGTGGTACAATGCTACGCCCAGCCGACTGATGATGGGGGATGCCGGGTCCCGGGCCATGGGGCTGTTTATCAGTATAGCGATCCTGAAGACAGGATGTCCTTTTTTGTATATCCCGGTGGCATTGGTGCTGATTTTGGATGGAGGTCTTGGACTTGTGAAGGTGGCATTGCTTCGGTTTTGTAAGATACATATACTGAAGAATGTGAGGACGCCGTTACATGATCATGTGAGAAAGGTATGGGATTGGTCCAATACTCAGACGGTATTTCGTTTTGCGATCATCCAGATTATTTTGGCTATGGCTGTAGTTTATGGAATTCAGCTATAGCATGACAATATAAGGGAAGGTAGAAAAGATGTACGATGAATTGACGCCGAGCGATATTCGCAAGATGGAGGAAGAAATCGAGTATCGTAAGCTTGTAGTACGTCCCAAAGCATTGGAGGATGTGAAAGAAGCCAGGGCGCATGGGGATCTGAGTGAGAATTTTGAATACTATGCTGCCAAGAAATTTAAGAATCAGAATGAGAGCCGCATTCGGTATCTGGAGAGGATGATCCGGACTGCCAAAGTCATTTCCGAGGATTCAGCAGAGGATGAGGTGGGGATCAATAATACCGTCACAGTGGAGTTTGTAGAGGATGGCATGGAAGAGGTTTACAAGATTGTTACCACCGTCAGAGGAAATTCCCTTGAGGGACTGATCAGCAATGAGTCTCCCCTTGGAAAGGCTTTGCTGGGACACAAAGTGGGAGATACCGTACATGTACAGGTAAATGCGGCGGTAGGCTATGATGTATGTATCCGGCGTATCGAGAATACAGAAGATGACGGTGACAAGATCAGAAGCTTTTAGAAAGGAACAGAAGAAGTGAAGCGTTATATTTTATTTGATTTGGATGGAACATTGACAGATCCTAAGGTTGGGATTACTACCTGTGTGCAGTATGCGCTTAAGGATTTTGGAATAGAAGAGGATGACTTGGATAAGCTGGAACCTTTTATCGGACCGCCTTTGAAAGACAGTTTTATAAAATATTATGATATGACAGAGGAGCAGGCCGAGAAAGCGATCGCAAAATATCGTGAGAGATTTCAGGATACCGGTATTTTTGAAAATGAGCTGTATGGAGGAATCCATGATCTGTTAAGGACTTTGAAAGCAGGTGGCATGCATTTGGCAGTGGCTTCCAGTAAGCCTACGGTGTATGTGGAGCGGATTCTGAAGCATTTTAAGATCGACAAGTATTTTGAAGTGGTTGTGGGCAGTGAGCTAAGTGGTGAGCGTGTGGAGAAACCGCAGGTGATCCAAGCGGTTTTGCACCAGTTTTTCCCCGGCGGACAGCCCAGGTATGATGAAGTTTACATGGTAGGAGACCGTAAGTTTGATGTGGAAGGTGCCAGAACCTTCCGAATCGAGACGGTTGGCGTTACTTATGGTTACGGTTCAAGGGAAGAGCTGGAGGAGGCCAGAGCTGATCATATTGTAGATAGCGTGATGGAGCTGAAGAAGCTCTTGGCCCGCGATGTAGAGGCTGTGCAAAGAAAACAGGAAGAAGAAAAAAGCGCTTCATCCGGTCAGCCGGCGAAACCTCAGGGAAACAAGATCATGTGGAAGATGCTGATTCCCTTCGGAATGTTTTACATTGTAAAGAATATCGTTATGTCCGTCGTATCTTCTGCTATAAAAACGATTTGCTATCAGATGCCGGTTTTGGAGAAATTTTTGGTTGAAGAGGATGTGGCGACTGGAGTAAGCCAGTTAAATGGCAATGCTTATACAATATGTCAGGCGTTAAGTTTCCTGGCCGGTGGTATGGCTATCTGGGGGTATGCGAAAGGAGCTATTGTCAAGACAGCAGATGAATTCAAACTGGTTCACGCCGAGAAGGAGCCTGTGAAGAACTATATTATTCTTGGCGTGGCAGCTTTGGGCGCTGTGATCGGTATGAATCTGATGATGACGATTTCCGGTATTGTTGAGGTGGATGAGGCATATCAGGCTTCCGTTCGTTTGCAGTATAGCGGTGTTGTCTGGCTTGGACTGATCGTGTATGGTGTGTTGACACCCATTGTGGAAGAGCTGATGTTCAGAGGAATCTTATACAACTGTATGAGGCGTTTTATGAAAATTCCTTTTGCAATGCTGGTATCAGCGTTTTTGTTCAGCGTCTATCATCCCCATACGCCCCAGACCATGTATGCAGCTGTGATCGGATTTATTATGGCTTATGCTTATGAGGCATTTGGAAATTTCCTGGTCCCTGTAGCAATCCATGTGGGAGCCAATGTGCTGGTATATATTATGAATATTGCCGGTATCAATGAAACCGCTTTTGTGAGCAGACCGGTGGCCTTTATAGCCCTTGCGATCACTGTGGCAGGCATGTTCATGCTTGAGAAAGAAAAGCAGCTGCTCAAAGACAAGAAAAAGATACAAAGTAAGTAATTCTCTTTAAATGAAGAAAAGCCCTTGCCGGACTGCATAAGCAGTGACAGCGAGGGCTTTATCATAGGGGTCAGGTTCTGTTATAACAATTCAATGCCATGACTCCTGGCTTCTTCCATAACCTCTTTGGGCCACAGGGAACACTGTACTTCGCCAATGTGGGCCTTTCTTAACAAGAACATGCAGATGCGTGACTGTCCGAGACCGCCACCGATGGTGTAAGGCAGTTCTTCGTTTATCACAGCCTTCTGGAAAGGCAATTCTGCCCGATTAGGACAGCCGGCTTTTTCAAGCTGGGACAGAAGCGCATCCTTGTCTACACGAACCCCCATACTGGACAATTCCAATGCGATGTCCAGAACAGGATAATATACCAGAATATCAGCATTCATGGACCAATCATCATAGTCCGGTGCACGGCCGTCATGAGGTTTGCCATTTTCCAGCTTATCGCCGATCTGCATGATGCAGACAGCTTTCTTGGCCTTGGTAATGTAATATTCACGTTCCTTGGGCGTGTAATCGGGGAACATCTCTTCCAACTCTCTGGTGGTGATAAAGAAGATGTCGTGGGGAAGAAACTCTTCGATATAGTCATACTGGATGGCCATATATTTTTCTGTCTTTCGAAGGATCTTGTAAAGAATCTTGACAACAGATTTTAAAGTGTCAATATTGCGCTCTTCCTTCGTGATGATCTTCTCCCAGTCCCACTGATCCACATAGGTGGAATGGATGTTGTCCGGCTCTTCATCTCTGCGGATAGCGTTCATGTCGGTGTAGAGCCCTTCCCCTGCGTGGAAACCGTATTTCTTTAAGGCATAACGCTTCCACTTGGCCAGAGAATGTACAATCTCGGCTTCCCGGCCGTCCTGATACTTAATGTCAAAAATAACAGGGCGCTCCACTCCGTTCAAATTGTCGTTCAGGCCTGAAGTGGGGTCCACGAACAATGGTGCAGAAACGCGAAGCAACTGCAGCCGCTCTGCCAGCATCGTCTGAAAGAAATCTTTTATTGTCTTGATCGCCACCTGCGTCTCATATAAATTTAAGTCTGATTTGTAATCCTTAGGAATACCTAACTGTGCCATTGGGGTTACCTGCTTTCCTGAAAAAATACTATAATGCTATTTAACCTCTTTTTTATAAAAAATGCAAGCTTTTTTTAAAAATTGCCGAAATGTGCTTTGGATATATCCTCTGTCGGATAACCTTGACGCTTACATCAGGATGGTGTAATATTTGAGTAAAGAATTTTCTTTGGGGAAGCTTATTTGGGAAGGATAGGATTTTCATGGATGAAATGAGGATATCTGTCCGCAGGCTGGTTGAATTTATACTGCGGCAGGGGGATATAGACAATCGATATCAGGCATCCCCTGAGGAAGCCATGCAGGAAGGAAGCCGGATCCATCGGATGCTGCAAAAAAAGATGGGCGGTGAGTATCGGGCTGAGGTTTTCCTGCGCTATTCTCTTCCTACGGACAACTATATGCTGGTAGTAGAAGGAAGGGCAGACGGTGTTCTGGATACCATAAGTGAGGCAGGACGGGAAGTGACCATTGATGAGATCAAGGGAACTTACCGAGATGTGGAACGGATGAAGGAGCCTGTCTTTGTACATCTTGCGCAGGCGAGATGCTATGCCTATATGTATGGGATAAAAGAGGAACTGCAGTCTGTGAAGGTCAGAATGACATACTGCAATATAGAATCGGAGGATATTCGGTACTTTTATGAGGAACATTCCATGCAGGAGCTGGGAGAATGGTTTTCCTGGTTGATCAGTGAATACCGGAAATGGTCAGATTTTGAGTGGGAATGGCAGAAGATTAAGAAAGCATCCATTGAAGATATTGCCTTTCCTTTTCCGTACAGGGAGGGACAGAAGGATCTGGTTACTTATGTGTACCAGACAATTTATCACAAGAAGAAGCTGTTCTTAGAGGCGCCTACCGGAGTAGGTAAGACGATTTCTACTGTGTTTCCGGCAGTGAAGGCGGTGGGCAAGGGGCTGGCGGACCGGATATTTTATCTGACGGCGAAGACCATTACCAGAACAGTGGCAGATGATACCTTTCAGATTTTGAGAGAACAGGGGCTTCGGTTTAAAAGTGTGATCCTGACGGCCAAGGAAAAGATCTGTTTTATGGAAAAGGTCGACTGTAATCCGGCATATTGCCCCTATGCAAAAGGACATTACGACCGGATCAACGATGCAGTGTACGATTTGTTGGTTCAGGAGGAAAGCTTTTCCAGGGAAAGGGTGGAGGAGTATGCCAGAAAGCATACAGTCTGTCCCTTTGAATTTTGTCTGGATATGAGCTTGTTTGCAGACGGGATCATTTGCGATTATAATTATTTGTTCGATCCCCATGTGTATTTGAAACGCTTCTTTGGAGATGGTTTGCAGGGTAATCCTGTTTTTCTCATAGATGAGGCGCATAATCTGCTGGAACGTGGCAGGGAAATGTACAGTGCCTCCATCATCAAGGAAGAAGTTTTGGAGTTAAAGAAAAACCTTGCAAAAGAGGAAGCAGACAGTGTCCTTGTAAAAGAAGGGTACTGTGACATGATTGAAAAACGCCTGGAAAAGTGCAATAAAGAGTTGCTGGCATTAAAAAGAGCCTGTGAAGGCTATCAGGTGGTCACGCAGATTGATGAATTTGTCAATGCACTGTTAAGGCTTCATACGGCAATAGACTATTATCTGGACGAGCAGGAGGAGGGAGAGCCTCAGGTCAGAGACCAGCTTCTTGAATTTTATTTTAAAGTATGCCATTTCCTGGATATTTATGAGCGCGTGGATGAGAACTATGTGAAGTACACGCAGCTTTTAGAGGATGGCAGCTTTCTTTTGAAGCTTTTTTGTGTGGATCCCTCTAAGAATCTGCAGGAATGTATGGCCAGAGGACGCAGCAGCATCCTGTTTTCAGCAACCCTCCTCCCCATTCAGTACTATAAGGGGCTTTTGGGCGGCGAGAAAGATGATTATGAAGTGTATGCCAAGTCTGTTTTTCAGCCTCAAAAAAGGGCGCTTCTGGTGGCCTCTGATGTTACCAGCAAATATACCAGAAGATCGGATGAGGAGTTTTATACGATTGCACGATATATTGAAGAGATTGTGAAGAATCGTAACGGCAATTATATGGTATTCTGTCCGTCCTATGCTTTTTTGCAGGCTATTTATGAAATTTATCTGGAGCATTTTGCAGGAGAGGACAGGGAGTGCATCATTCAGGAGGATTACATGGATGAGGCGGCCAGAGAGGCATTTCTTGAGAACTTTAAAGAAGATGCAGATCACGTTCTGATCGGTTTTTGTGTGTTGGGCGGAATTTTCAGTGAAGGAATTGATCTGAAAAACGACAGGCTCATTGGCGTTATGATCGTGGGAACGGGAATTCCGCAGGTGTGCAGTGAAAGAGAACTTTTGAAGGACTATTTTAACCGCAATGGTGAAGTGGGGTTTGATTATTCCTATAGGTATCCCGGCATGAATAAGGTGCTGCAGGCTGCAGGACGCGTCATACGTACGGCAGAAGACCTGGGAGTGATCGCTCTTTTGGACGAACGCTTCTTACAGTTTGCCTATCGAAAAATGTTTCCCAGAGAATGGGAGCCGTTTCAGGTGGTGAATGTGGATAATGTATCTGCGCAGGTGGAAGCCTTTTGGAATCGGGTTAATGAGTTCACATAAAATAGGCAAACTAACTATTTTATGTATTCCGAACAAATGTTGCAAATTTACGGAAAACAGAATATTTGACGAGGAAAACTGCAGTTGATAGAGAAAAATATTCATAAAAAAACAGGGGAAATATATGTGGATAACTATGTGGAAATGGTGGATTTGTTTGATGTTATCGACAAAAAGTGACAGTGGATATTGTTTTTCGGCATGTTGAAAAATGCAGGACAAGTTGCAAAAATAAATGGTGAGTGGTACGATGTTATGTGAAGTGATTATGAGGCTTGAATTACTTTTTATCGTATAATCGGTTCTGATGAGAAGGAGAAGCAGGTATGCGGAAGTTGATTAGATTTTGTATGGTGATCGTTCTGGTCATGATTATAGGTGCTGTTTTATTGGTGGCGGCATTGCGTTATTCCCCCAAATCGGAAGAAATCAGGGCTTTTTTGACAGAAAAGACAGGCGGAAAGATCGACGAGTGGCTGGAGGACGTAGAGGGCTTGGAGACAAGCGGTAAGGAGCTGTTTGCGGACCTAAAAGAAAACGGTGATGAGATTTTATCAGATGTTTTGGATAAATACAGCGACCTGGAAGGGTTTGACATTGAGGATGCAATTATTTTCGATAAAGAGGAGTTGGTTGAAGAAGGTGACATAGAACGTATCTATGAAAACCTGAATGCTTCGGCTCTGAATGTGGAGATCAGCGGGTGTGCCATGGAAATCAGGTACTCTGAAGATGCCAATGTCCGCATTGTGACAGAAAATGTAGGAAAGTTTCAGGCATATCAAAAGGGAAATGAGCTGCGGGTTCTTTCTACCAGAAAAGCCAAAGAAGATGCGGAGGATAGCCGGATCACTTTGTATCTGCCTGTTGGGTATCATTGGAAGAAGGTTAATCTGGAACTGGGAGCCGGTGCGATTACTGTGGAAGGATTGCTGGTCAGTGAGCTGGAAGCTTCTGTTTCTATGGGAAATCTGGAGCTGAAATTGGCCGGTTCCCAGAAAGAATATGATTTTGAACTGGAATGTATGGCAGGTAATATTGCCATCGGTCAGGAGCAGTATGGCGGTGCGGTGAAAGAACAAAAAATCAACAACAGCGCAGAGCGCAGTGTTGATTTAGCGTGCTCTATGGGCAATATTAACGTTACATTTGAACAATAATGAAAAACGAGCTTCCTGTATCTGTTTTACTCACAAAGCCTGTATAAATATTTCTCAAAGAGTACCCCGTCCTTTTTGGGGGTACCGGCTTCTTCTGTTCCCTTAATGCATAGTGCAACAAATTCGGAAGCTTTTTGCACAGACTGAAAAAAAGGCACCTCGTGCAATGCGTCAGCTGCCAGAATCGATGCGAACAAGTCTCCGGTACCGTGGTGAGGTGAGCCGGCGACTTTCGTGTAATAGCTGGTATTTTGGTTGTCCTCCCAGATATAATTCAGGATGTGGTCGTGCTCTAAAAGGCCGGTAATGACGATGCGCAGAGGTCTTTGGTCTTGGCGGCAGGAGCGGTCTTTTTGTTCTGCCAGTTTCCGGCAAATGTCAGCCAGCTCTCCTTCTGTCCAATTGTTTTCTTTGTAAGGCGTATCTGTCAGCAGACAAGCCTCTGTGATATTTGGCGTAAGGATATCCGCCAAAGCTGCCAGTTCTTTCAGGCCTTCGCAGTGAGCCGGTGAAATGGAAGAGTAGGTTTTGCCATGATCACCCATAACAGGATCTAACAGAAAGATCGGATGTGCCTTTTCTTTTCGCATCACAGGGCTTGCCAGAAAGTCTTTCACGATGTCAATCTGCTTTACGCTTCCCAAAAAACCACAATATAGTCCATCGAAAGATACCTGCAGCGTTTCCCAGACTTTCAGGTACGCCTTCATATGATCGGTGTAATCATCAAAGTGGCAGGCAGGGAAAGCCAGGTGATTGGACAAAACAGAAGTAGGCACAGGGCATCCCTGTACCTTCATGACACTGACAACCGGCAGGGCGATTGTGGTAGAACAACGCCCGTAACCGGCAAAACTGTTGATCATGGCAAGCCGGGGAATGCCCCCGGTTTTTGCCTGTAGTGTATTCTGAATCATATTTTCTCATCCTCCGGTGTAACCTGAACGAACAATCCTGATTTTTTCAAAGCGGGGCGAAGTGCCAGATAGAACACAGAGGCGGCGATAACTGCCACGATGGCGTTGACCGTTGTGGTGATGGCGCCCATCTTGGCCAGCGCGGAGGAAATGTCCTGTGGTACCCCCAATAAGTACATTTTGTAGAAGTATCCTACCAAGGGATCAGCCACGATATTAAAAGCCATTCCTGCAATACAGGAGGCAATGGTGACACCGGTCACATATTTGGCAGAATGGGAACGGCTGAGCTTAAAAATCTTGTGTGCTACAAGCCCTACGATCAGTCCGATGCAAAGCTTTAACAGGAAGGTCTTGGGTGCACTGGTCACATAGGCAGTGGTCAGGTCTGCAATGGTCATCCCCACAGCGCCGGAGAGACCACCCCAGTAACCACCCAAAAGAAGGGCTGCCAGGACACAGAATACGTTGCCGAAATGAAAAGCAGTTTTTTCAGGTCCTACCGGAATATCTATTTTGAAAAAAGCAAAACCGATATAACACAATGCGGCCAAAAGCCCTGCCTGTGTCAGACGCTTAATGTCTGTCTTCTGCGCGGGCGCCTGCCCAACCAGCATAAGATATAGGCCTTTGATAAAAATCATGATGGAGATAAATACAACAGTCAGTCCGTAAGAATAGGGCTTTTCCAGTTCAAGCTTTTCATCAGAAAGTTCATTTTTTTGAACGTTCAGCGCATCCAAATCACCTTTGGAAGAACCGCTTTCAATTGAGGAGATCTGCTTTTTGATCTCAGTGAGTTCTTCCCCCAGCTCTGTAGAGCGGGCGTAGGAAGTGCTGCGTGCGTAGACTGTAAAAATAGTACTGATAACCAGTAAGACAAGACCAATGATAAATAATCCTTTTCTTTTTTGTTTTTCCATTCTATGTAAGCTCCTTTTCTCAGTTTCTTATTGATAACAAGATAGCACAGAAATGGCATGGAAGAAAGTGCCAGAATAAAACTTTTTTACCATGCCAGTTTGGGGTGAAATTTTTTTGTTATTTTTTGTCAAAAAACTTGTTTTGTGGTATAATGATTCTGCTGACGCAGTGCATTATACCGGAGGCCATGGCTTGAAAAGCATATCAATGATAAAAACGGAATGAGATGGGTGGGTTAAAATGAACATATACATTATGCGGCATGGAGAAACAGATTGGAATAAGCAGGGAAAGCTTCAGGGATCAACAGACATCCCGCTCAATGACTTTGGTGTGGAGCTGGCAGAAAAAACAAGAGATGGTTTTCGAAAGGAAGGTATTGTTTTTGACAAGGCCTTTGCAAGTCCCTATATGAGAGCACGCAAAACAGCGGAAGTTATCTTAGATGGAACGGATATTCCGGTACAGGTTGATGCACGGATCAGGGAAATCAGTTTTGGACCCTATGAAGGTTCCTATGTTCAGGATCTTCGTACCAAACCAGAGTATATCGGGTTCAGTAAATGCTTTGACGATCCGGTGCACTATGAACCGGAAGGAGATGCGGAAGGGTATGAGGAAGTGTATGCCAGAGTGGAAGCCTTTTTGAAAGAACAGATCCTGGTCCTGGAAGGGAAGTGCGAGAATGTACTGATCGTCTGCCACGGAGGCGTACTCAGAGTATTTATTACCTTGATCAAAAAGATGCCGTTAGAGGAGTTTTGGAAGATTAAACAGCCCAACTGCAGTGTGAACATAGCAAAGCTTTGCGGCGGACAATTACAAATGATAGAAGAAAACCGCCTATATTACGAACAGCAGATTGATGAAAAGCGAGGCTTCGTGTGATGAAGGCAAAAAAGTGAAATTACCATCTTGACAAATGCAGGGGAAAACGTTATATTTAAGCTTAAGTCAAGACAAGAGAGGCATAGACGAAGAGGAGTATGCATTACTGCTTATCAGAGAGAACGTTCCTATCCCTGCGGATAGGCTGGAAGAGCGTTTTAAGAATAGGATGCAGAAGGTAGCTTCCGAGCCTGAAGGCTGAACCAATGCAAGCTTGCCCGTTTGAGCGGATTGCTAAGAAGTAGGTTTTTACGAGTTATCCCCGTTACAGGATAGGACTTTACAGGAAGTCACAGAGGCAGCCGCAAGGCTGTGAACAAAGGTGGTACCGCGTGAATGACGCCCTTTGCTGATCAGATCAGCAGAGGGCTTTTTAGTTTTCGCACAGACCGCCGCCCACTACAGAAAGGAGCCTATATGAGCCAGGAATTAGCAAAAACCTATGACCCCAGCGGCATAGAAGACAGATTGTATCAGAAATGGCTGGATAAGAAATATTTCCACGCCGAAGTAGACCACAGCAAAACACCATTTACCATCGTGATCCCGCCGCCAAATATCACCGGTCAGCTTCACATGGGACATGCGCTTGACAACACCATGCAGGATATTCTGATCCGCTACAAAAGAATGCAGGGTTACAATGCCCTCTGGCAGCCCGGAACTGACCATGCCAGCATCGCAACCGAGGTAAAGATCATTGAGAAGCTGAAAGAGGAAGGCATTGACAAGCATGATCTGGGCCGCGAAGGTTTCTTAGAGAGAGCCTGGGATTGGAAGAAAGAGTACGGCGGACGTATCATTTCACAGCTTAAAAAGCTGGGTTCTTCCTGTGACTGGGACAGAGAGCGGTTCACCATGGATGAGGGCTGCAACAAGGCCGTAACAGAAGTGTTTGTAAAGATGCATGAGAAAGGTTACATTTACAAGGGTGCCCGTATGATCAACTGGTGTCCGGTATGTAACACCTCCATTTCCGACGCAGAAGTAGAATATCAGGAGCAGGCAGGCCATTTCTGGCATATTAAGTATCCTCTTATGAACGAGGACGGTACCGTTAGCACCACGGAATTTTTGACCTTTGCCACCACACGTCCTGAGACCATGCTGGGTGATACTGCAGTGGCTATCCATCCGGAAGATGATCGCTATCAGCACCTGGTTGGCAGAAAAGTAATGCTGCCTTTGATGAACAGAGAAATCCCCATTGTGACTGACACCTATGTAGACAGAGAGTTTGGTACCGGTGTAGTTAAGATTACACCTGCTCATGACCCCAACGACTTCGAAGTGGGAAAGCGTCACGATCTGCCGATTATCAATGTGATGAATGACGATGCGACTATCAATGAAAATGGTGGTAAGTTTGCAGGCATGGAACGTTACGAGGCAAGAAAAGCTATCGTAGCTGAATTGGATGAGATGGGACTTTTGGTAAAGATCGAAGATCACACCCACAACGTAGGCACCCATGACAGATGTAAGACCACCATTGAGCCTCTGGTAAAAGAGCAGTGGTTTGTAAAGATGGATGAGCTGATCAAGCCCGCAAAAGATGCAGTAAAGAACGGTGAGATCAAGCTGATCCCTGAAAGAATGGAAAAGAACTACTACAACTGGACTGACAATATCCGTGACTGGTGTATCAG
Source organism: Acetatifactor sp. (assembly GCA_045532445.1). Classification (GTDB taxonomy): domain Bacteria; phylum Bacillota; class Clostridia; order Lachnospirales; family Lachnospiraceae; genus Acetatifactor. The sequence goes on along the minus strand of JAZSFW010000068.1, from coordinate 1,287 downwards.
CCGTCAGCTGTGGTGGGGACACAGAATCCCGGCATACTACTGTGATGCGTGTAAAGAAGTAGTGGTAGCCAGTGAAGCACCTACCGTATGTCCGAAGTGTGGCTGCACGCATCTGACCCAGGACCCGGATACCTTAGACACCTGGTTTTCCTCTGCCCTGTGGCCTTTTGAGACCTTGGGATGGCCGGATCAGACGGAAGATCTGAAGTATTTCTATCCTACGGATGTATTGGTAACCGGCTATGATATCATTTTCTTCTGGGTTATCCGCATGATCTTCTCCGGTTATGAGCAGATGGGAGAAAAGCCCTTTAAGACCGTTCTCTTCCATGGACTGGTAAGAGACAGCCAGGGTCGCAAGATGTCCAAGTCCCTGGGCAATGGTATCGATCCTTTGGAGATTATTGAAAAATACGGCGCAGATGCTCTGAGACTGACTCTGATCACCGGCAATGCACCCGGAAACGATATGCGTTTCTACTATGAGAGAGTGGAAAACAGCCGTAACTTTGCCAACAAGGTATGGAATGCTTCCCGCTTTATCATGATGAACATGGACACTGCAGCTACAGCCGGCAGACAGATCACTGCTCCTGCAGCAGAAGAACTGCAGCCTGTTGATAAGTGGATCCTTTCCAAGTTAAATACCTTGGCTAAGGATGTTACCGACAATATGGACAGCTTTGAGCTTGGTATTGCGGTGCAGAAGGTTTATGACTTTATTTGGGATGAGTTCTGTGACTGGTACATTGAGATGGTGAAACCTCGCCTTTACAATACAGATGACGCTGCCAGCCAGAATGCAGCCCTTTGGACCTTAAAGACCGTCCTGATCGATGCCTTAAAGCTCCTTCACCCTTACATGCCTTTTATCACAGAAGAAATCTTTTGTACCTTACAGAGTGAAGAAGAGTCCATCATGATCAGCAGCTGGCCTGTATATCAGGAAGAGAGAAACTTCCCTAAGGAGGAAAAGGATATTGAGATCATCAAGGGTGCTGTAAGAGGTATCCGTAACATCAGAAGCGAGATGAACGTAGCGCCCAGCCGCAAGGCCAGCGTATACGTTGTCAGCGAGGACGAAGGCATCCTGAATACCTTCACAGAAGGTAAGCTGTTCTTTGCCTCTCTGGCTTATGCAAGTGATGTGACCATGCAGAAGGATAAGACCGGTATTGCTCAGGATGCAGTATCCGTAGTGATCCCCGGAGCTACCTTATATATGCCTTTTGCGGATCTGGTAGATATTGCACAGGAAATTGCCAGACTGGAAAAAGAAGAAAAGCG
>JAZSFW010000042.1:0-11551 GCA_045532445.1 Acetatifactor sp. | reverse complement strand
GAACCGGGTGTGGGCAAGACTGCTGTTGTGAAGCGGCTTGCTATGCGCATTGTTGCGGGGCAGGTACCATTTACTGTGAGACAGAAGCGGGTGTTGACACTGGACCTGTCAGGAATGGTGGCGGGAAGTAAGTACCGTGGTGAATTTGAAGAAAGAATTAAAAAGGTAGTGAAAGAAGTGATTCAGGATGGAAATGTGATCCTTTTCCTTGATGAGCTTCATACGATCATTGGCGCAGGCGGTGCAGAGGGGGCTATTGATGCTTCCAACATTCTGAAGCCTTCCCTGGCCAGAGGTGAGATTCAGATGATCGGGGCTACCACGATCACAGAGTATCGCAAATACGTGGAAAAGGATGCAGCGCTCGAACGCCGTTTTCAGCCTGTCAGCGTAGAAGAACCTTCCGAGGAGGAGGCGATTCGCATTCTGGATGGCATCAAGGAAAAGTATGAGCAGCATCACAAGGTGCAGATTTTGCCGGAAGCCGTTGAAGCAGCTGTGCGTCTGTCCAACCGATATATTAATGACAGAAACCTGCCTGACAAAGCCATCGACTTGATCGATGAGGCGGCAGCCAGCGCGAGATTAAAAGCCAGTGATACTCCACAGAGGCAGAAAGAGCTTCTTTTACAGATCCAACAAATGGATGAACAGATCGAGCAAGCTATTCGCATGGAAGCTTTTGCCGAAGCAGCAAGGATTAAGCGCGACCAGGATGAATGGATGAAGAAATATGAAAGGCAGAAGCGACGGAACGAGAAAAATGAAAGCGGGATAAGCTGCTGTATCGGTGAAATGGAGATCGCGGATGTTGTAGCCATGTGGACCAAGATTCCGGTGCAGAAATTAGCGGAGAAGGAAAGTGAGAGGCTGTTAAAGCTGGAGAATATTCTGCACAAGCGTGTGGTTGGTCAAGAGGAAGCAGTATCTGCTGTGGCAAAAGCCATGCGAAGAGGACGTGTGGGACTGAAGGATCCTAATCGTCCCATTGGCTCTTTTCTGTTCTTAGGTCCTACCGGTGTGGGTAAGACAGAGCTCAGCAAAGCCCTTGCGGAGGCTATGTTTGGCTCCGAGGATGCTATGATCCGGGTAGATATGTCTGAATATATGGAGAGTCATTCGGTTTCGAAGATGATCGGTTCACCGCCGGGTTATGTAGGCTTTGATGAGGGTGGGCAGCTTAGTGAGAAGGTGCGCCGCAATCCCTATTCCGTGGTACTTTTTGATGAGATAGAGAAGGCGCATCCGGACGTGTTTAATATTTTACTGCAAGTGTTGGATGATGGTCACATTACAGACTCCAAGGGCCGTAAGGTCAGTTTTAAAAACACGATCCTGATCATGACATCCAATGCCGGAGCACAGAGGATCGTAGATCCGAAGAATCTTGGTTTTGCTGCCCAGAGCAGTGCGCAGAAAGACTATGAGAAGATGAAGTCCGGTGTAATGGAAGAGGTCAAAAAGAGCTTTAAGCCGGAATTCATCAATAGGATAGATGAGATTATTGTATTCCACCAGTTGAACAAGGAGAATATGAAAGAGATTGTGAACCTGCTCTCGGCAGGGCTTTGTAAGCGGTGTGAAGATCAACTGGATATTCATTTGACGATCACAAATGCGTTAAAGGAGCATCTAGTAGAGAAGTATTCAGACAATAAGATGGGAGCCAGACCGCTGAAACGCGCGATTCAGTCAGTGATAGAGGATAGCTTGGCAGAGGAAATCCTGATGAAGAAGCTGAAACCTAAAGATGTGGTTTCCGCAGGATTTAAGAGCGGTAAGGTGACATTTACCGTGAAAGATAACAGGTAAATATAAAACAGCGCGGTTAGTTTTGGCAAGCAAAGCTAACCGCGCAGATTAAGAGGAATCAGTATGGCAAAGGGAAAGACGACAGTTTATTTTTGTCAGAATTGTGGTTGTGAATCCAGTAAATGGGTGGGACAGTGCCCCGGATGCCGAGAATGGAATACCATGGTGGAGGAGACGATCAGTGCCACGTCCTCCAAAATGATTGCAGGCAAGATGCAGCGCAGCGCGCAGCGGACTGCCCCCTCATCGCTTGAGCAAATTTCTGTACAGGAGGAAAGCCGTGTTCTGACGCATATTAAGGAGTTAGACAGAGTGCTGGGCGGCGGTATTGTGCAGGGATCTCTTACATTGGTGGGGGGAGATCCGGGTATCGGTAAATCAACGCTGCTTTTACAGGTGTGCAGGAAACTGGCAGAACAGGGACACAAGGTTTTGTATATATCCGGCGAGGAGTCGCTTGTGCAGATTAAAATGAGAGCGGATCGGATCGGTCAATTTTCAGCTGGAATGCTTCTTTTGTGTGAAACAAATCTGGATGATATTGCTGACACCATCAGGCAGGAAAAACCGCAGGTGGTTGTTATTGACTCCATCCAGACAATGTACAATGAGAACGTGTCGGCAGCTCCGGGAAGCGTTTCCCAAGTCAGGGAATCTACAGGGATGTTGCTGCAGCTCGCAAAAGGCCTGGGAGTGTCCGTGTTTATTGTGGGCCATGTGACCAAAGAAGGGACAGTGGCTGGTCCAAGGGTTTTAGAGCACATGGTTGATACGGTGTTGTACTTTGAAGGCGACAGACATGCTTCTTATCGGATCCTTAGAGGAGTCAAAAATCGTTTTGGTTCTACCAATGAGATCGGTGTATTTGAGATGAAAGAAGAAGGCTTGACAGAGGTACCGAACCCTTCTGAATATATGCTGGCGGGAAGACCAAAGGATGCCAGCGGATGTGTGGTGACATGCTCAATGGAAGGTACAAGGCCGCTTCTTATTGAGATACAGGCTCTTGTCTGCCATAGCAACTTTGGAATTCCCAGAAGGCAGGCTACCGGTACTGATTTTAACAGGGTAAATCTTCTGATGGCGGTTCTGGAGAAAAGGCTGGGGGCTCAATTGTCAGGTAGTGATGCTTATGTGAATATTACCGGCGGCATGAAGATCGTTGAGCCTGCCATTGATCTGGGTATTGTATTGGCGTTACTTTCAAGCTTTCGCAACAAGCCGCTGCATCCTAAGCTGGTTGCTTTCGGAGAGGTGGGCTTGAGCGGAGAGGTGCGATCCGTTACGATGGCGGCCCAGAGGGTGGCAGAGGCAGAGAAACTTGGATTTGAAGTGTGTGTGATGCCGGCAGTGTGTTGGGAGAGTATGAAATATTCTGGTAAGATGCAGATCATTGCTGTCAGAAATCTGCAAGATGTGGTAAATGCGTTGTTACATTAATTTTGGATGCCTCAAATATGGGGCATCCACATAATTGTAAATATTTTTTGAAAAATTTTGAAATTTTACTTGATTATTATGTATAATCTGTGCTATAATGTATCCTGTCAGTTGGGAACAGTTGGACGACAATGATATAGAGGAATAGTACAGCGGTAGTGCGGCGGTCTCCAAAACCGTTAACGGGGGTTCGATTCCCTCTTCCTCTGCTTATAAAGAAAGTACTGATAAATGCTTCGAGCACTTTATCAGTATTTTTTTTACTGCGGAAACCAATTATTACTGAAACCAATAAAATCAAAGAGCTCATAGGCGAACCTACAAGCTCCTTGATTGTGTAAAAGGGGAATTATTCCGGAATTTTTACTATATAGCAGTCCAGCTCTCACTGAACATCTTTATTATATCTTGTTTTTGGTCAGTTGTCCAGTGTTTTTTTGAAAAAAATATTTTTTTGTAATTATTTGTCATAAATGATGGGGGTGCAGTCATCCCACACAAAAGAGAGGTGAAAATTTATATAAATTTGTTGTTTTATGCTATTGTGTGAAATGGATTTTTTCATTATAATATATACAGGAGCAGTATGCTCATGGTACAAAAATGTTGCATTATGAGAAGAGAAATGCAGCATGAAGAAAAATTGGAGGAAAAGCATGGGAAACGTAAGACGTATCTATGTAGAAAAGAAAGCACCTTTTGCAGTAAAAGCGCATGAACTGCAGGAAGAGCTGAAGAACTATCTTGGAATCAATGATGTGGAGGCAGTCCGCGAGTTCATTCGCTACGACGTAGAGAATATTTCTGATGAAGTATTTGCTAAGGCCTGCAAGACAGTTTTTTCAGAGCCGCCTGTTGATGATTTGTATGAAGAAAGTATTGAGATGCCGGCAGGCAGCAGAGTGTTCTCAGTGGAATATCTTCCCGGTCAGTTTGATCAGAGAGCAGATTCCGCTGTACAGTGCGTGAAGTTTTTAGATGAAAATGAAGATCCTGTAATTAAAACTGCAACTACATACCTGATCATTGGCAATGTATCTGAGGAAGAGTTTGCCAGAATCAAGGCATATTGTATCAATCCGGTGGACTCCAGAGAGACTGACATGGTGAAGCCTGAAACTTTGATCACTGTATATGATGATCCGGCTGATGTGGCTATTTTTGAAGGCTTCTGTGCGATGGATGAGGAAGAGCTTCGCAGTCTCTACGATTCTTTGGGTCTTGCTATGACCTTTAAGGATTTTCTGCATATCCAGAACTATTTTAAGATGGATGAGGAAAGAGATCCGTCCGTGACAGAAATCCGTGTGTTGGATACCTATTGGTCAGATCACTGCCGTCATACCACCTTCTCCACAGAGCTTAAGGATGTGGAATTTGAAGATGGTTATTATCGTTCTCCCATAGAGACAACATATCAGAGTTATCTGGATACCAGAGAGGAGATTTTTGCAGGCAGAAGCGATAAATTTGTCTGCCTGATGGACATTGCCACCATGGCTATGAGAAAGTTAAAGAGAGACGGCAAGCTGGATGATATGGAGCAGTCTGATGAGATCAATGCCTGCTCTGTAGTAGTTCCTGTGGAAATGGACTATGGTGATGAGGTGGTTACAGAGGAATGGCTGGTATTCTTTAAAAATGAAACTCATAACCATCCTACAGAGATTGAGCCTTTCGGTGGTGCTGCTACCTGTCTTGGCGGTGCTATCCGTGATCCCTTGTCCGGAAGAGGTTATGTATATCAGGCCATGCGTGTGACAGGTGCGGCAGATCCCACTGTTCCCGTGGCTGATACCATGAAGGGAAAATTGTCCCAGAAGAAGCTGGTGCGCGGTGCAGCAAGCGGTTATTCTTCCTATGGTAACCAGATCGGTCTTGCAACCGGCTTTGTAAAAGAAATTTATCATCCCAAGTATGTGGCAAAGAGAATGGAGATCGGTGCCGTTATGGGTGCTGCCCCCAGAAAGAATGTAATCCGTGAGACTTCCGATCCCGGCGATGTAATCATTTTGCTTGGCGGACGTACCGGACGTGACGGTTGCGGCGGTGCTACCGGTTCATCCAAAGTACATACAGAGAGTTCTATTGAGACCTGTGGTGCAGAGGTACAGAAGGGTAATGCACCTACTGAGCGTAAGATTCAGAGAATGTTCCGCAGAGCAGAAGTAAGCAAGCTGATCAAGAAATGTAACGACTTTGGTGCAGGCGGTGTATCTGTTGCCATTGGTGAGCTGGCAGACGGTCTGAGAGTAGATCTTGACAAAGTGCCCAAGAAGTATGCAGGCCTGGATGGAACCGAGCTTGCGATCTCCGAATCTCAGGAGAGAATGGCAGTCGTAGTAGATGCAAAGGATGTGGATACTTTCTTAGGCTATGCCAATGAGGAGAATCTGGAGGCAGTGCCGGTTGCAGTAGTTACCGAAGAACCCAGACTGGTACTTAACTGGAGGGGAAAGACCATAGTTGACTTAAAGCGTGCTTTCCTGGATACCAACGGTGCACACCAGGAGACCAGTGTAAAGGTCGACATTCCTTGTGAAGAAGAGAATTATTTTGATAAATGGGCAGTAGAAGAAGTGGGCAGGCAGCTGGAAGAAGGCGATGTGAAGGCTGCATGGCTTGCACTCTTAAACGACTTGAATGTATGCTCCCAAAAGGGTCTTGTGGAGATGTTTGACTCCTCCATCGGTGCCGGCAGTGTACTGATGCCTTATGGTGGAAAATATCAGCTGACCGAGACTCAGTCTATGGTAGCGAAGCTTCCTGTACTGAAGGGCAAGACCGATACCGTGACCATGATGAGCTACGGATTTGATCCATACCTGTCTACCTGGAGTCCTTACCACGGTGCGATCTATGCGGTGGTAGAGTCCATGGCTAAGATCGTAGCCTGTGGCGGTGATTACAAAAAGATCCGCTTCACCTTCCAGGAGTATTTCCGCAGAATGACCTCCGATCCCAGCCGCTGGAGTCAGCCTTTTGCAGCACTTTTGGGCGCTTATGATGCACAGATGGGCTTTGGTCTGCCTTCTATCGGTGGTAAGGACAGTATGTCCGGTACTTTTAATGATATTGATGTACCTCCCACCTTGGTATCCTTTGCTGTGGATGTTGCAAAGTACGGCGATATTGTGACACCGGAGTTGAAGAAAGCCGGCAGCAAGATCGTTCGTTTTGCCATTGATAAAGATGATTTCGATATTCCTATGTATGACAAGGTTATGGAATTGTATGACAAGATCCATGAGCTGACACAGGAGAAAGTGATTCTTTCTGCTTATGCGCTGGAAGCAAGAGGTGCGGCAGCGGCTCTGTCCAAGATGGCGTTTGGTAATAAGCTTGGTGTAGTGATCGATGAGGAAGTGACCACAGACGACTTGTTTGCGAATGGTCTGGGTGATATCATTGCAGAAGTTTCTGCCGAAAGTATGGCTCTTCTGGATGAGAAAGAAGTGGCTTACCAGGTGATCGGTACTGTTACTGAAGAGCCCGCATTTGTATATGGTGATGTGAAGATTACGATGGAAGAGGCTTTAAAGGCATGGACCGAAAAGCTGGAGAAGGTATTCCCCACCAAGGCTAAGAAGGGTACAGAAGCTGTAGCAAGCGATGTTTATAAGGCTGACAGCATCTATGTATGTAAGAATAAAGTGGCAAAACCCACCGTATTCATCCCTGTTTTCCCGGGAACCAACTGTGAATACGACAGCACCAAGGCATTTGAGAGAGCCGGTGCCAATGTGGTGACCAAGGTATTTAAGAACCTGACTGCAGAGGATATCAGAGATTCTGTAGAAATCTTTGAGAAGGCCATCAAGCAGGCCCAGATCATCATGTTCCCCGGTGGTTTCTCTGCCGGTGACGAGCCTGACGGAAGTGCGAAGTTCTTTGCAACCGCTTTCCAGAATGAGAAGATGAAAGAAGCAGTTATGGATCTGTTGAATCAGAGAGACGGTCTGGCACTTGGTGTTTGTAACGGTTTCCAGGCACTGATCAAGCTGGGTCTGGTGCCTTATGGTGAGATCGTAGGACAGAAGGAGGATTCACCGACCCTGACTTTCAACACCATTAACCGCCACATTTCCAAGATGGTTTACACCAAGGTGGTTTCCAACAAGTCTCCTTGGCTGCAGGGAGCAACCCTTGGCGCAACCTACTGTAACCCTGCATCCCACGGGGAAGGCCGCTTCGTAGCACCGAAGGAATGGATCGACAAGCTCTTTGCCAATGGCCAGGTGGCTACTCAGTATGCAGATATGGACGGCAACGTATCCATGGACGAGGAATACAACATCAACGGTTCTTACTGCTCCATCGAAGGTATCACCTCACCCGACGGCAGATGCTTTGGTAAGATGGCCCATTCCGAGAGAAGGGATCAGGCTGTAGCGATCAATATCTATGGAGAGCAGGATCTGAAGATCTTTGAATCGGGTGTGGCATATTTCAAATAAGTTTTGCTTAGACCTTGAAAGGGTTCCAATGCGGGCCCTTCAAGGTTTTTTCTTGCATTTGGGGGTTCCATGTGCTATACTGGCGACAAATAGTAGCGGGAGGTTGTTGCAGGCGCCGTTTAGGGCTGCTGTTCGTGTTGGCGGTGCTTGCTGTGTGGCAGTCTATGCAGCCGATTTTCGAATATGACCTAGCTCATTCCGTGAAAAGAGATCAAGCTGCAGCAATATTTATGGTGAGTTTACTTTAAATAAAGAGAAAATACGACCATGACTGAGTTCTTTACTGAACCTTCATGGTCATTTTTGTTAGGGCGATTCAGAGAAAGATATTGACATAATGCATTAAAGTGTGACAATATGTATAAAGGGAAAAAGAGCAGCTTTCTTTGCGGATATGGCAAGGATCGGAGCTGTGGAGTGGAGGTGGTTTTTGAAATGAAGGAAGAAAAAGGAAATCTTTTAGGAAGTGCCCCGGTGGGGAAATTAATGGTAAAATTCGCGATTCCCAGCATTATAGCCATGTTGGTGGGTGCACTTTACAATATAGTTGACCAGTTGTTTATCGGACATGCCATCGGAACTCTGGGAAATGCGGCAACCAACATTGCCTTTCCCTTTACAACTTCCTGTCTGGCATTGGCGCTTTTGTTCGGCATCGGTGGAGCTTCCTGCTTTAATTTGAATCTGGGAAAAGGGAATAAAGAGGGGGCGCCTTTTTATGCCGGAAATGCCGCTACCATGCTTGTGGTCTGCGGTACGGTCCTGATGTGCATTGTACAGCTGTTTCTGGAGCCGCTGCTTTTGTTGTTCGGGTCTCCTGCGGATGTACTCCCTTATGCAGTGCCGTATGTGAGGATTACGGCGATCGGTTTCCCCTTCCTGCTTTTGGGAACCGGTGGCGGTCATTTGATGCGTGCGGACGGAAGTCCCAAAATGACCATGTTTTCCAATATCATCGGAGCCCTGCTTAATGTGGTACTGGATGCTCTGTTTGTGCTGGTATTTCATTGGGGGATGGAAGGTGCGGCACTAGCTACCATTATGGGGCAGTTTGTATCTGCATGCATTGTGCTCAATTATCTGCGTCATTTTAAGACGGTAACGCTGGAAAAGAAACATTTTGTTCCTTCTTTCCGTTATATTAGGGAAATTGCTGCTATCGGAATGGGATCCTTCTTTAATCAGCTGGCAATGATGCTGGTGCAGATTGTTTTGAACAACTCATTGAAGTATTATGGTGCTTTGTCTGTTTACGGTGAGTCAATTCCCATTGCTTGTGCCGGTATTACAATGAAGGTCAACCAGATCTTTTTCTCTGTCGTGATTGGTATTGCACAGGGAAGTCAGCCGGTGGAAAGCTTTAACTACGGTGCCAAAAACTATAAGCGTGTGCGTGAAGCCTATCGCATAGCGGTTCTTGCAGGCGGTGTCATTTCCGTGTGTTCCTTTGTTTTGTTCCAGACTATGCCCAGACAGCTTTTGGCATTGTTTGGAGATGGTTCGGCAGAATATTTTGAATTTGGTGAGAAGACTTTTCGTGTCATGCTGTTTTTTACCTGGCTGAATTTCTTGCAGCCCATTACATCCACCTTCTTTACCTCCATCGGTAAAGCCATCAAGGGAGTGTTTTTGTCTATGACCAGACAGATTATCTTTCTTCTGCCGTTGATTCTGTATCTGCCTACCATTTGTGGGATTGACGGAATTTTGCAGGCAGGTCCCATTGCAGACTGTCTGTCGGCTGTAACGGCTGTTCTGATGGTAAGCGTGGAATTCAGAAAGATGCATCAAGAAGAGATTGCAAAAAGATAAAAGTACAAGATGATTAATGGCAGTTTGGGAGGTAAAAAATGATACTGGAATTAAAAGAAATTGAAAAGTCCTTTGGTGAGAAAAAGGTGCTTACAGGTGTATCTTTTCAGGCAGAAGGCGGCAAGGCATTTGGTTTACTTGGCAGAAATGGTGCCGGAAAGACCACATCCATCCGTATCCTGATGAATGTGTTTCCTGCAAACAGCGGGGAGGTTTTGATAGACGGAACGCCCATTGATTATGATCAGGTAAAGATTGGTTATCTGCCGGAGGAAAGAGGGTTATATCCCAAGAAACTGATCATCGACCAGCTGACCTATTTTGCGGAATTAAAAGGGATGGGCCGAAAAGCAGCTGTGAAAGCCGTAGATTACTGGTTGGAAAGACTGGGGATGACAGAGTACCGCAATAAGAGACTTGACACCCTTTCCAAAGGAAATCAACAGAAGATACAGCTGGTGACTGCACTGGCGCACAACCCTGACATTGTCATTCTGGATGAGCCTTTTTCAGGTCTTGACCCTGTAAATGCCATGTTGTTAAAAGATGTGGTGAGGGAGCAGATCGCAGAGGGGAAGATTGTTTTGTTTTCCAGTCATCAGATGAGCTATATTGAAGAGTTCTGTGACAGGATCGCGATTCTGAACAATGGTAAGGTGGCACTGCATGGAGATCTGCATGATATCAAGCGCAATTATGTTCGCGATCGCCTTGTGGTTCGGACCGAGTACCCTGAACAGATCCGCAGGGATTTTGAGACTGCTTGTACCTCTATGGAAAACGGAGATCTGCTGATCCGGTTGGGAGCAGTGGAAGAGAAGAAGGAAGTTATGAAGCGCTTGGTGGGAAATTATGATATCGATGAGGTGAAGGTGTTTGAACCATCCCTGAATGATATTTTTGTAGAATATGCAGGCGATACCGTGAAGGAGGATTAGGGATGAAGCAGTTTGGTAAAATCCTGAAGTTTGAATTAAAGTATTATCTGAAGAATAAGGTGTTTGTGGGGATTACGGTGTTTTTGGTGCTGTTGATTGCAGCGGTCATGTGCTTTCCGCGAATTATGGAAATATTTGAGAAGAATGAATCGGTGCAGGAAGATTTGACACAGGATGATTCGGTGCAGGAGAATGCGGAACAGGAAGGCGAGAACTCTAAGGAACGCCCTGTGATGTTGATAAAAACTGGGGCCCCGGAACTGGAAGAGATGATAGAAGATTCCTTTGCGGCGATGTTTTCGGACTATGAGATCATATTGACAGGTGAGGATGTGGATGTGATCAAGGAACAGATTGTAGCCGGAAGTGCAGAATGTGCCTTTGTTTTGCAGGATGCTGTGAACTATACTTATTATGTGAACAATTTGTCCATGTATGACAGTAATGCTCAGATTGCCAATGAATTGCTGAAAAAGCTGTATCAAATGAATGAAATGGTAAAAAGCGGCATGACGCCGGAGCAGATAACAGCAGTGATGAATATACAGATTGCCGGTGAGGTAGAAAGTCTGGGGAAAGACCAGATGGAGAATTTCTTCTATACCTATATCATGATCTTTGCGTTGTATATGGTGATCCTTCTTTATGGACAGATGGTTTCAACCAATGTGGCCACAGAAAAGAGTTCCCGCGCCATGGAGGTATTGATCACCAGTGCCAAGCCCACTGCTATGATGTTCGGAAAGGTACTGGCTTCCTGCCTGGCAGGCTTGATCCAGTTGGTGGCAGTATTCGGATCCGCACTTTTATTTTACGGTCTCAATCATTCGTATTGGGGTGAAAATATGATTGTGAAATCTATTTTTAATATTCCGCCGCAGTTGTTTGGTTTTATGCTGATATTCTTTGTGCTGGGATTCTTGATCTATGCATTTTTGTTTGGGGCAATAGGCTCCACAGCAACTAAGCTGGAGGATATCAATACGTCTACCATGCCGCTGATGTTCCTGTTTATTATCGCATTCATGGTAGTAATGTTCTCAATGAGCTCAGGAGAGATTGATAATATGGCAATGTGGGTATGCTCCTATA
>JAZSFW010000102.1:0-8816 GCA_045532445.1 Acetatifactor sp. | reverse complement strand
CCCACAACTCCTTGGCTCACAGAACGACATGGCTACGATCCGACTTTGGGAAGATATCGACGGAGCAGATGCTTTCAACAAGGCAGGAAGCCTCTGTCACGGCTGGAGTGCTATGCCGGTTTATTACTTCCACACCCTGGAAGAATTTATGTAAGAGTCAAAATACCCACAAAAAGCAATGATAGATACTTGCTTTTTGTGGGTATTTCATCTTTCAACAATTAATTCAGATAAGGAGAATCCCAAAGTTTCAGCTTCTGTCCCAGTCCCATTTTCTTTGCGTTTTCATAGATTTCATAAGCCCAGCCAACATCCCAGACGGGCATACCGCCGGTCACAAAGCAAATCCTCTCCTCCTCAGAAACTCTTCCGACTCTTGTCCCGCACACCACATCTCCAAGGCTGGTCGCCTCTGTGATAGGCGGTAACTTTCCTTCATACATCATTCTGTAAGCCTGCACGCCGATTCCATTGACAAAGCGCATATCCTCCGGCAGCAACAGATGCTCATCATAATATACCTCATGCATTTTGGCATTGTCCCAGATAAGCTTCGAAGACCTAAAATAGGCTTCATCTATGTTACAACGACCTGTAAACATGATCAAAGATCCCGGTTTCAACCACTCATTTGTAATATTGACAGGCGCCACAGAAGAAGCGGCAACACTGATGATATCTCCGGCTCTGACTGCTTCTTCCAAAGAATCTGCCGCCCGGGCTTTCAGCCCAAACTTATCAGCCATCTCTTTTGCAAAAGCTTCCGCTTTTTCCTTGAAGAGGTCGTAAATGACTACCTCTTTTAACTCTTTCGCTTCAAGACGGATCGCCTCAAAGCAAGCCTTACTCACAGGACCTGCTCCAATACAGGTGCAAACCGAAGCACCTTTCCTGGCCAGATACCGAGTCCCCACTCCGGGCACACAACCGGTACGCACGGAACTGACCAGATTTCCTGACATAAAGGCAATTGGTTCACAGGTATCCGCATCATTCAGCATCACCATCAAAATGGAACGAGGCAGGCCTCGCTGTGGATTTATGATATTAGAACCATACCACTTTGCTCCGGCCACATGAAATCTTCCTCCCACATAAGCCGGCATAGCCATAAAACGGCGATCCGGTCCATCCAAAGGCATGTTGGGGAACTCACTCTCAGCCGGGAACTTTAATGAAATACCATGTGAATTATGCTTGTCACCGCCCATTACATAGTCCCCTTTACTCAAAAGCTGAAAGATCTCTTCCTCCACATCAATACAGCGGGCATAATCCAAGACTCCCGCCTCGATCATTTCTTCTTCATTTAAATATAAGAATTCTGTATATTTTCCCACATTTTTCTCCTTTCTTGCAAGAATATTGTATTTTATACTTTTTCTCGATTGATATTATCGCACCAAAAGCCAGAAAAGTCAAGAAAATATTTTTCAAAACGCATCTTGATTTTTTGATTGTTGTATTTTATACTATGTTTTGTCATAAATGTATTTTTTTATACAAAAACAATGATAGATAGGGGGAAATTGAAATGAATATTACTGCCAGGATCAAGCAAAACATTTCTGATATGACAAAGTCTGAACGTCAGGTTGCCGCATATTATCAGGAACACTCTGAAGATTTTGCCTTTTATACCCTTGACAAAATCTCTGAAGAAATCAGGGTCAGTACCACCTCTGTCATCCGCTTTTGCCGCAGACTGGGATTTTCGGGTTATAAGACGTTTCAGGAAGCGTTGCGCACAGATGTAAAAAATCAGCATGCAGATCTTCCTCATAAATACCAGCACACGCTGGAAAACAACCATCAGGATGAGCTTCTGTCCAAAACCATACAACAGAGCGTTCGCTGCATCCATGAGACCTTTCAAAATATCCCTTATGAAAAGCTGGCCGCAGCTGCCCATTACATCATGAAGGCGCAGCGAGTATTCACCTTTGGTATGAGAGAATCCTTTGCGCTGGCTCATTATACCTATACACGGCTGCAAACAGTCCGAGGCAACGTCTCGCTCTTAAATGTCGGCTATAATGGAGATGTGGAGTCTGTCTTGAGTCTGTCTCCGGGAGATGTTTGCATTGTCTACCTTTTTCACCGTTACACCAACCAGACCTTGCAGCTTCTTCCCATGCTGCAGAAGCAAGGGATCAAGATCATATTGATCACCTCGCAGCCTTATGAAAGCGTCGAGGCCTATGCGACCCTCCTGCTTTCTTGTGAAGTTGACGCAAATGGGATAAAAAACACTGCCTGTGCCCCCATCTGTCTGGCAGATTACCTGTGCAATGCAGTTGCAGTGCTCAACGGGGAAGACACTTTAGAATATATGAAAGAACTGGAATCCTTATTTAAGACAAATCATATTTTGGGAAGCTGATGACTTGTATCTATCAGTACGTCAGCAGAAAGGACAAGCATGAAACAATCAAAAATACTTAGAGGCTATCTCTTAATCATAGCAAGCGCCCTGATCTTCGGCTGCATGCCCCTGGGTGCAAAATTTATATACGCCGAGGGTGTGAACTCCCTCAGCCTGGTTTTTTGGCGCAACTTACTCTCCATTCCGGTCCTTGCCTTCCTTACCAGATTGCAAGGCCATTCTCTGCGCATTGAAAAAGGCGCCCTGGTCGAGATCAGTATCCTTGCTGTTGTAGGCTACTGCGTCACATCCATTTTGCTCTTTGCTTCTTATTATTACCTGGCATCCGGTACCGCAACCATATTCCACTTTATCTATCCTGCGGTCGTGGTGATTGGCGGAATCATTTTCTTCCGGGAAAAAGTGCGGAAAAATGTGCTCCTCTGTGTGTTGCTCTGCACAATAGGCATATGCCTGTTTTATAATCCCGGAAATCCCATCGATCTCAGGGGCAGTGTACTTGCACTTTTGTCCGGCGTAACTTATGCTGCATACATACTTCTGTTATCCGTATCCAAACACAAAGACATACCCGGGTTCAAATTTGGATTTTATGTTACTCTGATCTGTTCCCTTGTCATGTTGCCGATCTGCCTGATCAGTGGGCAGCTGACCTTCCCAAAAACTTTGCTTGGCTGGCTTGTGACCCTTGTGTTCTCCCTCTCTCTTTGCGTGGGTGCAGTGGTTCTGTTTCAGCAGGGTACCTTCCTAGTCGGAGCACAACGAGCTGCTATCTTAAGCACCTTCGAACCAATCACCAGCATCTTTGTGGGTATCCTGGTCTTTCAGGAAAGTGTCACCATCGGCACCGCCCTGGGATCTGTCCTTGTAATCCTGGCAAGTATTTTAATCGCGGTGTTTGATATGAAATCCTCAAAAAAAGATTAACCTTGGCTTAACTCCCGAATCCGACGATATAAGGTAGCGCGAGAGATTCCCAGAATGTCTTGCGCTTCTTTCATGTCCATCTCTCCGTCTTGTATTTTGTTCCAAAGATCCTGAAGCAAACTTTCATCAACGTCCTGACGCTTTCTCCCCTTATATTTCCCTTGAAGCTTGCCGGCTTCTATCCCAATTTTCTGTGCTTCCCGGTACTGTTCTTTGAACTGCTTAAGCTGATAGGATAGTACAGGAACAATTGCGTGATAATCCTCTGTTCTGATACTCAACTTCTGCTCACTGGCTTTCAGCTCAAGTCCCATGTAACAAAACATTCTCAGTACATTTGTAATCTCCCAGGCGCATCTTCCAAGCACTTCTAAGGAAACAAAAAAGACTTTATCCCCCATCTGTCCTGCACTCAGCACTTCTTCCACATCTTTGGGACATTGAATCTTCCACTCCACTGCCTTGTCTCTGGCCCTCTCTACGATCAGATTATCCACAGCAGCCCTAAGATCTGTGCGTATCAGCCACTCTAATCTGTCATAATAAGTTAAGCCCACATCATCTAGCAGCTCCCAAAGGTCAACCCGGTTTCTTCCCGGCGTCCTTTCCGTAATAAACACCGGTTCCATATTGACACGGTAATAATGCTCCAGCCGAAGATCCATATCAATTCCCGGGATTCCCTGAAAGATTGCTGCAGGCAGCGTATCAATGATTGCCCAGAAGGGGGTAATGATATATTGATACTCTTCCGTATCAAAATGCTCATAGTCTATCCTTCCCACCTGGATCTTATCCTTACCATCCACTGCCTTGATAATTCCGCTGATTCTGTAATCAGGCTTCCCCTGTATGGGAGTCGTATACTCATTACTCGGTATCCAATCTCTTACAATGTTCATTTCCACTCCTTTTTAGCAGACTGCAAGACATGATAAGGTCGCAGCAGCAGTTCTTCGAACCGATATTGCAGTATCCTACAATAAAATTCCTTCCTGACCTCTGACAATCCCTGCACACTGTGAATCAATGCGCATATTTTATTCATATCCACACGCGGACATATCCTCATGATCGCTTCGTTACATTCCAAAAACTGCAGGCTATTGATTACACTGTAATAAGAACTCTTTCTCCCGTTCAATTGTATCTGAGAAGTGGGAAACTCAAATACTCTGCGCTTCATCTCTTCCTCTGAGTTCAGCACTTCCAACAATTTATCATCGGAATTGAGTCTGAGAAATAAAGAAGAGCCATTGTCAAATACCGGAGCCATCCGATATCGATTGTCATATTTCAAAAATCCCCAGTTTGCCCCATGTCGGTCAAAATTGCCTATCAAGGCATCGATCACATACATATCCCAAAAACGGTCCACTGTTTCTTCCACATTGGTCAGTTTCTTATTTTCGTTGAGCATCCGGCAGATATCATCATAACTGTATCGATATATTTCCCTGTCTCGTTCAAGAGAACTGTCTCCCACATCATTAAATGGAACAAATGTCTCATTTTCCCCAATGAAATCCTTCATTACCACAACCGGATGACCCGCATAAGTTCCCAGCATAGTCTCCTGGGTCTGTATTCCCAAAACAGCAAAAATATGAGAGCCCAAAAATTCCGAGACATGATTATATGTCATTCCTACAGAGGAATTTTTTGCAAATTTAACAATATACGGCTGCCCTCCAATATAAATTCCCACTTTTTGTTCAGCACCAGAATAAAACCTGCCGCTCAAAGGATAACTAACATAATCCATAATCGACCCTCTAAATCTTTTTATTTCATTATTACTTATCCATCCAAAAATGTCAATAGGGTGTCAATTATTTTTGAGATTATTACTCGTCATGCTTTTTCCTTAAAGAAAACTTCATCTCAAACCGATTTTTCTCCCCTTCCTTCGGCCAAAGCATACTCATCTGTGCCGCCGCATCCTCATAACCGGAATACTCCACTTCACAGCTTCCATCCACACCAAAATAGGAAAATTCATAACTTTTGAACAGACTCTCTTCCACAAGCAGAAGCATAGCATTTCTCTCCTTCGAGAAAATGCCGCAATCCTTCTGGGCACAGACAAAAGAAAGGGCCATCAACATCATCTGTTCCTTGTAACTTGGCGGCCAATCTTCACTGTTTTCCATAGTCAGGGAAAACTCCACCCCTGTCATCATACCATTTTCTTCCGTAAAAGTAAGCTTCGGCCGCTCCACATAACCGCCTATGTAAATTACTCCGGCATCATTTCCCAATTTCTGCCATTCGCCTGTGCTGCTCAAGTCATATTTTTCATCCATCCTGTAATAATCTGCCAAGCGGTTATAGTTTTCACAAAACTGTGACACTGTAATATCTCCACGATACTTTGGCATCTGTGCGGAGGAGATTCCCAAAAACAAAAGCCCACAAAGCACTCCATACGCTGCCATCAATGCCACAGTCCTCCAGCTCCTTTTGTCACGAATCGTAATGCAGGTATCCAGTTCCCACTCCAAAGTCCTGCCGTCCTGACAGTCCTGATAACTTTTCCAGTTTCGATACAGACTGTAAAAAGGGATCTCCAGCCCCATTCCTTTCCACAACACAGTAAGGACACGGTTACGCGCTTCTGCGTAGGTAAGGCGCCTGTCTTCATAATCCGTAACCCGAAGCCCCATGATCCACTTTCCCGGCGTGGTCCCGAAGAAAGCCAGTAAGACAGGCTCCACCAAAACCAGAAGCACAATACCTGCAACTGCATCCAGTAAATCCCCCGCCACGCCCCGATCATTCAGATTTACATTGCAGAAATATACCAAAAATAAAGACCACAGGGTACTGTACAGTGTCATATCCAGATTTCTTGCAAAAAAACGACGCCAAGGAACAGACTCCTTCGGAATCGCATCCGCCTCCAACTCCGGCACTGCCAGCTCAGGGCTTTTCTCCAAAACATCCAGATATCTCTGGGCATTAAGTGTCCCATAACACACCCCATCCCTGTGCATTACCTGGCAAACCTCCTGAGACTTGACAATATCTTCTTTTTGACCTTCCAAAAGCCTCACTTGACGTTCCAACACTTCCAACAGCTCATGATCCCCTGTATGTAAGGCCTTGATCTCCTCCAAGGATATGTGCAATGTCCGAAGCAGCTTGATTCGTTTCAACACCTCTGCATCTTCTTTGGAATAATCCCGATAGCCATTCTCATTTCTCGCCGGCGTCAGAAGACCTTCTGATTCATAAAAGCGGATATTGGCTCTGGTCATCCCACATAGGGCCTCCATTTCTTTGATCGTCATAAATATACTCTCCTCTCCTACTTTCGTTCAGTCTATCTTTATCAATACCGATCACTGAACTTCTCCTTCCTTGATCATAAACTATCAAGGGACTTTACAGTCAAGTAAAAAAGTATTATTTTATAAAAGTGAGAGTACCTATTGCACTCTCACTCTCCTCAAAACGCTATTGTTGCAACTCTTTTACAATCTCTTCAAATGCCATACCATGGGATGCCTTGATCAGCACAGTGCTGTCAGCCGGAAGCAGTTCTTCCTGTTCCAGCCTGTAAGCCTCTAAAAAATCTTTCTTTGTGGCAAAATAAACACACTCTTGACCGCCGCTCTCACAGGAACCTTCATACATATGCTTTGCATTTTCTCCGATACAAATAATCCGGTCAACTCCTGCCTGTGCCGCATACTCCCCTGTCTGTCTGTGCATCTTGTCAGAATCTGCTCCCAGTTCAAACATATCTCCTAATATTGCGATCTTCCGATTCTCCGCCATACAAAGCAGATCAATGGCTGCGCGCATAGAAACCGGATTGGCATTGTAGCAGTCGTCAATCAAAGTATATTTTTCACAAGTGATCAAATGGCTGCGACCGTTTACCGGCTCCACCTTGCGGATTCCTTCCACAATCTGCTCCTGTGCAAGCCCCAGCAGTCTTCCCACACAGGCTGCTGCCGCCGCATTGGTCACCATATGTCGCCCAGGAAGCATCACGCGGATCGGCAACTGTATTGCCTCCTCACCACCGTTTCCATTATCAGCCGGCATATGCAGCAGGGCCTCACTGCCAAAGAGCCCCTTGCTTATCAAATCTGTAGCATACACTTCTTCTGCCTTATTATCACCCAAGCCAAAGAAATGTACCGGCCTGCCCTTTACTTGCGTCACCATCTGAAGCTTATCATCTTCTCCATTCAGGCAAACATGCGCATCCTCAGCCATATAGTCAAAAATTTCCGACTTTGCCTTCAAAACACCATCTCTGGTCCCCAGATTCTCCAAATGACACTGCCCGATATTGGTGATCACGCACACATTGGGACGCACCATCCTGGAAAGACGGCTCATCTCACCAAACTCACTGATCCCCATTTCTACCACTGCTGCCTGATGTTCCTTGCGAATCCTTAAGATCGTCAGCGGCACACCAATCTCATTATTAAAATTGCCTTCTGTCTTCAGCACACAATATTTCTCTGCAAGTACTCCTGCAATAAATTCCTTGGTACTGGTCTTTCCCACGCTTCCTGTGATGCCCACAAAAGGAATTGCAAGGGTGGAGCGGTAATAAGCTGCAATCTCCTTTAAGGCCGCCAGCGTATCCTCCACCAAAATGTATGCTCCCCAACAGTCTGATGCAACACCATGCTCTGCTTCTACCTGTTTGGGCGTCTTCTGAGTGATTACACAGTAAGCCCCTTTCTCATAAGCAGATCCAATAAATTTGTGGCCGTCCACCCGCTCACCCAAAGTAGCAAAAAACAAGGCTCCCGGCGTCACCTGGCGGGAATCCAACACCGCTGAAGTTACTTCCGTATCTGCGGTAACACACACACCTGCAGAAAACATCAGCTTTCCTTTGCAGGCAGCCGCCACCTGATATAAACTCATATTTTCCATAAAAATCACACCTCTATCAATTTCCAACAGAAATGCCGCGCCATCCTTACGGCCGAATTATTTCACTGCATAGGTCAGTATTTTCTCACACAACTGTTCAAAACTGATCCCCACAGCTGCTGCTTCCTGCGGTAAGAGAGAAGTCGGCGTCATACCCGGCAGCGTATTGGCCTCCAGACAATATATCTCCCCTTCCGTGCTCATCATGAAATCCATGCGGGCATAATTCTTCAATCGAAGAGCCTCATACACCTTCTCTGCGATCCGCTGCATCTCTCCGGATTTCTCCTTCGGAAGAAGCGCGGGGCAAGTCTCCACAGCACTGCCAGCCTGGTATTTATTTTTGTAGTCATAAAAACCTTGCTTGGGTGCGATCTCGATCACCGGAAGTGCCTTCCCATCCATGACGCCCACGGAGAACTCTCTGCCCTTGATAAACTGCTCGATCACCACTTCCCCGTCATATCGGAAAGCTTCTTTCTTCGCCTGCTCGTATTCTTCGTCATTGTTCGCAATACATACGCCTACACTGGAGCCACCGCAGCAAGCCTTGACAATACAAGGATAAGGAACTCTGCGCTCCTCTTTCTCCCCT
>JAZSFW010000069.1:0-4011 GCA_045532445.1 Acetatifactor sp. | reverse complement strand
CCTCCTGTAAGAATCAGGTTTCCATCACACATGGCAATGATCCAGTTCTCTATGGATTTTCCGATGATATTTGCGGCCTTTGCAAACTCGGTCCGTCCAACATAGATCCCTTTTCCTTTTGCTTCCTTTTCCGAAACAATTTGGTACTTAACACCAAGGGCCTTTTCAAGATAAGACTGCACTTCCTCTGCCGCGGTTCTTTCCGTAATGGCAGGGTTTTGGGGGATAACGATCAGACAATCATTCACCCCTTTTGTAAGAAAAACCTTTTCCATTTGAGAGCCTCCTTAATTGATTTTTTCTTTCATAGAAACAGTTTCTTTAGGCTAAAATATCATTTTGTAACTTTCAGGTCAATATCATATTTGATACTTTTAACGTATTTGATTATCAAATATGTTAAGTTCAGCTTTTCGGACGCAAAAAAGCTATGGTGTCACATTTCGGTAAATCCATAGCCTTTGTCTTACTGTGAATTAATATAGATTACTTTCTGATAATGATCATGCGGTCAATATAAATTGCATTTTCCTCTTCCGGACTGCCGCCGTAAATAGCACCTGTAAACTTCATGGACAGATAAACATCGCAGGCATTCATGGGGAAGGTTGCTGTAAGGCCGGAAATGTTGATGGATCCTGCACCGGCCGGAAGCGTAAATCTGGTATTGAGAGAGGTTTTCATATCGGATAAGGATCCCATTTTGTACAGATGGAAGCCTCCCGGTATAATCGTATCCTTGTAAATCTCTTTGGAGATAATATCGATTCCGTCACTTTGGAATCTGAAAAGAAGCGGAACTTTCACTTCTTCCGTGCTGAAAGTGGGCGCCATGGCATAGGGTATATGGCTGGCTGTTGCGGAATCATAAGAGAGCTTCATGACCAAAGGAAGCACAGAATCCGGATCGGACACTGCAGAATATCCATAACGGTTCTGTATTCTCTTTTGTGAATACTTCGGCATATTCAGAAGGGTAACCTGACAGATGTCCTCTTCTGCCACATCAGAAAAAGCTTCCGGAATATCAAAAACCATTTCTTTCTCAGAAATTTCAGAGAAAAACTCTATTTCTGAATTTAAGCTGCCTTTGGCCAGTGAGCCATAGGGTGTTTCCATGTGAGCGTTAATAATATGGATGAGACGAGCCTTGACTTCAGTGATATCAAAGTTAAAATCTTCTCCTTTTTCTTTTGCCTGCTTCTTAAGTTCGAAGAACTTAAATAAAATCACAGCATCAAGGGGCTTACGAAGCCAGGTTACACGCTCAGCATAGAGAGTTTCATCCTTTACCACTTCCTCTGCCTTAAAAAGCAATTCAGAACCTTTTATGGCAGTGGTAGAATCAATGTAGTTAAAGCGGCTGTCCTCACCACAGCACAAAACGGTCATCATATTTTTATCAAGGGCAGCTTTCAGAAGTTCAAAATATTCTTTTACATATTTAGCCGCCTTTTTGTAATAACGGTTAACGAAATCATCGATCAATGCATCTGCATCTGCATCAGGATCTTCAAGCAAATGTGTGAGCATGTATTTGTTTATTTCCCAACAATCCGCAAGAGGGTGCATAGTTTCAATAAAGAAGCCGGTTGCCCCCACATCACGGCAAGTGGGTATGGTATCTTTCAGACGATAGAACAGCGGAAGCGGGTAATTTGTTCTTGCCGAGTAGAGATAGTCGTACATATATAACTCACAGCCAGCTTTTTTACAAATATCTGCCCATGTGGTAACCAGACGCAAATAGTCAGTATTGGTAGGAGCATGGATTCCCCGAGCCATATCACTGAAAAGATCTGCAAGATAAATAACAATATTCTTCTCGGGCAAGGTTCCATCTGTGGGAGGCTCGATGCAGTTGGCGTAGGCACTGGTTAAAATCTTTGCAAAAGGATATTTCTTTGCTACTTCTCTGGCAACACGGTTTACGAACTTAAGCATGTAACCGGTGTCACCTGATTCCTCCATAACCTTTACGCATGCGTCACACTCACAGAAAAAGTCCTTGTTGATATCGTCCAGAGAAACGGCATAGCAGGTCGGAAGCTCTACGCCGGTTTTCTCGGCAAGGGCAACATCTTCCTCGATAAAAGCCAGTACCTTTTTGACCAAAGTCTGGAAAAATTCTTCGTTTGCAAAACAATAACTGCCGGTTCTTAAGCGCTTGCCCTGTCTCTTATTCCAGGCCCACCAGTCAGGATGCTCATCAAAGTATTTTTCCGGAGGGAAGTACTTGCCAAGTGTGTGGGCGTGGTGTGGTCTGCCCATCTGCCTTGCACCGCCGAATCTGCGAACAGTTTCATCATAATTCTGATTCGGTATCTCTTCATCCCAGAAGGGAGAAATGGCATTGGTCCTTGTCTTGGCCAGATAAGGGAAACCTTCGGGACCGATATTGAAATGCAAAAAAGGCTTACGGTAAATAAAGCAGGGTGTACCTTCCTTGTATAAATCATCATCAAGTGCAAGTTCATCAAGGATAAGTACATCTTCCTCCTTGGGATTCCACCATCTTACACCTACAAAATCCTCCAGGAAATGATAGGCTGCGTAAATGATTCCACGGTCGTGCTTTCCGTCTCCGCCGGTAAGGATCAGGCTGCCTTCATGCATGGCGATGAGCCAGTTTTCGATAGCTTTTCCGAAAATATCTGCACTCTTTGCAAATTCGGTCTTTCCGATATAAATGCACTTTCCCTTTGCGTCCTGCTCGGGAATAATCGGATATTTTACGCTAAGGGCCTTTTCAAGATAGGACTGCACCTCCTCTGCAGATGTTTTCTCAGTAATTGAGGGATCATTGGGCAGAACGATCAAACAATCATTGATGCCTTTTGTAAGAAAAACTTTTTCCATTTGGGAGCCTCCTTAATTCATGTTATCTTTCATAGAAACCGTTTCTTTCAGCTAAAGTATCATCTTGCACATTTTCGGTCAATAGCAAATCTGATAAATTTAACATATTTGATCATCAAATTTGGTAAGATCAGGAATCTTGCAGTACAATGGGTTCATCATAAACAACGGTATGGATCTCGTCGACATATCGGGTCAGGTGTAGGTGTCCGGAATACCAATGCCGGAAAGAAACCTTTTCGTCAATATATTTGGTGAGACCTTCCAGGGAAACAGGCCCATAGAGGTCAGGTGCGTCCTCCTTATAATCCCAGTATTTGTGCGTCAGAACATAGTCTACTTTATTATCGTATTTCTTTAAGTTATCATATGCCAATAAAAGCTCGGCATCGGAAGGTTCCTCTCCTTCATAGTAAAGCCCCATTTCCTTCCACTTATCGGAGCTTTTACAGCCACCCATAACAAAGAAGGACTTGCCTCCTATCTGGAAAATATTGCCTCTCTTTAAGTGCACAATGGTATCGGACAGGCGGTGTACTTCGCCGCCGCACCAGGTGTCGTCGGGGAAAGACTGAAGAAAGGCATTGTTTTCGTGGTTGCCGTCTACGATGGCAATGGGTATTTTCAGGGATAAAAACCATTCGGTAAACTTCCTGTTTCCCTCTGTTTTTTCAAAATTAAGACCAAGGTCGCCCAGGATGATCAAAAGATCGGAATCTGTGCATACTTCCAGATATCTTTCAAATCCTGCCATACTTTCGCCGCCGTGAGGATCGCTGATAAAGTAGATCATAATGTGGAGTCTCCTTTGATTATTTTTAGTTCTCCGCCAAACAGAGCCTTGAGATAATCATCAATAGAGCAGATTTCTTTTTCTGTCAAAACACCGGTAAGGGCTGCATCGTCTATGCGGTGGGCATCGGAGCCGGCCGTCATGGGCTTGTTGTGAGCCAGAGCCAGTTCCATACATTTTTCCGTATAGTTTTCATGGCGGGGGTTGGTGTTGTATACTTCGATGGCATCCACATAGTCTGGTGTGGGGAAACAATAATTGTCTCTGTAAGGATGTGCCTGTACCACTGTTATCCCGTTTTCCTTGGCATAAGGGTAAAATTCCTCTATGGTCATGTCAAATAAATCATGGCGTTTTTT
>JAZSFW010000021.1:0-3885 GCA_045532445.1 Acetatifactor sp. | reverse complement strand
TTGGTGGTAAGATACAGGTTGGCATTGATAATGGGGAAACGGGCACATTTCTCCAAAAAGAGCAGATGCCCGATCCCGTAATCGATTTCATGATTTCCCAAAGTGGCCACATCCGGGCCCAGCAGATTCATGATCTCAATGGTGGAAAGTCCCTTAAATTCACTGTCGATCACCGATCCCCGGAACATATCCCCGGATACCACATAGAGTACATTTTCCTCTTCTGCACGCACCTTCTGAATATAGCCGGACAAAAAGGACACGCCGCCGATGAGTTTATTATCTACCTGCTCTGCCTGGAAATCTCCATGCATATCGTTGGAATGTAAAATCGTGAGTTTTTTCAAATTTTTCTCTTTCATTACAGTTTTGCTCCGCAGGATCCGCAGAATTTGGTGCCTGCTTCATTCTTAAATCCGCACTGACCACAGAATTTTGCACCTGCCGCCGGAGCTGCCGTATTCGATGCTGCCGCTGTGGGAGCTGTATATGCCTGCTGAGCCGGATTTACGGTACCTGCATTTCCTGCAAAAGTCTGACCTGACGCACCAGCATAAGCCTGACCACCAGCTGTCGCTGCACCTGCATAAGCTGCCTGTGGTGCTTCCTCCTGCCCCTTGGTAAACAGTTCCTTGAACTTCTTGGACCAGGTACACAGTGTTGAATACAGATCAAACGTAATTACGGTATTGGGTGCTACACTCATATAAGAAGCCATCATCTGAATCATGATATAGCTGTCCATAAACGCAAACTTTACTACCCAGGCGATCAACAGTGCCAGCACAAATGCCACAAATCCGCTCCACTTAAAGAGCTTAAACAATAAACCAATGGGAACAAAGATCAGCAATGCTACCAAAACGGTCAGTAATATCACTTTCAGCATAGTCTTGGCTGCATCCTTTAATAGCACCTTCCAGTTTTGTGCGTAGATGACTACGCCGTCTGCTGCACTCTTGAATGCACCCTGATCTTTATTATAAAAGGTCCATCCCAAACAACATTCGTCTATGTATCCCAATGAAATACTGACAAAGAACTGCGCCAAACCTGTCACCGCACCCATACCGGGGATAAAATCCAGCTTATTACCTAACTTAGCGATTTTATCCTGAATCTGCTTTACAGCACCGGAAATCAGCTGGTCAACCGCAAAATAAATTGCAGATGTGGCAAAACGCTTTGTCACCATTTCTTTTCCGTAAGCTACCTGATTAGCAGGAACCTGTCCGGTAAAGCAGGCTTCTGCGATCACTGCAATATGTCCGGCTTTTACCAGATAACCCATGGCACGCATGATAAAATATCTTACCGCTCCGATAGAACCCAGCCAGAGAATAAACATGATCACAATTGCAGTGTCCCCGAACAGCCAGCCCAGGCCCATAAAAATGGCCAAAAGGATTACACAGACTAAAACGGTTGCACCGCCCAGTAACAATTTCGCCCAAACAAAAGGCATTGTTTTAGAAAAAAGTTGTTTTGCTGTCATACGCCATTTCCTCCTACTACTGATTATCTTTTGATTATTCATTTTTCTGTCCACACTGAGGGCAGAACTTCACACCCGGTGCCATCTCTGTTCCACAGGAGACACAGAACCGTTTTGCAGGTACTTCCGGTGCAGGAACCGGTGCTTCCAGCTTGCTTCCGCATTCTCTGCAGAATTTTACGCCTGCATCATTCGTTGCACCACAGCCGGGGCAGATATTTCCTTCCACCACTACAGGAGCAGGGGGCTCCAGCTTTCCGCCACAGTTTTGACAGAATTTTGTACCTTGTGCATTTACAGAGCCGCAGGCACTGCAGGTTAATCCTGCTGACGGAGCTGCTGCAGGCACTATCGGTGTCACGGGAGCGGCTGCCTGTGCTGCTGCCGCTGCTTTTGCCGCTTCGTTATCCGCTTTGATTTTCTCGATTTCTGCCTGTGCTGCCGCTGCCGCTTCATAGTGAGCCTTTGCATTCTGGCAGAATTCCAGCACTTCCGGTACTACTGCTTTGTTTTCATCTCCGGCAATGAACAGATTGTAATAATACGCTCCGATCTTCTTCAGTTCTTCGCCGGCTGCCGTGTTCTCTGCATTGATCTTACTGTTCAGTTTTCCGGTTTCGATTGCGTCCGTTGTCTTGTCTCCAATGTTCTTTGCAAAATCATTTAGTTTGTCAAAAAATGCCATATGTAATTCCTCCTGTTAATAAATATATTTATTTTCTCATTGCCATTCCGCTTCCGCTGGAATACCAATAAATCTCCACAAAATACCCTGCTTTGTTGTATGCCAAAAAGAGATATCTTGACTCTCCCTCATATGCCCTTGCATCTATTTCAACGTCAATATTAAAACCACTGTTTTGTACCACATCCACATATGCAATAACATCCTTGGTTGTTACTGTTGAAGCAAAATCTGTCCCAAATCCGATCTCATCCACTCTGGCAGAAATGATCTCAAAATCCGGTTTGGGAATCTGTTTTGTGTATTCATTTTCCGGCCAATAGGGATCTTCTACAAAAACTTCCGATTCATTTCCGGTACCAGTCTGCAATTCTTCTGAGATATCCGCGTCCTCTGAATCTGCTTCTTCTCCTACCATTTCTGCACTCTCTTCTACCTTCTGCACCGTCTCATCCACCGCTGCGGACATATTTTCACTTTCGGATTCTTCTGCCGGTGTGCTGTCTTGCTCCGAAAGCATTTGAAGAATGGAACTACCAAAAAGAATTTCTTCTTTACTTTCCGCCCTGCTCTGTTCCTGCTCCAGAACCAGTTCCCTTTTTCCGCAACCGGTCAAAACAATCAGAAAAAAGATAACTGCCGGTAATATCCATGTAATCTTATTTTTCATGTTTCTTTTCGGCACACTCCTTGCAGGCTCCTTCTGAATCAGCGACATCATAACAATCATCACACACGAAGCGGTAACAATACCGGCATTGATTAAAATGTATAGCAAGTTGCTGCACCGAAGTTGCCTTCGTATGATTGTAGATTCTCTGACTTAGTTTATTGGCCTTTCCTTTTTCGCATCTGGCCAGTATCCGTATCCCCCTGCATAAGAATGGCAACTGCATTCCATATTCTCTCTTTCCACAGATAGGGCACGACACACTAAACCTTAATGTTTCCTTGTCCACCCGGACATGCTCATAGAACTGCCGCATTTCACACCTCCGTTCTGCAATTCCCACACAATAATCTGTGTACAAGTCACTTTTTTCTAATCTTGAAGAATTCAAGATTTTGTAGTATAATATGTACACAGTTCAATGAGAAATATCAGTTTTTCTCATTGTATGATACCATTATAGATATTTTATCAACGTTTAACCATCCCACGTTGGTGGGGTTTTGGGGTGGGATACACCCCTTTTCGTGGGATTTTCCCACAAACACACATAAAATACATGCATAATGCAACCAGTCAACCTATACAAAGGAGAATGCGTATGAATCACTTACTTCTTTTAGAAAATCAGAAAAAGAGACTGGAACAACCTTTATGGATGCTCGTCTGCTTCGCTATGTTTACCTTTTGGCAGATGGGATTTATCTATTATTTCCTTGAGCCGTCCTCTGCAATGGATGGGAAGATCCCGATCCCCATTAACATAGATTACGGCACCTTGCTGACAGCGGTTTGTTACATACTGAGTATCCTTATAATGATCTTTTTACCGAAGATTATCGTATGGACGCAACGGATCGCCACAGGTGTTGCTCTGGTTTCAGCAATCGGCTTCTTTCTTCCTCTGCCAGAGGATGCTCTTCGCTTTAACATTTACCTGCAGATCTTCTGTTGCTGCCTGATGATCGGCTTTGAGACCTTCCTGATCGTCAACTACTTTTCCGAGAAAAGCAGTATCCAGTATCTGACCTTTGG
>JAZSFW010000163.1:0-2654 GCA_045532445.1 Acetatifactor sp. | reverse complement strand
TTTGGAGATGTACCCAAGTGGCTGAAGGGTCCGCACTCGAAATGCGGTAGGTCGGTCTCCGGCGCGAGGGTTCAAATCCCTCCATCTCCGCGATAGTTGCCGCTAATAAGCAATTTGATTTTGGAGGTGCACTATGGCACTTAAGAACAAATGACAGATTTACGTTGATCGCAAATCTGTCATTTCCTTTTTAATCTTTCAGCATTTCTTTTGCTTTACTCTGCAGACGCGAAGTCACCACAGGTGAAAACATAGAGCTTTTCGCTTCATAACCACCTTCATCAAAAGCACTCTGGGACGGCAAATATCCTTCTCCGCCGTTTGTCGTACAGCAAGCTATCACATACTTGTCCGGCGCTGACTTGCGCGCTTTCTCTCCATACT
Source organism: Acetatifactor sp. (assembly GCA_045532445.1). Classification (GTDB taxonomy): domain Bacteria; phylum Bacillota; class Clostridia; order Lachnospirales; family Lachnospiraceae; genus Acetatifactor. Next base: position 2,270 of record JAZSFW010000163.1, on the reverse strand, counting down.
CTGTAAATGGCTCACCACCCCACCCCACAAAGGCAAGGCTGCCTGCTTTTACACAGGAAACGGGAACCTTTACAAAAAGCGGTGCATCATAGAGATTAGATATCCTGCTCCACTCACCCAACTCATCAAGGCTTGGCGAGTAATCAAGTTCATTCTTCTGAAAGCTTGTAAAGAGCTTTTTACTCTCTTCTACACGTTCCATCCCGCCCGTGTTTGTGGGAATGTAGATCATTTGCACATCTGCCCGGACACCCTCAGCATCAATTGCTTTTGTTTTGTCCCAAAGATTGATGACAGAGTCAGCGATCACTCTTCCCATGTGAGAACTGTGCTGATAACCCCTTTTACTCGAATCATAGATATCAATATGGTTTGTATCGCCCTGGGGACCATTCAGCAGGATGCAATGGCAGCCTTCGATGTCCTTTTCTGTATATCTTCTCACAAAGCCGGGCCAATCGGCAGAAAATTTGCAGCCACCTATTACATCGGGATGTGTATGGAAATTTACCAGTGCAATATCCGGTCTTCCTTCCCTATGAAAACGCACCAGACGTACGGTGTTGTCCGCCTTTCCCACAGGATGCAGGACCTCTTGCGTACGATCGTATCCCGGGTTGGTTTGGGTGGTGCCGTCCTTCATTCGGTAGCGGCGTATAAAGGAAAGCTGCTCCCTTGCCTCTTCCTTGGCAACTCCCACTGTTGCTTCAATCATATCGTCAATTGCCATCTTGACAACATCGCAGAACTTGCGGTTCAGCACTCCAAGATACTCTGCATCTGAAAAAGTCGGAGCCACTCCGGGTTTTTCGCCCAGTCTCAGAGAGGTGTGCTGATGAAGTGCATGGATAAATAAATGCTTTTCATCTATCCCCACAGTCTTGGCAATCAGCTTACGAATCGGTGTTGCCACCTGTTCTCTTATGTATAATAAGTCAGCACTCATCACAGCTGCTGTGTGCTGTCCATCAGAAAAAGCCACACAATTAAGCTCCAGTGGATCCAGAACCCCCTCCGCAAAACGCTCACGAAAATAGCCGTGCAAAGGTGTACCCAGCGGCGGTGTAATATCTACTCTTGCAAAACCTACTTTTAACATCTTTTCTTCCTCCTGGTATTTTTAATATGTCGTTGGTTCCTGCAAAATGTCTTCAAGGTCAGTATACCTCATCCATTTAGAAAATTCCATTATTTTTTTCAATAAGGTTATACACATTTTTTATACCATCGGCTTAGAATATCATGTTTGCAATGATTGATAATTAAGTTTATTTCATATATAATGATAAGTATAAATCAAACAAGTAAAAAGGATGGTGATCTATTTGAAACAAAAAATCATGCTGATACTGCTCGTTTTTTCTGTATTCTTTACGATTTCTATTCCCGCACACGCCGAGGAGTCTGATATCGTCATTCTCTATACCAACGATATTCACACCTACATTGACAACCATATAGGCGAGGGCAATGAAAACGGGCTGACTTACTCGAAAGTAGCCGCACTAAAGAAACAATATGACCATGTGATCCTGGCGGACGCCGGCGACCATCTGCAAGGTACAGCATACGGCGGCATGGATAAGGGCGCCACGATCCTGAAGCTCATGAATGCAGCAGGCTATGATGTGGCGACTTTGGGCAACCATGAATTTGATTATGGAATGGAAGGCTGTATGGATGCCATAGAAGCTGCTGATTTTCCTTATGTTTCCTGCAATTTTTATCACGAGAAAAACCATGCAGCCGGGGACGCTGTGCTGGAAAGCTTTGTGATCCTGGAAGCCGGCGGTAAAAAGATTGCATTCGTAGGTATTACGACTCCCGAGACCATTACCTCCACCACGCCCGCCTATTTTCAGGATGGCAGTGGTAATTATATTTATGGGATTGCAGGAGGAACGGACGGCACCTTATTATATGGGGCAGTTCAGGAATCTATTGTGGACGCAAAGGCCGCAGGCGCAGATTATATTATTGGCTTAGGTCATCTGGGTGTAGACTTGTCTTCTGTTCCCTGGACCAGCAAAGAAGTGATTGCCAACACCACCGGGCTGAATGCCTTTATCGACGGTCACTCCCACACCGCCATGGAAATGGAAGAAGTGACAGACAAAGCCGGTCAGACGGTGATTTTGACCCAGACCGGTTCCTATCTGGATGCCATCGGTAAGATGACCATTTCTTCCAACGGGAAAATTGTCACAGAACTTCTAACTGCAGACGACCTGACCAAACTCACGCCGGATGCCTCTGTGAAAGCCATAGAG
>JAZSFW010000146.1:0-8171 GCA_045532445.1 Acetatifactor sp. | reverse complement strand
TTAACCATCTTACGTGGTTTTCATTACCACATATATTAGCATACCGAATTTTATTCGTAAAGGATATTTTTAATATTTAATAATTTTTTCATATACTTTTTTTATCTTTTCCGTTATACTTGATATGATAACCTTATGAATTATATAAAGGAGTTGTTATGTTAGCACTACCTGTCACCTCTATGAAACTATTTATGAATCAGCTTCTGGCATCTGATGTGTTTGACATCTTTCTGTTAGAGGAGGCCGTGATCACCACTGCCAATACGATAACCATTGACGGTCATTTGAACTATGATTTTTACTCCAAAGAGGAACTGGCTTCCGGTCAGATTGCCGATTATGAATACACTCCCTGGAGTATGTTAAAGGGGCTTTGTTTTCAGTTGATCAAAGGAAAAAACGTTCCCCTTTCCTTTAAATTTATTTTTCATTTAAAACCTGAAATCACACAGAAGCTGCTGGAACGTGAAAACTGCCCTGTAGACAGCTCCCAGATCAAAGCAATGGTGCTGACAATCCGCTATGACGGTACAAAAGCGCAGCTGATAACCGGCTGTTGTTACCATACTTTTATCATGTCCAAAGAACCTGAACAAATTTGGGACAGAACCATTAGCCGCTACCTTTCAGATAAAGGAGTCCCCTGCGAGTCATAAGAAGCCTCTGTCTTTTGCTGCTCAATAAGCTCCCATGCCGGATTCTGTGAAACATTACGATACGCTTCCGGTAATGCATCTTTGATCCTTGCGTAATAATCATTACGAAGCACATAAGCGCTGAACTGGTACCGATCCTTGACCTCTTTTTGCTTTTCTTCCAGATAAAGTTCCTGTTCCTCCGGGTTAAGAACCTCATCCTTCCATATGGTCTGCTTTGCCTTACGATTATAGATCACATGCTCTGTTACAAAGCTTCTATCATTAAAAATCACCATTCCCTCTTCTTCCGAAAAAATATCTCTCCCGGCATATAGCCTGGAATCATAAGGGAATCCAAAAAGATTTAAAAGCGTCGGCAAAATATCCATAGGACTGCATACTTTATCGATCACCTGGGGATTTTTCTCAAGCCCAACATTCCACAGAATCAAATTGTTACGATAAAGGTCCATGTCATCTGTAAAAGTCTTTCCGGCCAATTCCTCATACTGGCTCTGCTCCATCCCATAAGGGTAATGATCTGCACTCATGCAGATCACCGTATTTTCCAGCTTGCCGTCTTCCTCAAGACTTTTTAGCAAATATTCCAACGCCTTATCAAGCTCCATCTGACAGGCAATATAAGCTCTGGCATTTTCAGACATTTCCAACCCTTCTACTGCTTCCCGATTTTTGGAAGCCATAGAGTTTCCGAGGAAATTATAATTCATATGTCCTGATACTGTCAGATAATACACATGAAAGCGTTCCCAGTTCAGATACTCCCCTATTGTCCCCTGCACCATTTCCAGGTCCGAGGCCGGCCATCTCTCTGGATTTTCCATAGAAAAAAGATAGGAGCCCCACTCTTCTTCACTCAGTCCTCCCAGTCTGGACGCTTTAAAAATATATCCAAGATTGTTGTGGGAAACATGTCTCTTATAATAATCCATTTTGTTGTTGTGATAAGCCATACAGCCTACACCGTCAGTCGAAAAATACCCCGGTAAGCCAAATGACATGTCATTTGCACCACTTTTTCTCATGCTGAACTGCCCATCCGGTATCATGCCGGTCAGATTCACATACTCACCATCACTGGTACTGGTCTGCCACAAGGGTACATAATAATTGGAAAAATAAATTCCTCCATGGATCAATCGATACATAGTTGGGGTTAAATCTTCCCTGACTGCGTAAGGTGAAAATCCTTCGGCCGTTAAAAAAATCAGATTATGATCTTTAAACATGCCTGTGTAATCGTTTTTCTCAGTAGGCACAAGTCCTTCCAGATATTCTGCAAGCCACTCCGTTTCTTTGTTGACAGAACTCGCCTTCAATACCTCCATATCAATCGATAATTGATTGGGAGAGGTATCGGGCAATTCAGGAAGCTCCGGCTCCTTAGTTTGCTCTTCGCTCTCAACCGTATCACTGTTTTCCTGGACAATCTCTTGGAAAACATCGGTAGATTCCTCCGCATTCTCTGTGCTGCCTGAACTTGCCTCCTGGGTTTCCACAGTTATCTTGTCCTCTTCTTGCACTTCATCAGGATCCGAATTTATCAAATCACCCAGTTTAGCAAGATTCTTGGCTGTATCACGCTGCAGTGTTGTAAGTACGCCCATTTCCCTTGCCACTGTCATCGGGTCATAAAATTCACTGTAACTTTCATAATAATGTGCGCTACTGTTCTTCCCGATCATCATAACCATAACTGCCAGCACAACGCCGAGACAGGCACAAAAAATCATGCGAATCGCGCCAAGCTTATCAAGGACAAAAATCGATGCTTTCTTCCCGAAAAAGAAGAAGACCGCCAAAAGAGGCAAAGCCAATAAGAGCAAAAGAGGAAGCATCTCAACGACTCCGGCAAACGCCTCTCTCCAGTAATTGACCAATGCATCCTGACCGCCCCGCAAGGCAGCCTCCCATAATAATGGCTGCTTGAAAATCCCCATATATACCATCTGTGCAGCAAACAGCATGTACTCAGCCCCCAGAAGAAGCCCCAGAACACTCTTTTTCCATTTGGATAAACCCACGATCAGGGCTTGGACAGAAGCAATTATCAGGATCAGTGTTACCGCAAAAATAGGGTTGCATGCCATAAAGCCAAAACAACCCAAATGATAAATCACTTCCATATAAAGCAAAACGCCTGCCAATATCCCTAACAAAATCATGATACTCACCCTTATCTTTTGCAAATTTTCGGCTTTATTTCTTCATCTTTGGCTGAAAGATCAAGCTGGCTAAATATCCAAAAATCAATGCGGCTGCTGTACCAACAGCACCTGCCTTAAAACCACCGGCGAACAGTCCTAATACACCCTGTTCATCCACAGCTTCTTTTACACCCTTCATCAGCACATTTCCAAATCCCAAAAGCGGTACGCTTGCACCGGCACCGGCATACTCCTGAAATGGCTCATACCAACCAAGCAGACTGATAACGGTCCCTGTCACTACCAAAAGAACCATGACACGACCCGGCATCATTTTGGTCTTATCCAACAAAATCTGCACCAAGGCACAGATCAATCCCCCCACCCAGAATGCATTCAGATACTCCATACGCTGGCTCCTTTCCTATGTCTCAAATCCTGTACATAGTATGGAGCCATTTTGCTTACATTATGCATCAAACTTTTCTTTCCGAACAAACATCTCTTTGGGAAGCTGTACCAAAATAACTGCCGCAAAAACGATCACGCAGCCTGCAATCTGTTTCTCTGACATGCTCTGATCTGCCTTCAGCAAACCAATCTTGTAGGCAACCCAGCCAGACACTGTAGCAACCACAGATTCCAAACTCAAGATCAGCGCCGCCACGGTAGGATTCACACCTTTCTGTCCAACGATCTGAAGCGTATATGCCACACCACAACTGAGCACACCTGCATATAATAAAGCTCCTATACCGCTGCCCAATTGCTGCCAGGAAGGCGCCCCCCAGATCAATGCACCGATACCGCACACTACTCCGCACACCAGAAACTGAATGCAGGATACGATCGCTCCATCGGTTTCTTCCGCATAATGATCGATCACAATAATATGAACCGCAAAAACGATGGCACACAAAAAAACCAGAATGTCACCGCTGCCAAGGGAAAGACTCTCTGTCATGCAAAGCAGATACATTCCCACAGCCGCCATGCCAGCTGCCACCCAAACAATTCCCGTCACTTTTTTCTTTAAAAAGATACCTGCCAGGGGAACAAATATAATATAAAGCGTGGTAATAAACCCTGCTTTTCCAACAGTTGTATATTGAATGCCAAATTGCTGTAAAGTACTGGCAGTGGTAAGCGCCAGACCACACAACAAACCTGCTTTCACAGTTTTCTTCCAATTGACAGCCACAGCATTTTTGCCCTGAACCTTCCCTCTTATCAGTAAATAGATAAAAAGTGTCATCGCTCCGATCAGGGAACGAACCCCATTAAAGGTAAAGGGATGCATATACTCCATGCCTTTGCTCTGAGAGACAAAGGCCATTCCCCAGATACAAGCTGTCAAAAACAATAAAAAAGAATTTCCCGCAGTGGACTTTTTCATTTGATTCTACCTCATTTTTCAAAACGCTTTGCAATCTCCATTACAATTTCTCTCAGCATCTTACCTTCGCAATCAACAGTTACATGCGCATATTTTTCATACAAAGGTACTCTTTCTTCGTAAAGCGCTCTCAGATCCTGACCCGGCAGCAGAGTAACACCCCTGGCATTCAGATCTCCCAAACGACTCTCCACTTCCTCAAAAGGCAGTTTCAGATAAATCACATGACCAATCGTGCGCAAATGCTCCATCGCCTCTTTTCCATAGACAGCACTGCCGCCGGTGGCAATCACACTGCCTTCCAGGTTTAAAGAGACATTTACACGATTTTCCAATTCCCAGAAGCCTTCCACACCATATTCTTCAATCAATTCTTGAAGCAGTTTATGATACTTCTCCTGGATCACCAGATCACAGTCAACAAAATGACAGCCCATTTTCTTGGCCAGCACCACACCTACCGTGCTTTTACCAGAACCGGGCATGCCTATAAGTACAATATTATCTCTGCTGCTCATCCTTACACTTCTCCAAGATAAGCAATCACTTCCACTTCACACAAAACATTCTTAGGTAAGGTCTTTACTGCCACACAGCTTCTGGCCGGCTTTTCTGTAAAATACTGGGCATAAACCTGGTTGAATGCTGCAAAATCATCCATGTCAGCCAAAAAACAGGTAGTCTTTACTACCTTCGTATAATCACAGTCTGCAGCCTCTAAAAGTGCACCGATATTCTTCATCACCTGGGTAGCCTGGGTTACGATATCAGTTCCATCAATTTCTCCAGTTGCCGGATCAATGGGAATCTGACCAGATGCATACAACATCTTGTCTACAATGATTCCCTGGGAATAAGGTCCGATTGCTGCAGGTGCTTTTGTGGTTTCAATTTTTCTCATCATCATTCAAATCTCCTCTTTATTTTGTCATGTCAACTTCCGGTTCATCAAACTGAACCGTCACATAAAACCCTCTTGCATTTTCTACAATGTCTGTTATCAGTCCTTCCCTGGACTTTAAACGATACCGGAAAGGGATATTTGCTGACATCGCATAAGACGGGTCAATAATATAGTAATAATTGCTGGGAAGCAAACCTTCTGTGATCGTAACTTTCTGACCAACCTCCAAAAGGCCCTGCCTCTCCATCTTAAATTCCATGGTGCGCATGACATCACTTCCTGTTATGTACTTGCCGTACGATCCTTCCGCACGACAGATGCCTCCATTATACTATTTGACGGCTTATTTTACAAGTCCAAATTATGGGCTTTGTAAAACAAGGGCGTGGGCTATGCCGGGGACGCTTTGGCCTTCGTTGAAGCTGGTTTTGCTTAGCAAGGCGCCGGTGGGGAGGAATAGTACTTTGCGCCAATTTTTCTCTTCAAGTTGTTTTAAGATATAGGCAGAGAGGGTGACTGCGCTGCAGCCACAGCCGCTGCCGCCGGCGTGGGTATCTTGCGTCTTGGCATCATAGATTTCTATTCCACAGTCCATGTGCTTAGACGAAATGTCGTAGCCTTTTTCACGTAGCAGGTCAAGAAGGACGGTTTGGCCAACAGCGCCCAGGTCACCGGTAATGATTTTATCATATTGATCTGGACCACATTGGAAGTCTTTGAAGTGTTGTTCAATGGTATCTGCGGCAGATGGAGCCATGCATGCGCCCATGTTCATGGAGTCTTTTAAGCCATAATCTACTATTTTTCCGGTTGTGATGCCACTGATACTTGCTCTGGGATTTTCTCCGGGGTCTTTGTCTATAACAAAAGCTGCACTGCCTGTGACTGTCCAACTGGCGGAAAGGGGTCTTTGGTTGCCGTATTCCAGGGGAAAACGGAATTCTTTTTCTGCGCTTGCAAAATGACTTGAGGTCACACATATCACTCTGTCTGCATAACCGCCACAGATGGCCATGGTCCCTAATGACAGGGACTCTCCGCAGGTGGAACAGGCGCCGTAGAGGCCAAAGACAGGAATCTCGAAAGAGGAAACGCCAAAGGATGTGGCGATAGACTGTCCCAACAAATCTCCCGCAAAAAGGTAGCGTACATCTTGTGGTTTAAGCTTTGCTTTATTTAACGCCAAGTAGACAGCATCCTTCTGCAGATTGCTCTCTGCCTCTTCCCAGGTCTTGGCGCCAAACATGTCATCTTCTCCCACCATATCAAAAAGATCTTTCAAAGGCCCCTGCCCTTCCTTGGTTCCTACGATGCTTGCACTGTTTATAATATATGTGGGGATACCAAAACTGATACTGGCTTTTCCTAATTGCTGATTCATCCAAAGCGCTCCTTTTCAAATAGAATTTTTGTTAGCATGTCCTTTGAAATGAAAAATATGCAATAAACAGAAGAATAAAACAGCCTTGCTCTTTAGGCTGTCATATAGCTGTCAGAGGCAAGGCCGCTTTCTTTATTCAGTTGGTTCTTCCACCACAAAAATATAACTTGTCACTACGTAAAGTACTTTTCCGTCATATTCCACCCTGGACCAGCCGGAAGCATCATCATAGCCGGTTCTGTGAACATTCTGACCATAGTAAAGACGGCAGTGTACCGTATCATTCCCCTGATTGGTGCTGGGCTCCAATCGAAGATTTACTTCCATCTTGGGGGAAACCACATCATCGCATGAAAGAAAAGTTATGGTTCTTCCGGCAGCAGTCGTCACCGTATTGCTATTCTGTGGTTCTGTCTCTGGCTTTGCTGTCAGATCTGTGGTCAAAAGTCTGCTGGAGGCATAGACGATGGCGCCTTCATATTCCAGTCTGGACCAGCCTGTGGTCTCATTTATGCCGGTACGTTTCGCCGTCTTACCATTCTCAAGCTGTGCTACCACCGTGTTTTCTCCAGTGGTACTGGGTTCTGAGCGCAGATTCGTCACATTCTTGGCAGTTACGATTTCACCCACATCTTGAAAAGTCATTGTGATGCCGTTGCTCTGGTCTGAGCTCTCATCTTGCGTCTCTTCCGGTATCTGTGCTTCATCGCTTTCTGGTTCCTCACTTTGTATTGGTACATTATCCTGTGGATCTTTTTCTGGAACACCTTGATTAATCAGGTTATCTGACGCCGTGGTAGGATCAGGAAAAGAAGGTGTTTGGGGGGCTTTTTGATGTAAAAGCTGCCAAAGCAGAATACACAACACGATAATGATCACAACAAGAACTGACCCACCTATAATCATAGGCAGGTTGAATGAACTCGTTTCATTCACATAACCATAATCATCTGTTATTTTCTTATGCTTTTTCATATACTCCTCACTCGAAAACCCTTAAATGCATTGCCAAAGCCTCTACTTCCGCCTAAGTTTATGCTTCGTACTTTGCTGCCTGAGAAGAAATCAATTCCATATCCTCAAAATAATTGATCCTCATGGCACTCTTCACCTCAGAAAGGGTCTGTGCAGCCTCTTCTCTTGCCACCTCACTGCCTTTCTTGAGCACCTCATAAACCGCAGGAATATCCTTCTCTAATTCCTTACGACGGTTACGGATCGGCTCTAAGGTCTCCTGCATTACATTATTTAAAAACTTTTTCACTTTCACATCACCCAGACCGCCTCTGGTATAATGTGCCTTCAGCTCGTCCAGATTTGCATAATCAGGCAGATATCTCTCAAAATGTTCTTCCTTACAAAAAGCATCCAGATACGTAAACACGGTATTCCCCTCCAGATGACCGGGATCGCTGACCAGAAGATGCAGAGGATCTGTGTACATGCTCATAATCTTGGTGCGAACCTCATCAGCCGTATCAGCCAGATAGATACAGTTGCCCAAAGATTTACTCATCTTTGCCTTCCCATCGATGCCGGGCAGTCTCTGACATGCTTCATTTTCAGGAAGCAGTGCATTGGGCTCTACCAAAACAGGCGCATATACGGTATTAAATTTGTGTACAATCTCCCTTGTCTGCTCAATCATAGGCAGCTGATCTCCGCCTACAGGCACTGTAGT
>JAZSFW010000301.1:0-4957 GCA_045532445.1 Acetatifactor sp. | reverse complement strand
TAATACGGTTAACTCTTTGATAGCATCGATAAATTCCTGAGTGCTTAATTTAGCCATTTTAATTTTCCTCCATGAATAAATATAATTGTTATGTGTCGAATCTAAAACTCAAATATTATGCCTCTGCAGGTGTTTCTGCTGCAGGTGCGCCATCTTTCTCTGCGATCTGATTCAGAACGCGAGCCAGATTTGCAATCGGAGACTGCATGCTGCCAAGCAATCTTCCAAGCAGGATCTCTCTGGAAGGGATGTCTGCGATCTTTGCCATTCCGGCTGCATCGTATACATTTCCTTCTACTACACCAGCTTTGATCTCCAGCTTATTTGCTTTCTTAGCAAACTCTGCCAGAACTCTTGCAGGTGCTGTGGCATCTTCGTTAGAATAAGCCATAGCGCTGGGGCCTTCCAGGTAAGGTGCAAGACCTTCGAACTGAGTACCCTTGAACGCAAAGTTCATCATAGTGTTCTTGTAAACCTTGTAGCCAACTCCTGCTTCACGCAAGCTCTTACGAAGCTGTGTATCCTGCTCTACGGTAAGTCCACGGTAGTCAACTAAAACTACGGTTTGCGCATCTTTAATATTCGCAGAAATCTCTTCTACAACCGGTTTCTTTAACTCGATTTTTGCCATCTTTCTACCTCCTTATAGATTTTCATGCCGAAAGGAGTCCCGATTTCGTTATATCAAAAAATCCCTCTGAAGACACAGAGAGATCCAATAATCACAGTGAACTCATCTCCTCGGTAGGATTTACTTTTGTACCTACTGTCTTCGGCGCGGTTTGTAACCTTGATGATAATACCATAAGGGGCTGGCATTTGTCAACCCCTTATGAAATTTATTTTTTTGTAAGATTAGAATTTTGCTACGCTTACCTTTACGCCAGGGCCCATGGTGCTGGTGATGGTAATGCTTCTTAAGTACTGTCCCTTAAGAGCGCTGGGTTTTGCCTTGATGATTGCTTCCATCAAAGCATTGAAGTTCTCCTGCAGAGCTTCCTCAGTGAAAGAAGCCTTTCCAAGAGGAACATGCACGATGTTGGTCTTATCAAGTCTGTACTCGATCTTACCGGCTTTGATATCCTTGATAGCCTTGGTTACATCCATGGTTACGGTACCAGCCTTGGGGTTAGGCATTAAGCCCTTAGGTCCCAGTACTTTACCCAGACGACCAACTACACCCATCATATCAGGGGTAGCTACTACTACGTCAAAATCAAGCCATCCATCTTTCTGGATCTTCGGAATCAGCTCTTCGCCGCCTACATAATCTGCTCCGGCTGCTTCAGCCTCGGTCAGCTTATCGCCTTTTGCAAAAACAAGAACTCTTACTGTCTTACCTGTTCCGTTAGGAAGAACAACTGCGCCACGGATCTGCTGCTCAGCATGACGTCCGTCACAACCTGTTCTGATGTGTGCTTCGATGGTCTCATCGAACTTTGCTACTGCGGTCTTCTTAGCCAGAGCAATTGCATCTGCCGGCTCATATAAAACTGCGCGGTCTACTAACTTTGCAGCTTCCACATATTTCTTACCATGTTTCATTATTATACCTCCTAGGTTCCAACGACAACCGTAATTGTCTCCCAATCATTTGATTAATTAGTCTTCTACAACAATACCCATACTTCTTGCAGTACCAGCAACCATGCTCATAGCTGCTTCCAAACTTGCTGCATTCAGATCCGGCATCTTCATCTCTGCGATCTCCTGTACCTTAGCCTTGGAAATAGTAGCAACCTTGGTCTTATTTGGTACACCTGAACCAGATTTCAGATTACATGCTTTCTTTAACAGTACTGCTGCAGGCGGAGTCTTGGTAATAAAAGTGAAGCTTCTGTCTGCGTATACAGTAATAACTACAGGGATGATCAGATCACCCTTATCTGCTGTTCTTGCGTTGAACTGCTTTGTAAATTCAACGATGTTAACACCATGCTGTCCAAGTGCAGGACCAACTGGTGGAGCCGGTGTAGCTTTGCCGGCAGGAATCTGTAATTTGATATAACCTGTAACTTTCTTTGCCATTGTGGCACCTCCTATAATGTGGTAATTCGGCGCAGGTTCTGATGAAGCCAACCTGCTCCCACTGGGATACTCTCCGCATCCCTTCTTGTTGCCTATATTTAACCCTTAACAGAATGCTTAGGGACTAAATATCTTTACATGATCATTTAAGCTTGATCAAAGCTTTCTCACTTCTGCAAAACTGATCTCAACAGGGGTTTCTCTGCCAAACAGCTCTACATTGATCGTAGCCGTCTGCTTACCATGGTCGAGCTTGGTCACAACACCAACCGTGTCTTTCCATACTCCGGCAACAACGGAAATGCTGTCTCCCTCTGCAAAATCAATGGATACATTCTCAGCTTTGATACCCAAAGGCTTCATCTCTGCTTCTGTGAGCGGAACCGGCTTGCTTCCCGGTCCAACGAATCCGGTAACACCACGGGTATTGCGAACCACGTACCAGGTGTCATCGTTCATCTCCATATTCAGGAGTACATATCCCGGAAACATTTTCTTCTGAACAGTCTTCTTCGCGCCATTCTTGATCTCTACAACTTCCTGTAGGGGAACTCTGACTTCGAGGATCTGCTCTGCAAGGTGCTTATTGTTCTCTATCGTCTTCTCGATATTGGCTTTGACCTTGTTCTCATATCCGGAATAAGTATGCACTACATACCATTTTGCCTCTGCCATACCATTCACCCTCGCTCTAAATTGATGTCAAGAAATTTACACCGTGCTGAATCACAAAATCCAGTGCAGCAATGATAAATCCTACAACAACGGAAATTGCCACAACCACAACGGATTGCTTCAGAGTCGTCTGTTTGTCCGGCCATGAAATTTTCTTGAACTCTGCCTTCACTCCTTTAAAGAAGCTAGTCTTTGTCTTATTTTCTGTGGAATCTCCCATAGTTTACTCCTTCACTCTTTAGAACGACGATTACTTGGTTTCTTTGTGTGCAGTATGTTTCTTGCAGAATCTGCAATATTTCTTGGTTTCCATTCTATCAGGATGAGCTTTCTTATCCTTGGTAGTATTGTAGTTACGCTGTTTGCATTCTGTGCAAGCTAATGTAATTCTTGTACGCATATTTCCACCTCCGTGCAATATCTAATCTTACTGATTTTAAGCATAAAAAAAAGACCTAAATCTCATCTCGCTTGTATACTATATCATACATTTCAAGTGATGTCAACATCTTTTTTCCCTTAATCGCTCCAAAAAAGGATGCCTTTTTAAACAAACTTTTTAAACAAACTTGCATTCCCCATTTGCCCATGATATAATAACTTTAATCTTCCCCGATGGAATAAAAATGCGAGAATAAATTATGAAAACCACTTTTTATCTATTTGATTTTGATGGAACCCTGGTGGATTCCATGCCAACTTTTGTTTCATCCATGCTGCGCATTTTGGACGAAAACAACATCCCTTACAGCAAAGACATCACAAAAACCATTACACCCCTTGGGCTCAACGGCACCGCCGAATACTACCTGAATGATCTGGGACTGGTCATGAGTAAGGAACAACTGCTTTACACAATGAAAGAATATCTGCTTGATGCCTATCTGCACACCATCCCGGCCAAGGAAAACGTTGCATCTGTATTAAAGGAATTAAAGGCAAAAGGTGCAAGTCTGAACGTTCTCACGGCCAGCCCTCATATCACATTGGATGCCTGTTTGAAGCGCCTTGGCCTATGGGAACTTTTTGACAACATCTGGTCCTGCGACGATTTTCAGACCACAAAAGCAGATCCGCAAATTTATGTAAAAGCCGCCCAAAGATTACACACATCAGTGGAGAATGTTCTGTTTTTGGACGACAATCCGGACGCAGATGCAACTGCAAAATCTGCGGGAATGCTGGTCTGCGGCGTGTATGATGATTCCTCAAAGGATTATGTGGATCAAATGAAAGCCGTTACTGATTTCTACATTTATGATTTCAGGGAACTCCTTGAATTGGAAATCCCCTGAAAATAACAGCGTTATTCCGGCTTACTTATGACAATCTTTCCATCCACAACTTCCATAAGTACCTTATTGCCTTTTATGCCGGCTTTCTCCATAATTTCTTTTGGAAGCTGAACACGACCCGCCTTATCCAGCACCGCATATTCATTATGTATTTCTTCTTCCTCAGTAAAAGCTCTTATATTGTCCAGATTTTCGGCATAACTCTGCTTCATGATCATTTCACTGCTGGTTTTTCCGTCCCTGATGGCTACCACACGATTTACCCTCTTTGCCAGTGCCCGGTCATGGGTTACAATCACAATCGTAAGACCCAGGGACTTATTTAGTTCACGGAACACATCCAGGATAAAGGTACCTGTCTTTGTATCTACAGAGCCGGTAGGTTCATCTGCCAAAAGCAACTTAGGATTGTTGGCCAGAGCGATCGCAATGGCGATTCGCTGCTGTTCTCCTCCGGACAACTCACTCAACTTGTTATACTTTTTGTGAGACATTCCTACAATTTCCAACAATTCCAATGCGCGTTCTTTCTTTTTCTTTTCACTTTCAAACATCATGGGTAAAGTGATATTTTGAAGAGCATTCAAATAAGGCACCAGGTTTCTGGCATTATTCTGCCACACAAATCCTACCGTTTTTCTCTTATATTCCACCAGCTCAGGTTCTGTGATCCTGGTAAGATCCTTTCCGTCTACCATAAGGCGGCCGGCTGAAGGTCTGTCCAAACCTCCCAACATATTCAGAAGTGTTGATTTTCCGCTGCCGCTGTTTCCGATGATCGCCATCAATTCTCCGGAATCAATAGTCAGATCCAGTCCCTGAAGCGCAAGTACCTCAAGCTCTTTCGTTTTATATATTTTTACCAGATCTTCACATATAATCATCTCGTTACTCAATTAACTCACCGTCCTCCAGCTGATATACCTTATCTCCTAATTTCATCAGTTCCGTATCATGGG
>JAZSFW010000097.1:0-27497 GCA_045532445.1 Acetatifactor sp. | reverse complement strand
GGCTTTATGGATGGTGTCATCATACTTACCGGAGCAGTCGCGTTAGTGATAGCATTGATCGCAGGCATCTGGTATTCCAATGAAAGAGTTATCGATAAGCAGGTGGAGAGCTTTGCGGCGGTAGGAAGTCAGCTTGCGGATATAAAGCTGCCCGGACAGGCAGGGCTTTTGGCTGTAGCAGATGAAGAAGCGGCCAAGAAGGCGGCAGCGGAAGCACTTGCAAAACAGGAGCAGGAGAAGCTGGAACAAGAGGAAGAAAAGAACAAGGAATATGACGAGCAGGACTATAAAAACATGGTCACTGTAGTTTTAAATGTGTCTTCTATTCAAAAGGATCTAAAAATTAAGTTTATTAACAAAAATACAGACAAGCTGATATCTAATGTGCCTTTTACAGTGAATGTGACAGATCCGGATGGCAAGGTTTCTACATGGACAGATGATGATATGGACGGTATCATTTATAAGACCAAGCTTTCAGCCGGAACGTACAAGGTTGCAGGTGTAGAGTTTACAGAAAAAAAATATCGGGATTATTACGTTCCTACGGCTTCGAAGACGGCAGAGGTCAAGAAAGAGATTGAGTATAAAAAAGTGGACGTCAAGAATGAGATCAAGACAGAAGCTGAAGTTAACGTGACAAAAGAAGATACCAAGAAGAATGAGACCCAGGTGGAGGAGAAGCTTGACGATACAGTTGGCTGGGTGGAAAGTACCACCAAGCCGGTCAGCTTTAAAGAAATCGATAAGTTGGTGGTCATGGATCCTCTTAAAATAACTTATACGGAGAGCTTTCAGAGGCTTTCGCAGTTGATCGCGCCTGCTTACAGTATCAGTGAAGAAGCAAAGAATTTACATACTGGTGAGACTTTTACCCTGAAAGCGAACGTGGCAGGGGTGACACTCCAGGAGATTACATGGAAAAGCAGTGATCCCAATGTTGTCGAAGTGAAGGCCGTAGAAGGAAATGCACTGGAAGCAGTGGTGACCGCTAGGGGAGCAGGTACTGCTACGGTGTCCTATTCCGTTGGTGGAACCGCTATCAGCGGTGGTGATGTGATCACGGATAAGGGAGCGTCCTGTAATGTGACAGTAGAAGCTCTTGGTAAGGGTACTGTCGTGACAGACAAATCAGAAGTTATGCTTGTCAAAGAAAAGACTTTGGAGGTAAAAGCTACTGCCGCAGGTTTTACGGAAGGCAAGGAATTGGTATATAAGGCTGTCAGCGATAAGCCTGAGGTTGCCAAGGTAACCTGCGATGAACAAGGAAAGATTGTGATCACAGGTATGGCGGCAGGAGATGCACAGATCACAGTCAGTGTTGATTATAAGGTTGCTTCAGAACAAAATGCACAGGCAACCCTGGCGACAACAGTTGTCAAGGTGAAAGTGATCGATCAGCCGGTCCTCACATTGGAAAAAACATCGGCAACAGCCTATCTGAATACGCCTCTTGTTTTGAAAGCCACCTTGACTAATGCACCGGAGGATGCGGTCCTCACAGCACAATCGTCTGATACCAGTGTGGCAACAGTGGAAGTAAAAGGCAAGGAGATCACAGTTACCGGCCTCCTTATGGGAAGCACCACAGTTACCGTGAAATATGTGTTGAATGAGCAGGAGATCAAAGCAGTCTGCACAGTGACGGTAAGGCAGGATCCCAAGCTGGATAAGGTTACTTTACTGACAGATATTTACAGCAATCAGATTTATGTGCTGGAGAATAACGTATATAGAGAAGCCGTATTTGCAGACTATTATACAGCTGAGAAATTTTATGTAAAAAGTGATGTATCCTACACTGGCTGGCAGAGTATAAACGGTAAGGTTTACTACTTTGACGCAGAAGGGAAAAAAGTGACAGGTTCTCAGATCATTCAGGGTGCTCCGTATCATTTCGATGCCGAAGGCGTATTAAATACCGGATCCGGTATCAGAGGAATTGACGTATCCAAGTGGAATGGCAATATCGATTGGAAGGCAGTGAAGAATTCCGGTATCGAGTACGTGATCATTCGCTGTGGTTACAGAGGTTCTTCCCAGGGAATGCTGATCGAAGATCCCAAGTACCAGGCCAATATTAAGGGTGCTACAGAAGCAGGACTAAAGGTAGGCGTATACTTCTTCACCCAGGCTGTCAGTGAGGCGGAAGCAGTGGAAGAAGCCTCTATGGTTCTGGAACAGGTAAAGAATTACCAGCTTGCTTACCCGATTTTCCTGGATGTAGAGGCTAGCGGCGGTCGTGCTGACGGGATCGACAAGGAGACCAGAACTGCAGTGTGCAAGGCGTTTTGCCAGACCATCCAGTCTGCCGGTTATACGGCAGGAATCTATGCCAATAAGAACTGGCTGGAGACGAAGATGAACGCGAGTGCCTTGAGTGCGTATAAGATCTGGCTGGCACAGTATGCAGCATCCCCCAGCTATGGTGGAAGATATGATATGTGGCAGTACCAGTCTACCGGAAAGGTAAGCGGTATCAGCGGAGACGTGGATATGAACTGGAGTTATCTGGGATATTAATGAAATAAGAAATAATGCGGGATGCTTAATAGAGGAAAGGATAGACGAAAATGGGTAAAATAACAGTTGAAACATGTCAAATAGAAGGACTTAAGGTGATCACTCCCACTGTATTTGGAGATGCCAGAGGTTATTTCTTTGAGTCTTATCATTACAATGATTACAAGGCAGCAGGCATTGATGTGGAATTTGTGCAGGACAACCAGTCGGCATCCAAGAAAGGTGTGTTGAGAGGGTTGCATTTCCAGAAGGAATTTCCTCAGGACAAGCTGGTGCGTGTGATCAAGGGTGAGGTTTTTGATGTGGCAGTGGATATGAGAAAAGGTTCTCCCACTTTTGGCCAGTGGTATGGTGTACTTCTTAGTGAGGAGAATAAGAAGCAGTTCTTTATCCCCAAGAATTTTGCTCATGGATTTTTGGTGCTGTCTGATTATGCAGAGTTCTGCTATAAATGCACGGATTTTTATCACCCCAACGATGAAGGCGGTCTGATCTACAACGATCCGGAAATCGGTGTAGAGTGGCCGATCCCGGAAGGTATGGAGCTTATCATGTCTGAGAAGGACACCAAGTGGGGTGGCTTGTCTGCCTATAAGGCTGAAATGGGGTTATGATGAAAATGACAAAGAAACGCGGCATACTGTTATTTCTCATATTAGCGGGAATTGTGGCTGCTGTGATCATCTTTCACCACAATCCCGGAGCGAATCCCCAGGAGGAACTGTTAAAGAAAGTGATCTCCTGTGCGGTGATCCTGGTTTCCTGCCTTGTGTTTATAAAACTGTATGACAAATTGACAGTGCTTCCGGCAGAACTGTATCAGAGCAGGCATCTGATCTGGAAGCTTGCCAAGAACGATTTTAAAAAGAGATACGCGGGGTCCTATCTGGGTGCTCTTTGGGCCATGGCCCAGCCTGTGGTGACGGTGGCCATGTATTATGTGGTGTTTGACCTGATCATGGACAGCAGGGCGGGGGTGCTCAGAGAAGGAGTGGAAGTGCCCTTTGTATTATTTTTGACAGCAGGATTGGTTCCCTGGTTTTTCTTTAGTGAAGCCTTGACCAATGGTACCAACGCGCTTTTGGAATATAATTATCTGGTGAAGAAGGTAGTGTTCAAGATCAGTATTCTGCCGATCATTAAGATTATTGCAGCGACTTTTATTCATGTGTTTTTTGTGGTGGTGATGTTGATCATTGCAGCACTGTATGGGTATTATCCCAGCATATACACGATTCAACTGGTGTATTACAGCTTCTGTCTGTTTGTTTTTGTGCTGGCGCTGTGCTATACCACCTGTGCGGTGGTGGTGTTTTTCAAAGATTTATCACAGATCATTAGTATTGTATTGCAGATCGGTATGTGGGCGACCCCTATTCTGTGGAATATGGATGGACTTAGTGACACATGGCGTTTTATTGTGAAGCTGAATCCGCTCGTATATATTGTTAATGGATATCGCAGTGCCATCTATGAACAGCAATGGTTCTTTTGGGACTTTTTCTCGACCATGTACTTCTGGATCGTGACAGTGGTACTCTTTGGCATCGGTGCCCTGATCTTTAAACGGTTGAAGGTGCACTTCGCAGATGTGTTGTAATAGTTCAGCCAGAGAAGATATTTGGCTGAAAATCGTGCTTGCACGAATTTACAGCCAAACATCTTCTCTGAGGGAGCGCCCGATCATGAGCAAAGATAGTCGCGAAGCGACGGAAAGCACCGAAGGTGCGACTTTGCGAATGGGCGCGGCTGAACGTCCCTGGGACCCCATCCCTAGCAAACCCCATCCCCAGAGACGCAGGCGCCTGGAATAAGCATAACAGGAGAAGTAAGATGGATGATAAGTCACTGGCCATAGACGTCAGGAATGTTAGAAAAATATACAAATTATATGACAAGCCCTCAGACAGGATGAAAGAAGCCTTTGGTCTGATGAAAAAGCACAAAGTAAAGCTTCATTACGCTTTAAATGGTGTGAATATGCAGATCCGGCAGGGTGAGACTGTAGGCATCATCGGCACCAACGGTTCCGGTAAGTCTACCATATTAAAGATCATTACCGGTGTTTTGAACCCCACGGAAGGGGAAGTCAAGGTAAACGGAAGAATCTCTGCTCTTTTGGAACTTGGTGCCGGTTTTAATATGGAATATAACGGCATTGAGAATGTGTATCTGAACGGAACCATGATGGGCTTTTCTGAGAAAGAGATTGATGAAAAGCTGCCGGAGATCCTAGAATTTGCAGATATTGGAGATTATGTGACGCAGCCGGTGAAGACCTATTCCAGTGGTATGTTTGTACGACTGGCTTTTGCTGTTGCCATCAATATTGAACCGGAGATCCTGATCGTGGATGAAGCGCTGAGTGTGGGAGACGTGTTTTTCCAGGCAAAGTGTTATCACAAGTTTGAAGAATTCAAGAAAATGGGTAAGACCATTGTGTTTGTAAGCCATGACCTGAGCAGTATCAGTAAGTATTGCGACAGGGTATTTTTGTTGAACAAGGGTAATCTCTTGGGGGAAGGAAGCCCTAAGGAGATGATTGATGCCTATAAGAGAGTGCTTGTTGGGCAGTATGATGAGGCTGAGATTGAAGATTCTCAGGAGCCTTTGGCGGAGGACAAACAGAATCCCCATTTGCTGGAGTATGGTGACAAGAAAGCGCAGATCGAAGAGTTCTATTTGACGGATGAACGGAATGTGAGAACTACAGCCCTTGTCAAGGGAGCAGAGTTTACCATTCACATGAAGGTCCGCATCCATGAGTACATTCCGGCCCCCATCTTTGCGTTTTCTATCAAAAATATTATGGGAACAGAGATCACGGGCACCAATACCATGATAGAGAAGGCTTTCCTGGACAGCGTTGAGCCAGGGCAGGTAAAAGAGGTGACCTTTACCCAGAAGATGAGCCTCCAGGGCGGAGAATACCTTTTGTCACTGGGTGTGACCGGCTTTAACAAAGATGTGTTTGAAGTGTATCATCGTCTGTATGATGCCTTGAATATTACGGTGGTATCTGATAAGAATACGGTGGGATACTATGATATGAACTCTTCTATCAAAGTGGAGGAGTCTGGCACAAAAGTGGAATGAAATGATGGGATAACAGGGATATGACAGAGAAAATTGGTAAAGTGAAGCTTGATTACAGTAAATACCCCGGGCAGGACCTGTATTGTGACGGTCAGGTGGAAGATGAATTGCTTGAGATCGTGAAGGCCTGCGGTGATATGGATTATACGCAGGTGATCAATGAGAGGAAGAAATGGCCTCTCTTATATCATTTGTCGCCCCTTAGGGAAAATATTGTAGACTGGATCCCCATGAATTCTCAGGACAAAGTTTTGGAAGTGGGGAGCGGGTGCGGCGCGATCACCGGTGCTTTCGTGCGCAAGGCCGGGTCCGTAACCTGTGTGGATCTGTCTAAAAAGAGAAGTACGATCAATGCCTATCGCCATAAGGATTGTGAAAATATGACGATCCATGTGGGGAATTTTAAAGATATTGAGCCTGACCTGGAGACGGATTATAATTACATCTGTCTGATTGGTGTGTTTGAATATGGACAGGGTTATATTGGCGGTGATACTCCGTATGAGGATTTCCTGAAGATCCTGATGCGTCATCTGGCCCCCGGCGGGCGGATCGTGATCGCCATCGAGAATAAATATGGTATGAAATATTTTGCCGGCTGTAAAGAGGACCATCTGGGAACCTATTTTGGCGGGATAGAGAATTATGCAGATGGCGGCGGTGTGCGTACCTTTGGCCGCAAGGGACTGGAAAAAATATTCATTGCCTGTGGTGTGCAGGAGTATCACTTTTATTATCCATACCCGGATTATAAATTCATGACTACTTTGTACAGTGATGCCTATCTTCCAAGCAAGGGAGAGCTTTCCAATAATCTGCGCAATTTTGACAGAGACAGGATGCTTTTATTCCACGAGAAAGATGCCTATGACGGCGTGATCGAGGAGGGACTGTTTCCTATATTCTCTAATTCTTATGTGGCAGTTCTTGGGGGAGATTTTGAAATTCAGTATGCAAAATATTCCAACGACCGCGCACCGCAGTATCGTATCAGGACCCAGATTGAGCAGGATAAGACCGGTCAAAGAACCGTTTGTAAGTATCCTTTGACAGAAGAAGCAGTTTCACATGTTAAGGCCATAGAAGAAGCCTATCAGCTGCTGAGCAAAAGATATGAGGGCTCTGGATTAAGCTTAAATCATTGTACGCTGGAAGAAGGTTATGCCAGCTTTGAATATGTATACGGAGTGACCCTGGCTGAGTTGATGGATCAGTGTCTGGAGCGAGGGGATGAGGAAGGCTTCCTTGGGTATTTTAGAGAGTATTGTAAGAGGACCGGTTACGGAGAGGAATGTCCGGTTGCTGACTTTGACTTGATCTTTTCCAATATTTTGGTGTCGGGTGATGAATGGACACTGATCGATTATGAATGGACTTTTGCGAAGCAGGTTCCGGCAAAGGAGCTTGCTTACCGGGCGTTATATTGTTACTTATTGGAAGATTCCAAACGGGCAAAGTTACCCCTGGAAAAGATCTTAAATGAGCTTGAGATCAGCGAGGAAGAGGCAGAAAAGCTTCGTTACCAGGAGGTGTTGTTCCAGGATGCGGTGAACGGAAACGAGCGTTCCATGGCGCAGCTAAGGGATGATATCGGCTTCCGGATCACGAAACCGCAGGATTGGATTGACCGGTATAGTGACTCAAAAGAGGTGAATCGGGTACAGATTTATGAAGACCGCGGAGAGGGTTACCGGGAAGATATGTCTTATTTTATGCCGGATGCTTATCAGGGCGAGAATCTGATCGTATGTGACATAGAAGTAAGCGGGGAAGTGAAGAATCTTAGGATCGATCCGGCCATGGACTATTGTATGGTGAAGCTTCAGGAGCTTGTCTGGAACGGCATGGAGATTGATGCAAATAACAGCCGCGTGATGGTGGTAAATGGTAAGGTGGCCGGTCCCTGTGAGGAGAACGGAAGCCTGCCGAGCATTGTATTTCCTACCAAGGATCCCAATATCAATATCCGGGTGGAAAGACTGCATCGCCTGGCAGAGAATCACCTGCATATCAAGATGGAAGTGGTCAGAATTCCGGAGACCATGGCAAAAGATATGGCACAGAAGAGTGGCGGAATTTTTCAGAGAGGTCGTTAAGAGAAGCTGCTGAAAGGAGTTGTACATGGGTGTCCGTGAGAAAATAAAGCAGAAGTTTATTGCTGTGTGGGAAAGAAAGTATCTTGCGCGGCTTGACAGGAAGCAAATCACATATGAGCAGTGGATCACCCAAAAGGAGCAGCAGGTGCAAAAGCAAGCCTTTGACGAGGAACAGGAGGTTGTGTTTCTGCAGGTTGGGGAAGGTGCTTTGGCAGCAGGTGCAGAGGAAACGGTCAAAGAATACTTTGCGCAGCATTCGGAAGCAGTGATTGTTTATGGTGATGAGGATGTCCGTGATCCCGGTACAGGAAGACGAAGTGATCCCTGGTTTAAACCGGACTGGTCTCCGGATACCTTTTTAAGCAGTTTTTATTTTGGCAGTGTGACAGCCATACGAAAAGAATGGCTGCAAGAGATGGATAGATTTGAAAAAGAAGCTGATCTTACCAAACTCATGCAAAAGTCCGGCAAGGAGCTTGCAGAAGAGATCAGGGAGCTGGTGGTGAACGCCGGCGGTTTTGAGAGAGGTACGAAAGCTATTGGGCACATTCCCCGGATTCTTTTTCATGGTGTGAGCAAGGAGCAGCAGGAGAAGATTGCCGGGTGGGGCATGGAAGAGGCCGGAGTGGCAGGAAGTGATACAAAGCTTGGAAAGGACAACCTGATCTCTGTCATTGTCCCTTCCAAGGATCATCCGCAGATTTTGTTTCAAGGTTTGCAGGCTTTGTTTGCGACAAAAGGGGATTGCAACTTAGAGGTGATCGTGGTTGATAACGGAAGCAGCGAAGAAAATCGGCTGCAGATAGAGGATTTTTTGCGCAAAGCGCCTGTTTTAAGTAAATATATTTACCAGCCTATGGAATTTAATTTTTCCCGGATGTGCAACCTGGGAGCGAAAGAAGCTTCCGGAGAGCTTTTGCTTTTCTTAAATGATGATGTGGAAGCTGTCAGTTTGGGATGGCTTGAGAGAATGGCTGATAAGGCGCTCAGACCTTATGTGGGAGCAGTAGGCTTAAAGCTTTATTATCCGGGAGGGAAGAAGCTTCAGCATGTGGGCATTGTGAATCTTTTGGATGGCCCCATACACAAACTGCAGTTGATGGAAGATGACCGGGACTATTATGGTTTTAACAAAGCGGACAGGAATGTACTGGCAGTTACAGGGGCCTGTCTGATGGTTCAGAGAGAAAAATACATGCAGGCCGGTGGAATGAACGAAGCTTTGCGTGTGACTTATAATGATGTGGATCTGTGCTTCCGGTTATGGGAGCTGGGCTATCATAATGTGGTCGTAAACAGCTGCTTTGCTTACCATCATGAGTCCCTATCCAGAGGAGAGGATACTTCTTCGGAGAAGCATCACAGGCTTGTGGAGGAACAAAAGGGGCTTTACGACAGGCATCCTGAGCTTAAAGGGCATGATCCCTATTATTCTTCGGGGTTCAACGGGGAAGTGTGGGATGCGGCTGTCAGACCTGCATACAGGACGGCAGGTAATTGCATGCAGAAGGCTGCATTTCGGGAGACGATCGTGGATCTTTCCAGGTATCGCAGAGATGACTGCCTGATGTTTGCTGTACAAAAATGGGATGCACAGTGTATCCAGGGCTATAGTGTGGTACTTGGTGACAATAATGCTTGTTATGACCGAAAACTCCTCTTGTGGAAACCGGAGGAAGAAGAAAAGTCAGAACAGGGAAAGATCTGCTGTTATTGCATTGACCTGAAAGGGCAGTATCGCCCTGATCTGGAAGAAAATATGGCAGATCAGGTCCATGTGGCATTGTGCGGGTTCTGGCTGAAACCGGAAAATATTCCGGCGGGAGTTTATCGAGTGGGTGTTTTGGCAGACAGCAGGGTAAGCGGCATCCGTTTGCGGAACGACAGCAAGGTGCTTTACGAGCAAAGGTGATGACAAAAGTAAGAGCTGAGTATGCATCGGATAAAAATAGAAAGGTTGGAAGAAACATGGCAGAAGTAGATTATAGAGAGGCTTATGAACAGGAGCGCCTGAAAAGTGCAGACTTGGCTGCGAGGGTAGCCCAGCTGGAATCTCAGAATGAGGAGCTTACCTGGAAGCTTGACCGCATCAGGAACAATCCTCTGTGGAAAGCCAGTAAACCCGCCAGAGACGGGATCCACTGGGCAATCCGGCAGAAGGACAGACTGGCTAACTGCGGTGGCGTGAAGGGCGTGATTCAGAAGCTGGATTACAAGAAAAGAGAGCATAGGGCCATGAAGCAGTTTGGGACAGAAAGCCTGCCTTCTGAGGAGGAAGTGAAAAGACAGCGGGCTGAAAAGTTCCCCAGAATGGTGAAGATCAGTATCCTGGTGCCTCTTTGGAACAACGACAGGCAGTTCCAGATAGAAATGTTAGATTCTGTTATGAACCAGACCTATGAAAACTGGGAGCTTTGTCTGGCGGATGGATCCGATGCAGACCATGCCTATATCGGTGAAATTTGCCAGGAATATGCGGCCAAAGCCGGCGGGCGCATTGTCTATAAGCGCCTTGAGAAAAATGGCGGAATATCCGGCAATACCAATGAATGCTTAAAGCTTGCGACAGGCGAATATATCGGTCTGTTTGACCAGGATGACCTTCTGCATCCCTGTGCACTGTATGAGTATGTGAAAGTGATCAATGAGAAGAATGCAGATTATATATACTGTGATGAGACCACCTTCCATGATGGAGATATCAACAAAGCTTTGACTATGCATTTTAAGCCCGACTATGCGCCGGATAATCTGCGCGCCAACAATTATATCTGTCATTTCAGTGTGTTCTCCAGAGAACTTTTAGATGGAACGGAGCTGTTCCGCACCAAGTTTGACGGAAGCCAGGATCATGATATGATCTTACGTCTGACAGACAATGCAGAGCATGTGGTGCATGTGCCCAAGGTGCTGTATTATTGGAGAAGTCATGCAGGCAGTGTGGCTTCCGGTATTTCGGCTAAGCCCTATGCCATTGAGGCAGCCAAGGGAGCTGTGGCAGAGCATCTGCGCAAACATGGATATGATCATTTCGAGATTACCAGCACCAGAGCCTTTGAGACAATTTTCAGGATTCAGTATCAGATCCTGGGCAAGCCCAAGATTTCCATCGTCATTGCCAATAAAGACCATGAGCAGGACCTGAGAAGATGTATTACCTCCATTATAGAGAAGTCAACTTATGACAATTATGAGATCATTGTGGTGGAGAATAACAGCACTACTGCAGAGATCAAAGACTATTACCGGGAGCTTACAGAAAGCGGGCAGGCAAAGATCGTGACTTATGAAGGTGCGTTCAATTATTCAGCTGTGAATAATCTGGGTGTTTCTCATGCCGAGGGCGAATATATTCTGCTTTTGAACAACGATACAGAAGTGATCACAGTCAATTGGATGGAAGAGATGCTGATGTATGCTCAGCGAGAAGATGTGGGTGCCGTGGGTGCGAAGCTTTATTATGAGGATAAGACCATTCAGCATGCAGGGGTAGTCATTGGTCTGGGAGCCCACAGGACAGCCGGTCATGTTCATTATAAGCAGGCCAGAATGAATCTGGGATACATGGGAAGGCTTTGTTATGCTCAGAATCTCTCCGCTGTGACAGGGGCATGTCTTTTGGTGAAGAAAAGTCTGTATGAAGCTGCAGGCGGGTTGGATACCGGCTTTGCGGTGTCCTTAAATGACGTGGATTTCTGCCTGAAGCTTAGAAAGATGGGTTATCTGAATGTATGGACACCCTTCGCAGAGCTCTATCACTATGAATCCATTTCCAGAGGTTTGGATACAGAGGGTGAAAAAGCAAAGCGCTATGAAAAGGAATCAGAGGTATTCCGAGACAAGTGGAAGGAAGTGTTAGAACAGGGAGATCCCTATTATAATGTGAACTTTTCACTGGATAGAAGTGACTTTTCACTGAAGATATCTGATTAACCAAAGAAATCCGGAAATTTTGTGAGGAATTGGGAGGGCATATGCTGTTCAATTCGACGGTGTTTTTGATGATATTTCTTCCGCTTGCACTGGTTGGATGGTTTGCGTTACAAAAGCTTGAAAATCCGGTGCCGGCCAGAATCTTTCTGACGGGAATGTCATTGTGGTTTTATGGCTATTATAATATTTATTATCTTTGGATCCTGGTGGCAAGCTTACTCCTGAATTTTCTGATCAGCGCATGGATGGAAAAGACCGGTGAGGGCAAGGGGAGAAAACTTTTATTTTGGTTGGGTTTTGCTGCCAATCTTGGCATGTTGTTTTATTTCAAATATTTTAACTTTTTTATTGATAATTGCAATTTCTTTTTGCACACGGACATACAGGTTGAAAAAATTGCCCTTCCGCTGGGCATCAGTTTTTTCACCTTTCAGCAGCTGTCTTTTATCATTGAGCGCTACAGAGGGAACGCCAGGCACTATGGCTTTTGGGAGTTTGGCTGCTTTATCACCTTCTTTCCGCAGCTGGTGGCAGGCCCTATTGTGCTCCATGATGAGTTTATTCCACAGCTTCAGGAGCGCAAAAACAGAAAATTTTCCACAGAGAGTTTTTTGTCAGGAGCAGAGCTCTTTGTCCTGGGATTGGCTAAGAAGGTGTTGCTTGCAGATGTGCTGGGTATTTTGGTAAATGCAGAGTATGCCAATCTGGCATATCTGGATGCGGTTTCTGCCTGGATCACCATTATCTGCTATATGCTGGAGCTGTATTTTGATTTCAGCGGCTACAGTGATATGGCAAGGGGACTTGGCAGGATGTTCGGCTTTGAACTGCCGGAGAATTTCCGTTCCCCGCTTTTGGCCGTATCTGTGAGAGACTTCTGGAGAAGATGGCATATTACTTTATCTCGCTTTTTTACCAGTTATATTTATATTCCCTTGGGCGGTAACCGCAAAGGGAAAAGCAGACAGTGTCTGAATTTGCTGGTTGTATTTCTTGTCAGCGGTGTATGGCATGGCGCCAACTGGACCTTTATTGTCTGGGGACTTATGCATGGACTTGCTGCTGTGTGGGAAACAGCATTTCCTAAGGCCAGATTGAAATGGGAATGGTTGAATCGATTGGTGACGGGGGTGTTTATTACCTTATCTTTTTCCATTTTCAGGAGTGATTCTCTTAAAAGCGCTGCGCTTTTGTGGAAAAAACTATTTTCCGGCGGAAATACCGGCATGTTCCTGGGAATGTGTAATACCCTTCAGGTTCCGGAAAACTTTGCCCTCCGCAAGGTCTTGGAACTGACTGCCCCCCAATATCTGAATGCAATGTATGTATCCTGTCTGGTGCTGCTTCTTGGCATCAGCACACTGCTGATTCGAGGAAAACGCGCCCAAGAGTGGATGGATACCCATGGAAAAACCAAAGCAGGCCTCCTTGCCTTAGCCTTTTTATTTGTCTGGGCAGTGGCTTCCCTGTCCCAGGTGAGTACGTTTTTGTATTTTAACTTTTAACTCCCAGTTCAGCCAGAGAAGATATTTGGATAAAAATCGTGCTTGCACGAATTTTTATCCAAATACCTTCTCTGAGGGAGCGCCCCGCAATGAGCAAAGGCAGTCGCGAAGCGACGAAAAGCGCCGCAGGCGCGACTTTGCGAATGGGCGCTGCTGAACGTCCCAAGCGCCCTTGCCGAATGGGCGCTGCTGAACGTCCCAGGCGCCCATGCCGAATGGCTGTAGTAATGCTGGATTTAATCACTTAAAAGGATATGTTATATGAAATTTTTTCGCTCCCCACTAGGAAAATTAACCTTTTACCTTGCAATCCTACTCTTCGCCGTCATTGCACTGGTCTGGTTTTTTGACCCTTTCTACCAATACCATGCCCCCTTTGCCGGCATGAAAGCAGTCTTAAATGACCGTGACAACCAAATGCCCGGCACAATCAGAAACTTTTCCTACGACAGTGTGCTGGTAGGTTCCTCTGTTGCGGAGAATTTTGACAGCACCTATCTGGACACAACATACGGCTGTCAAACCCTAAAGATCATCAGAGCTTCCGGTTCCATGGCAGATTTGCTCTACTACCTGGAAATGGCTCAGGAGGAAAGAACACTGAAAAACGTGTTCTGGTGTCTGGATCTGTTTGCGCTGGAGGCATCCACAGAAGTGACGCTTTATGGCAAAGACACGCCCCGGTATCTGCACACATCGACAGTTTTGGATGATGTCCCTTATTTGCTGAACAAAGAAGTCGTGCTTGAAAAGATTCCGCTCATGCTTGCTTCTGCCTACCTTGGAAGAAACACTGGAGGAAAAGCCTATGACTGGTCCCATGATAAAGTGTTTGGTGCAGCGAAAGCGATGCAGGCTTACGAAAAGCCTGCGAACAAGCTTGCAGAACAGGATTTTTCGGAGCAAATTCCTTTGATCAGGCAGAATATAGAAAGTCTTGTTTCCCAAATAACAACCCATCCGGATACGCAGTATCGCTTTTTACTTCCGCCCTACTCCATGATGTGGTGGGACTGTGCAGAAGT
The DNA here is from genome assembly GCA_045532445.1 of Acetatifactor sp. Classification (GTDB taxonomy): domain Bacteria; phylum Bacillota; class Clostridia; order Lachnospirales; family Lachnospiraceae; genus Acetatifactor. The sequence goes on along the minus strand of JAZSFW010000097.1, from coordinate 13,319 downwards.
AAACGGAAATCTGGAAAAACAGTTTTACATCATAGAGCAGGTGATGCCGGCGCTTCTTTCTTTGCCGAATGTGGAAGTTTATTATTTTCAGGATGAAGAAGAAATTATCTGCAATCTGGATCAATACATGGACATGATACACTATACACCTCAGGTAAACCAGTATATGCTGGAACAAATGACTGCTTCCGAAAAACGCTGGACTGCAGAAAACTGGCAGACAGAGCTTGGACAAATGCGTGATCTGGTGGATAGGATCATAAAAACAGAGATTTATCGGTATTATGAAAAATAAACAGGAGGGACAGCCATGAATCTGTCTGACTTGAAAAAGACAATTTATTATCTGCGCAGAAATGGAATGAAAAATACATTTACTGCGGTTGGGGAACGTCTGTGTCAGAAAAAGGCAGAGACTTATGGCTATATGGCGCCGGACGAGCAGACATTGGCGGCACAAAGAAATCATGCGTTTAAGGTAAAACCGCTGTTCAGTATTGTGGTGCCCCTTTACAAAACACCGAAAGAATATCTGGTGGAAATGATCGATTCTGTTCTTGGCCAGACCTATAGTGAGTTTGAACTGATTCTGGCAGATGCCACCGGGGATGACAGCTTGGAACAAATTGTGCGAAAGCAATATGCGTCAGAGCTTAGCATATGTAGTCAGGATCGGGGAAACGGGCGGATCAAATACTGTCCGTTGGAGCGAAACGGAGGTATTTCAGAGAATAGTAATCAGGCTCTTGCATTTGTAACAGGAGATTATGTGGGACTTTTGGATCATGATGATGTACTGACACCGGATGCATTGTTTGAGATGGCTGTGCAGATAGAACGTATGAGCCGGGAAGGGCAGGAGCCTTTGCTGTTATATTCGGATGAAGATAAATGCAATCAGGATCGGACACAATATTATGAGCCTCATTGGAAGATGGACTTTAATTTCGATTTATTATTGTCCAACAATTATATCTGCCATTTTCTGGTAATGAAAAGAGAATTGATTCAGAGTCTTGGTTTTCGCAAAGAATATGATGGCGCGCAGGATTTTGATCTGGTGCTTCGGGCGGCAGAACAGATTTTGTGCGGAGAAAATCCGGATGGCATAAGCCTTATGAGAGAAAAGCAGATCGTTCATATTCCTCAAGTATTATACCACTGGAGGTGTCATACAGGTTCCACCGCTGAGAATCCGGGGAGTAAGCAGTACGCTTATGAAGCCGGGAAGCGGGCAGTACAGGATATGGCCAGGAGGCTGAAGTGGAAGGCAGAGGCCGTACACTTAAAGCATCTGGGTTTTTATGGCTTGAACTATGAGCCTGACATCCTTAGTGTACGCAAGGATGTGGGTGCTGTGGGCGGAAAGCTTTTGCACCGCGGGAAGATCGCAGGCGGCGCTTATGACCTGAATGGTCAGATATTATATCAGGGCCTGAAGGCAGGTTATAGTGGCTATATGCACAGAGGTGTGCTGCTTCAGGATGTGGCGGCTGTGGACATCAGGTTTCTTCAGTTGAACCAAGCATGCCAAGAACTTTTTGAGCGTGTGGCAGGTGTGCCCTATGTGACAGCAGAAAATAGTTGTTTTGACTGGTCGAAGCTTCCGGCAGAGACAGATTATATGGCATTAAGCCTGAAATTGGGAGAAGCTCTGGCAAGTGCAGGATATCGGGTTTGTTGGAATCCTGGGTGGAGCCGACCCATTGATCAGTGAGGCTGTTTTTCCATGGATGGACAGCAAACGGAAAGGGAAAACAAATGGTAAAGGCAACAGTAGTGATTCCCAATTACAATGGGATCAAATATATAGAAGGCTGTCTGGACAGCCTGTTTCGCTTGCAGGAGCAGGAGCTGTTTACGGTATTGGTCGTGGATAATGGCTCCAAGGACGGCAGCTTGGAACTGATCAAGGAGAAATATCCTCAGGTGAAATTGACAGCTCTTTCTGAGAACACCGGTTTTTGTCATGCAGTAAATGTGGGGATAAGAGCTGCAGCAACACCCTATGTGATCTTGCTCAATAATGACACGGTAGTACTGGAAAACTTTGTAAAAGCTCTGGTGGACACCATAGAACGGGACAAAAAACTTTTTGCCGCAAGTGCCATGATGCTGATGTGGCAGAACCATGATCTGATTGACGATGCCGGCGATCAATACTGCGTCCTCGGCTGGGCTTACGCCCGAGGAAAAGGAAAGCCAGCCGCTTCTTACCAAACCTCTTCAAGGATCTTCGCAGCCTGTGGCGGCGCTTCCATCTACCGCAAACAAATATTAGACGAAATCGGATATTTCGATGAGAATCATTTTGCCTACCTGGAAGACATCGACATCTCCTACCGCGCAGCAATCTACGGTTACCACTGCGTCTACACCCCAGCCGCCAAAGTCCTCCACGCCGGCAGCGCCACCAGTGGCTCCCGCTACAACGAATTCAAGACCAACCTAACCTCTGCCAACAGCGTCTACCTGATCGGCAAGAACATGCCCCCTTTACAACTTTTCTGGAACCTCCCCTTCCTTTTACTTGGCTTTTTCATCAAAACCCTTTTCTTTGCCAAAAAAGGAATGGGCTCCCTATACATCAAAGGCCTCCGAAACGGCCTCCACAAACTAAAAACCCCAGAAGGAAAAAGCCACATAATCCCCTTCCAGTGGCGCAACCTCTCCCATTACCTATCAATCCAGGCAAAACTTTACAAGAATACATTCACCCTCTTTGCGAAAAAATAATCACGAGCAATAAAACTCATCGGCTAACAGGGGAAGGAAAGTGCCGTATATGGATTGGGAGTGGGACAGGGAAGATGGTCATGGCATGGACATGGTTGACATCTGCAAGGCTGTTAGTGTTACTTAGAGCTGGCAGGGGGAGAAATGGAAAGTGTTAGAGCACAAACGGCAACATGTCTGAGGAGCGCTGAAAGCGCGACGAGTTTTGCCGTGCGTGCTCTGCCCTTAACTTCCCATTTCTCCCCCTGCCAACTATTAGTAACCCTTACAGCCCTTGCAACTGCAACCGCGTCCATGCCTTGCCCTGCCACCCAGCCGAACCCTCAAACCCAAGACGGCACTTTCTTGCCCCCGTCCCCATCGCTGTTGCGTTCTGCTAGGTTTCGAACAAATTCTTAAATTCCCTTAAGAATTTGCTTCATAAATTATTAAGTTGCTCTTTTGTCGATAATATTGTAGAATATTCGCAGATACTAAGACCGGGTGACGCTTATGATAAAAGACAATCAAACGGTGTTTAACAGGCTGCATCTGATAATGGATGTGATTATCACAGCAGTTTCTTATGCACTGGCGTATTATATTAAATTTTATATTACCAAACCTGGTCCGGAGCTGGGAGATCTTCCGGCTTTAGACTATTTTATTGTGCTTATTTTGCTGATTCCGGTATACATGCTGCTGTATTATTATTGCAGCGTATATACGCCCAAGCGGACTGTGCGCAGGCGTGATGAGATTTGGGGTATTGTAAAAGCCAATGGGTTTGGTATCGCAATCTTTATTCTTTCCTTGTATGTAATTATGCGGGAAATTAATTTTTCCCGATTAATGATTTTGATTTTCTTCTGCCTGAATGTGAGTCTGACATCCTGTTCGCGCATTTTGCTGCGTAAGAGTCTGCAGACTATGCGCAGTAAGGGATATAACCTGAAACACATTCTTTTGGTTGGCTATTCCCGATCTTGTGAGGAATATGTTAACAGACTTCAGGACAATCCCCAGTGGGGCTATGTTGTGTGCGGCATTCTGGATGATCATGTGCCCAGAGGGACGTTGTACAAGGGCGTGAAAGTGTTGGGTGCGATTGATAATCTCAACTATATCCTGCCGGAAAACAAGCTGGATGAAATTGCCATCACCCTGTCTTTGAAGGATTATGAGCATTTGGAAAAAATTGTAGCCATCTGTGAGAAGTCCGGTGTGCATACTAAGTTTATACCGGATTACAACAGTCTGATCCCCACCCATCCCTATACAGAAGATCTGATGGGGCTTCCGGTGATCAATATTCGGTGTGTGCCGCTGACCAATACCATCAATAGAATGCTGAAGCGGATTGTGGATGTTGTGGGAGCGCTTTGTGGAATTATCCTTACTTCTCCGATCATGCTGTTGTCGGCACTGTTAGTTAAGCTTACCAGTCCCGGACCGGTGATCTTCAAGCAGGAGAGAGTGGGACTTCACAATAAGCCGTTTTATATGTACAAATTCCGCAGCATGGAGCAACAGGCGCCCAGTGAAGAAAAGAAAGCCTGGACGGTAAAGAATGATCCCAGGGTGACCCCTATAGGCAAGATCTTAAGGCGGACAAGCTTAGATGAACTGCCCCAGTTGTTTAATATTTTAAAAGGTGACATGAGTCTTGTGGGTCCCAGACCTGAGCGGCCGCTGTTTGTAGAAAAGTTCAGAGAAGAGATACCAAGATACATGGTAAAGCACCAGGTGAGGCCGGGATTGACCGGTTGGGCACAGGTAAACGGATACAGAGGGGATACCTCGATCCGTAAGCGTATTGATTATGACATTTATTATATCGAAAACTGGACCATGGGTTTTGATATTAAAATCATATTTATGACATTTTTTACAGGCTTTATTAACAAAAACGCATATTGATCATGATATGCGCAAAAGGGAGAAACGTGATTATGACAACGAATCAGACAAACCATGCAGGACAAAACACAAACGCTGCCAATCAGGCTGCAAGAGCCAGAGCGGCAAAGAAAAGGGCTGCCAAAAAGAGAAGGAAGATCATTGTATTTGCAGTAGAGATCGTGGTTTTGGTAGTAATGGTAGCTGTTATGCTCAAGGTGTTTGAAAAGAGTGAAGAAGGCCCTATTGTAGTAGAACTTCCTACGGAGCCGGAAGAAATAGAGATCGCACCGGAAGTTCAGGAAGATCCTATCATGAAAGGGTATTGGAACATTGCATTGTTTGGTATCGATGCAAACAATGAGAGTGAGCTGATAAAAGGCGGGCGCAGTGACTCTACTATGATCGCCAGCATTAATCTTGACACAGGAGACATTAAGCTTGTCAGCGTATATCGTGACACCTATCTGAATATTGGTAACGACTATTACATAAAGTGTAATACTGCGTATCATCAGGGCGGTGGAGAACAGGCTGTAATGATGCTCAATGCTAACCTGGACATGGATATCAATGATTTTGTAGCCATCGGTTATGAAGGCCTGAAGGGTATTGTAGATGGTCTGGGCGGTGTTGAGCTGGATGTGGATGAGCAGGAGCTGAAGCATATCAACAACTACCAGTATAGTATTGCGAAGGTTCTGGGCATTGACAAATATGATGAAGTGAAAACCACCGGTATGCAGACGCTCAACGGTCTGCAGGCTACCGCATACTGCCGAATCCGTTATCGGACAGGTGATGACTTTGCCCGTGCTGCCAGTCAGCGTGAGTTGCTGATGGCGATTGAGAAAAAGGTTAAAAAGACAGATCTTGCCACCTTGACCGATGTGTTTACTGAGGCAATGAAACATGTGGTTACCACTCTGACGGTTAAGGACATTACTCCTTATCTCAGTGAAGTTGCCAATTACAGAATCGTGGATCAGGACGGATTCCCCGAGAAATCTATGCGTACCACCGGTAATATCGGAAGTAAGGGAAGCAGCGTTATCCCTGTGGATCTGGAATCAAACGTGACATGGCTGCATGAATTTTTATTTGGTAAGACTGATTACAAGGTTTCTGAGAAGGTAAAGGAGTATAGTGCAAAGATTAAGTCTGACACGGATCCTTATCTGAAAAAATAACAATATAGGTACGATAAGGGGGAGCACTATGCTCCCTCTTTCTGATAGAAGCTTTTGGTTTCCAAAGGGAAGGAGAGGATAATATATGAAGATAGACGTGATCATACCCACCTATAAACCGGGGAAAGAACTCTTTGCGCTGATAGAGAAGCTGGAAAAGCAGACGATACCGCCAAGCAAAATCATTCTGATGAATACAGAAGAAAAATATTTTGAGAAATTAATGTATGGAGTTCGATTTAAAGAGCAATATAAGAATGTGGAAGTAAATCATATATCGAAGCGAGAGTTTGATCATGGACGGACCAGGCGTCAAGGTGTCAAAAAATCGGATGCAGATATTTTTATCATGATGACCCAGGATGCCATGCCGGCAGATCAGTACTTGATAGAACGCCTTACGGAACAGTTGGTTGATCGTGGGCAGGACAAGTCATCCGGTGCGGTGGCAGCGGCTTACGCCAGACAGCTTCCCAATGCATCCTGCAGTGCCATGGAAAGCTACACAAGAAGCTTTAACTATCCGCAGCAGTCCTGCGTCAAGTCTTTAGAGGATCTGCCGCAGCTTGGCATTAAGACCTTTTTCTGCTCCAATGTGTGTGCTGCGTACCGCAGAGATATTTACGAGGAATTAGGAGGCTTTGTGCGTCATACTATTTTTAATGAAGATATGATCTATGCGGCCAGGGCTGTGAAGGCGGGTTACAAGATTGCGTATGAGGCAAAGGCGCAGGTGATTCACTCCCACAACTACACCAATAAGCAGCAGTTTCACCGGAATTTTGATCTGGGAGTATCCCAGGCGGAGCATCCGGAGGTGTTTGCCGGTGTAGAATCAGAGTCTGAGGGCAAAAAAATGGTTCTTAAGACGGCTTCTTATCTTGCCCGCAATGGTATGGTTGGTAAAGTGCCCCATCTGTTTTTGCAGACAGGGTGCAAATATGCGGGTTACTTGTTGGGCAAGCATTATAAAGCCCTGCCCCAGTCCTGGGTAATCGCTTTTTCTGATAATAAGGATTATTGGAGGTAATTAAGGCAAAGAGTGCCGGAAATGAGGGAATTATGTGTGGAATTGTGGGGTATATAGGGGGCAGTCAGGCTGCACCTATTGTTCTGGACGGCTTGTCCAGGCTGGAGTACAGAGGATATGATTCGGCGGGAATGGCCGTTTTTGACGGAGAAAGAATTGTAGTTGAAAAAGCGGCAGGAAGGCTGAAGGTTTTAGAGAATCTGACTCAGGCAGGGCAATCCATGAAAGGAACATGCGGCATCGGCCACACCAGATGGGCTACCCACGGTGCTCCTTGTCATGTGAATTCTCACCCACACCTGAATCCGGCAGGAACCATCGCTGTAGTACACAATGGTATCATTGAAAACTACATTCCACTGAAGAAAAAGATGCTCAGTAAAGGATATGAGTTCGTGTCAGAAACGGATACAGAGGTATTGGCTCATTTGTTAGACTATTATTATAAGGGGAACCCTTTGGAGGCGATCACCAAGGTGCTTCATCGTGTAGAGGGATCCTATGCTCTGGGAATTTTGTTTGCAGATTGCCCGGATGAAATTTTTGCCGTAAGAAAAGACAGCCCCCTGATCGTTGGACAAAACGAAGAGGGTTGTTTTCTCGCTTCGGATGTACCTGCTGTTCTGAAATATACCAGAACCGTTTATTATGTGGAAAATCAGGAACTGGTCCGCCTGAAAAGAAATCATCTGAAATTCTATTCTGTGGATGAGGAAGAATTGACCAAGGAGCCTGTGAGCATTGCATGGGATGCTGATGCTGCGGAGAAAGGCGGTTATGAGCATTTTATGCTCAAGGTAATGTATGAACAGCCTAAGACTGTGGCGGACACCATTTCACCCAGAATCAAGGGTGGTGACATTGCTATCGATGAGTTAAATATGACCGATGAGGAGCTTGGGAAAATAAACAGGATTCATATGGTAGCCTGCGGTTCTGCGTATCATGCGGCAATGACCGGTAAATATGTGATGGAGTCTTTGGCAAGAATCCCGGTGGAAGTGGATCTGGCCAGTGAATTTCGCTATCGTGATCCCATCATGGACGAAGGAGGGCTGGTGATCGTTGTCAGCCAGTCGGGGGAGACAGCCGACTCCCTGGCCGCATTGCGGGAAAGCAAAGCAAGAGGTCTTAAAACCCTGGGAATTGTCAATGTGGTGGGCAGCTCCATTGCCCGTGAGGCAGACAGCGTCCTGTACACCTGGGCAGGACCGGAGATTGCAGTGGCAACTACCAAGGCTTACAGTGCGCAGCTTGCCGCGCTGTACGTGTTGGCGTTAAAGCTTGCTAAGGTACGATGCCTTGTGGAGGAGAAACGTTTTCAGGCTCTGCTTGCAGAATTAAAGAAGTTACCCTATCACATTGAGATGCTGCTTGGGCAAAAAGAAAAGATTCAGCACTTCGCAAACCGATATATAGGGGCCAGGGATATTTTTTTTATGGGAAGAGGCATCGATTATGCCATTTCCATGGAGGGTTCCCTGAAATTAAAAGAAATTTCCTATATTCACTCTGAGGCCTATGCGGCAGGAGAACTGAAGCACGGAACCATCTCTCTGATTGAGGAGGGGACTCTTGTGGTGGCTGTGTCTACCCAGCCAAAGCTTTACCAGAAAATGATCAGCAATATCGTGGAAGTAAAAGCCCGGGGCGCTTTTGTCATGGCAGTGACCTGTGAGGAGAATACAGCCATGGAAAAAGTTTCAGATTACGTGGTCTTTATTCCCGAAACGGATCCTTTATTTGCCAATTCACTTGCCATTATCCCATTGCAGTTGTTTGGGTATTATGTGGCTGTGGGAAGAGGGTGTGATGTGGATAAACCCAGGAATCTGGCAAAATCCGTGACGGTGGAGTAGGCGGAAAACGCCATGGGGGCCGGCCTCCTACAGCTTGCAGGAGACCTACTCTCATGGCAGCTGAAGGAAAGAAGTTTGAAGGAAATAGGGCAAGGTTATAGTTCCATAAGAATTTTCACAAATTGATTATGGATTCATCACAATTTGGTCACATTTTATCGGTATACTGGGTTCATAAGATAAAGGGAAACAGGCAGTGGATGCGGTTTCCGGGAAGGAGAAAGTATGGATAGGTATAATGATGGTGTTAATAATAATGATATTTATTCCGGTGAGAGTGCAGGTAATAATATAGGGAATGTGAATGAAGGGCAAGAGAAGGGGGAACAGATGAATCAGCAGGAGCAGAGCGGTCAGCATTCTACGCAGTATGAGCAGAGGGATAACGGGTATCAGGGAAACAGTGTTTCCGGATGGAACAGCAGGACAGGATATCAGTCTTATCATTCCTTCAGCAGTGATAATGTTGACAGGGGCAATGGCAGTGTAAGTGGTGCAGGTGAGTATGGTAATTATCATGCTTATAATACCGGCGGTGCTGGCGGGAATCATGTTTTTCAAGGAAATGGTCAGGAGAACTCAGGAAAGAAGCGTAAGGAAAAGAAGTCTTCCGGTTTTTGGGGGAAGGTTGCAGTAAGTATCTGCATGGGACTTTTCTTTGGATTGTTTGCCGGTGTAGGTTTTTATGGCGTACAGCAGTTAACCGGGGCAGGGAAGGAAATTGCAAAAGGGGAAGACCAGGCAGTAGTCAGTGGTCAGATCGAAAATACAGATATGACAATTGATGAGAGTAAGTCCGGTATTAAGTTGACTGATACGACAGAAGTGCGGGTGGTGTCTTCTGACGTAACTGACGTGGTAGAGGAAGTGATGCCTGCCATGGTTTCTATTGTAAATAATTTTACAGAGACCGGAACTACCTTTTTTGGGCAGACTTACAAGCAAGAGAGGGCTTCCAGCGGAAGCGGTATTATTGTGGCGGAGAGCGAGTCAGAGCTTTTGATTGTCTCCAATCATCACGTGGTGTCAGATGCTGAGAAATTGGATGTAACTTTTATAGATGGTTCTGTAGCCCAGGCGCAGATCAAAGGCTTGGATTCCGACATGGATCTGGCAGTGATCGCCATTCCTTTGGAAGCTCTGACAGAAGAGACCAAGGAAGCCATTGCCATTGCGACCCTTGGTGACAGCGGTTCTCTGAAATTGGGTGAGCCGGTAGTGGCCATTGGTAATGCATTGGGCTATGGTCAGTCCGTTACCAACGGTATTGTCAGTGCGTTGAACAGAGAAGTGACCATTGAGGAAGGCGTGACTAATAGCTTCATTCAGACTAATGCAGCCATCAACCCCGGTAACTCCGGTGGTGCGCTGTTAAATGTGAATGGTGAAGTCATCGGAATCAACTCCAACAAGATCGGTGCCACCGCCGTAGAGGGTATGTGTTATGCCATTCCTATCTCCGCAGCCAAGCCCATTATTGCAGACTTGATGCTCAAAGAGACCAGAACCAAGGTGGAAGACGGTGAAGTGGGTTACATGGGCATCTCCATGCAGACCATTTCCAGTGATTTCTCTCAGGTATATGATATGCCCATGGGCGTATTTGTTCTGGAAGTGGAAAAAGATTCTCCGGCTATGGAAGCTGGTTTATTAAGAAAAGATATCATTGTGAAATTTGAAGGACAGAAGATTTCCAATAACCAGGATCTGCAAAGTGCGCTCCAGTACTATCGGGCAGGAGATACCGTATCGTTGACGGTAAAAAGAATCCAGCGGGGAGAGTACCAGGACGTTGAACTTTCGATTACCTTGGGTACAAGACCGGAAGAAAATTAAAACTTTTTTAGCCATGCACGTAAAGGAGCTGTTGCAAAATAGATTGATCTATGGAGCACAGCTCCGTTTTTATGCTTATAGCTGTTTATCAGGAGAAGGTTTAACGCTTTATTCCGGAATCAGTACATCCTTGCCTTGGATCACAACTTTGGATATAGAAACAGCGTTTTCCAGCGTGTTTCCCTTTTCTGCATCCACATCTCCTTCATAGGAAACCTGCACCATATCCCCCACTTTGATCACCCCATAATTCACATAGCGTGCAATGCGAATATCACTTAGAGAAACCTTATAGGTAATACCGTCTGTCGGGTCTTTGCAAAGGTTGGAATCGTCCACCAGGATATGGTCACCGGTTATGTCCACAACGGTTCCGATGATGGCGTTTTGGTAGGGTTCATACTCTGCTTTTGTAGAATTTTTCTTAGCATACCGCAGGATTTCTCCGGCAGCTTCTTCGCCAATATAAAATAAATATTGCCATCTGAATGCATTGGTCCACAGATATCCGTCTTCTGTCACATACATGGCATTCCTGTAGATTCCCAAAGTCTCAGAACTAATGCTGAAACTCAGATACTCTCGGCCGCTTACACTCCATAGCTGATCCTCTATAAACGGGGCATCCTTACAACCGAAAAGCACTTCCCACACATAGTCATCATCATTTAAAACAAAGTGATTGCTGCCCGGATTACTTCTTTTTTCAGAAAAACGGTTTAACTCCACCACCTTGGGTAAGTCCACCTGCTCCAAAAGTTCCCCCAGAGTGTTTGGCGGACCATATTCCTCTTTTGAGAAAACGTAGTAAGAATCAACCAGTTTTACGGCAACGAAACGGTTTTGCGCTACATTCTGGAGCTGATATACCTCCACCTCCATCGTATGATTCTTATCATTGAATTCATCATACCCGGTGGCCGTATAGGTACCAATCAGCTGGCCAATCAGTTCTTTCGGCACTTCCCGTCCGCTTCTGAGATATCCAACATCGTCTATTACGAGATTACTATATTTTTCAGATGTGCTTCGATATTCCCAGGGCCATACGATTGCAGTCTCGCTGATATGAGCAGTAAATTCCTCGTATCGATTTCCTGCACTATTTGGGATATTGTCCCTTAAAAGCAATGGAAGGATAACCGTACCTGCGATAACAAACACTGCAAAACAGGCCGCCATGGTTCTCCATCTATGCCAGGAAATGCGCTTTGTACTTTTTTCGCCTTCTGCGGCTACAAGGATAAGTTCTTCATCAATATGTCCCACAGCATTTGCCGTTCTCGGTATTTTCATAGTGCAACGCCCTCCTTGATCAGATAATCTCTTAACTTGTTTCGGGTGCGGAATAACATGTTCTTTACCTTGTTCTCGGTAAAGGAATAACGCACTGCGATCTCTTCGATAGGATCGAAGAAGTAATACTTTCGAATGAAAACATTTCTTGCATCCTCTTTTTGTCTGCGCAGGAAAGCAGAGATCAATTTCCCTACATCCTCATCACTCACATGAGGAGCATAGCGTTCATCTGGCAATACTGCTGAAAGTTCTTCCAAAGATAAAAGGACGTTCGCCGACCGCTTCTTCCGTGTCAGAAATTCCAATCGTTTTAAAGAAAGATTTCTTGTGATTTTACTGAGAAAGGCCAAGAAGTTGTTCGGCCTTGTGGGCGGAATGGCATTCCACGCTCCCATATAGGTATCGTTCACACATTCTTCTGAATCTTCGTTGTTGCAAAGGATATTGTAAGCGATACGATAACAGAGCTTGCCGTACTTTGCATCGGTCTCCTTGATCGCCAGCTCGTTTCTTTCAAAGTAGAGTTCTATGATCTTTAGATCATCCATGTTGTTCACCTCCCTTTCCGGATTGAAAAGCGCTTTCATCTATTAAGTACGTTTTTTGTGGCATTGGTCTGATTCTCCAAAGAAAAAATCGCTTATTCTGTGAAGTTTAAGCGACTTTTTCTTTAAGCAACTTTTTTGCAGCCTCGTTTTCAGGTAGACGAGTTGTTTATCCAATTTTTTTCCGAAAAAGGACATCAATCAACTAGGACTTGGCTTAACACGGATTCCCTTGCAACATGTAGTCCAATCATAATAATATCTGGCTCATTTTCAAGTGTTGTAGGGCATGATATGGAAAGTGTATTTTTCTTTTCATCTTCCCAAGTATAAGAACCAGTGCCGTCCTTTAATCCTTCAAGGCTAAAATTAGTTTGATTCGTCAGATTCAATGCCATTACCTGATCATATATAATCTGACAGATTAAAGCCCTTTCATCATCGGTTACCGGGATTGAATACTCAACAGTAATAAGTTTATCATCGAAAAATCTATATATCTCCCGCATTTCGTTACTCAGATTCATGGTCTTCACATCATTTATAACGATTGCTGACTCGTAGCTCCCAGTGTTCTCCCTGCTGTAAATTGCCTCCTCATCCAGCTCTTTTTCTTCAAGCAGCTGTTCCACTGAAATAAGAAATTCAACTTCACCCGCTGAAAACACATTATCTGTAACATGAAAGCCATATTCAAATAGATAATGTAAATCAAATTCTGAGGGTTCTTTTTTAACACAGGATGCAAACACCAGCAAAACTGTTGATACTGATATAATAAATTTTATAATATAATTCTTTCGCATGTTGTAATCCTTTTTTAAAAAGCATTATATACCGGATAACTACCTTCTTCTCTATAGCTGTTACCGTTAACTGAATAGGTTATTTCAAAATTGACACCACCTTCGTGTACTATAAAAGAGGTTAATTTAATTACTCGATC
>JAZSFW010000165.1:0-2227 GCA_045532445.1 Acetatifactor sp. | reverse complement strand
CGGCCATTTATTTTAAACAGCAGAAATTCCGGGTGAAAATGACTGCAAAACGCCGCCGCTTCGACGAACTGGTAAAGGAGAGCGATGTCTGTATTCTCTTTTATTGGTGGCGTAATAAATGGAAATTCGGCAAGCATTTTGTGACCCTTCACTGTCAGGATGAGAAGGTCATCGGTTACAACACTTACAGTAATTCCAAGGGACCGGACAATTATGGTTCCAGCCTGGATGCATTTTTGAAACAGCGGAAATATTTTGGGGCGGTGCTGATCGGGGTAAAAAAGTAACAGGAGACTGACGAGAGCGAAAGGGAAAACCACATAAAGATTCGTGGTAGGAAAGAGAAGGATACACAGGAGGAAATACAAATGTTCCGGGAAATGATCAGAACTGCAAAACAACTTCCCATGGAGGAGTGCATTACCATATTAAAAAGCGAAAAGCGCGGAGTACTATCTGTGTTAGGCGATGAAGATTACCCTTATGGCATGCCCATGAATCACTTTTACAATGAGGATGACGGTGCCGTTTATTTCCATTGCGGTAAGGTGGGACATCGGCTGGATGCCCTGAGAAAGCACGATAAAGTGTCTTTTTGTGTTTACGATCAAGGGTATCTGGATGAGGGCGATTGGGGCTTGAATATAAAGAGTGTGATTGTGTTCGGCAGGATGGAGATTGTGGACGATATGGCGCAGATAGCGGATATTTCGGCCAGACTCAGCCGCAAGTTTACTTCTGATGAAGAATATATCCGGAAAGAAATAGAAAAATACGGTCCGGGCACATTGCTGTTAAAGCTGGTACCGGAGCATGTCTGCGGAAAGCGGGTAAAAGAATCGTAACAGAGGCGTAAGGAAACGGAAAGAGAATGGGAAGAGAATTGGAAGTGTCATGCCGGCAAAGAAAAAAGATTTAAATTGGGACCGAAAACTGAATATACAGACCATCGGCCGGGATGATTCTGCGGCAGATGCTTATCATCATCCCTACGAGCCCACGCCTTATTCGGTGTTAGAAAGACTGGCAGAGAGCGGTTACATAGATCAGGACAATGTGGTGGTGGATTACGGCTGCGGTAAGGGAAGAGTGGGGTTCTTTCTCCATCATGTGCTGGGCTGTAGAACCATCGGTTTGGAATATGATGAGAGGATTTTTCTGCAGGCGGTGCAGAATAGTGATTCGTATAATGAAAGCGTGGGTGAAGGGCAGATATCCGGGCAGATAAAGGTAGCGCGTCCGTATGTCCGAATGGGTGGTGATGCGGAATCGCCGGTATCGTTTTTGTGTCAAAACGCCGCTGAATATGAGCCGGCAGGTGCTGACTGTTTTTATTTTTTCAATCCTTTTTCTGTGGAAATCTTGCGGTCAGTATTGGCGAAAATTCTGGATTCCTACTATGAGGAGCCCAGGACCATGCGGTTATTTTTTTACTATCCGGATAATGAGTATGTGGCCTGTCTGATGACAGGCGGTGCCGGCACGGAGATGCTGGATTTTGTGGATGAGATTGATTGTCAGGACCTGTTCCCTGGAAAAGATAAGAGAGAGCGGATCCTGATTTTTGAGATTGGAGAGTGCAATTAATATGATCCGTGCAGTGATCTTTGATATGTTTGAGACGTTGATTACACATTTTGAAAGTCCTTTGTATTTCGGTGCACAGATGGCGGCGGATGCGGGGATTGCGGAAGCTGACTTTCAGGCGGTTTGGAGGCCGGCAGAGGATGACCGTACCCTTGGGAAGCTGACCCTGGAGGAACTGTTGGAGCGGGTCCTGAAAGAAAATCAGTGCTATTCGACGGAACTTTTGCAAAAGCTGGCAGACAAGCGAAGGGCTGCCAAGGAGGAGTGCTTCCGTCATCTCCACGGGGAGATTCTGCCTATGCTTGAGGTTTTAAAGAAGCAGGAGATTAAGATCGGACTTGTCAGCAACTGTTTTTCGGAAGAGGCAGAAGTGATCCGTAGAAGTGCCCTTTTTCCTTTTTTTGATGCGGCATGTCTCTCCTGCGAGCAGGGCTTGAAAAAGCCCGATCCGGAGATTTTCCGGCTATGTATGGACAAGCTGAACGTGGCTCCCGGTGAGTGCATTTATGTGGGAGACGGCGGCAGCAGAGAGCTGGAGACGGCCAGGGATCTGGGCATGAAGCCGGTGCAGGCGGCCTGGTATTTGAAGAAAGATTCCTTGCAGCCCGCAGGAAGAATGCCAAGTCGGAGGCCAAGCGGT
>JAZSFW010000144.1:0-4097 GCA_045532445.1 Acetatifactor sp. | reverse complement strand
ACTACTTTCTGCATTGTTCTCAAATCCATAAATCTTCCCTCACAATACTAATTTTAGCAGTTCACGCCTTTAATCTTATGATACTCATTCATATCGATACATAAATCAACATAAGAATCTGGTTTTCGGTTGCCCATTCGTTCTAAGAGACACACGGTCTCCACATGGATCGTCTGCCCAAACAAATCTGCTCCTCTGACGCGTCTCAGTTCATACCCTCCCTCGCATAGCACCTTAAGATCCCTTGCCAAGGTAGCAGAGTCGCAGCTGACATACACAATCCTCTCAGGCTTCATTTGCAGCATAGTCTCCAGGCAGGCCTCATCGCAGCCTTTTCGGGGAGGATCTACAACGATCACATCTGCAAAGATGCCCTCCTGCTCATATTTTTGAGGTAAAACTTCCTCTGCCTTTCCTACAAAAAATTGTGCATTTTCAATATGATTGCGCGCTGCGTTCTCCTTGGCATCCGCAATGGCCTGGGGAACGATCTCCACGCCATAGACCTGTTTGGCGCCGGTAGCCAGAAAAAGGGATATGGTGCCGATGCCACAGTAGAGATCCCAGACAGTTTCCTTGCCGGTAAGGCCGGCGTATTCCAGCGCCAGGCTGTAGAGCTTTTCCGTCTGGACGGGATTCACTTGGTAGAAGGACAGGGGTGATATCTTGAAAGTCAGTTCCTGACCTGTAAAGGGGAAACCTTCCTTCTGCATATTGCGGACGTGTATGGTGTCCTGTATGGTGGGACTGCCCCAGATACAGTGGACTTCTTCGCCCATGATCACGTTGGTCTGTCTGGTATTGATGCTGACGGAAATG
Source organism: Acetatifactor sp. (assembly GCA_045532445.1). Classification (GTDB taxonomy): domain Bacteria; phylum Bacillota; class Clostridia; order Lachnospirales; family Lachnospiraceae; genus Acetatifactor. The sequence goes on along the minus strand of JAZSFW010000144.1, from coordinate 3,278 downwards.
CTGGTCATGCCTTTTACTTTGGCAAGTGCCTCTATGAGGTCTTTCTGAGCAGGAAGAAATGTGGTTCCCGCTTGGCTGATTTTTCCCTGAGCCTTTGGCTTTTGATTGATCACCAAACAGACCATGATCTCGCCGCTGGTAAAACCTTTGCGGATCAGCACATGGCGTACCAGCCCAAGGCCGGTGGCCTCATCATAAGCAGTGACATGGTTGCGCCTCATGTATGATAAGATCAGATTCAGGATGGTTTCGTTTTCCGGCACGCCCAGGTGGCAGTTGGTGTTGGCAATAATGGAGTGGGTATGGCCGGCGTAGAAACCGGTGATCACGTTGCCTTCTTTGTCCGTGCCCACGGGGTATTGTGCCTTGTTGCGATAGTAGTAAGGCTCTTCCATGCCTACAATAGGTTCCATGATCCGATCAATAAAGGCTTCCTCAAAACCACCGATACGGACCAGATTGTTCCGGATTTTGGTCTGTTTAAATTCCAGCTGCTTGTCATAGTTAAGCGCCTGGATCTGGCAACCGCCGCATTGTCTGTGGTATTGGCACTTTGGCTGCGTTCGAAAAGGAGAAGGTGTGATCACCTTCTCCAATCGGGCATAGGCATAGTGCTTTTTGCTTTTCATGATCTTTACTTCTACGGTATCGCCGATGACGGCATCTTTCACAAAAAGGGTGAAGCCATCGACTTTGCCGATGCCTTCTCCTTCTGTGCCCATATCTTCTATGGTTACTGTCAATAAATCATTTTTCTGATATTCCATTTTTACTCCTGACATTTAATCTAATTTGGTAGCCCGCAGATTGGACTCAAACAATCTGTTATAACCAAGCCAGCCGGTTTCCGTGCTGCTTTCCAAAATTTCTTTAAATGTCTCCAGCTTGGCATCGGTATCGTCTGCGTAGTTGAGCGCCAAGGCTTCGATGATGGCCGGAATCTTGGGAGAACCGTACTCGTACTTGCCGTGATGCGCCAAAATGCAGTGCTGTACCTGGCTTAAAAGCACATGGGGGAAATTTGGTATGCCGGAGGCTTTTTCTGCTACCAACTGAGAGCCCATGACAATATGGCCCAGTAATTGACCATCGTCGGTATAGTCGTTCTCCGGGAAAGAAGAAATCTCCCTGGTCTTGCCGATATCATGGCACATGGCTGCAGTCAAAAGCAGATCCCTTTTCAGGATAGGGTAAGCTTTACAATAAAAATCGCATAATTTGGTGACACTTAAAGTATGCTCCAAAAGTCCTCCTACAAAACTGTGATGTACGGTTTTGGCTGCGGAGGAATTACGAAATGCCTTGACAAATGCTGCGTCCTTCACAAAAAAAGCTTCCAGAAGCTGGCGCAGGTGGTTGTTTTGAATGCTTTTTATGAAACCGAGAAGCTCCTGGTACATCTGCTCAATGTCCTTGGAACTGACGGGAAGGTAATCAGCAGGGTTGTACTCATCCTCGCGGCAGGTGCGGATTCTCTTTACATTTACCTGAAGAGCGCCTTGAAAGTTGTTGACTTCCCCGTAAACTTCTATGTAGTCCAGAGCATCATATTCGCCGATCCCCGGGTTATTGGGTTCCCATACTTTGGCGTCAATGGTGCCTGTTTTGTCTTGTAAGATCACATTTTCATAGGGCTTGCCATTTTTGGTGACAGCTGCCTGTTTGTATTTGCACAGATAGATATCGAAGATGCGATCCCCTTCTCTTAAATCCTTGATATATTTCATTTTTCCTCCATTCTGCGGCGTAAAAAGCTCGCAGTCTTCCTCTTTATTCTTTTTTATGATCCCCACCCAGTATGATATCGAGTGTCATTTCTTTATATTCTTCCTGAGACTGGCGCATTAAGGTAATATTCACAGACTGGCCGGCTTCCAGCAGCATCAGTGCATTGATATAGTCATTAAAATTATTGATAGACCGACCGCCCATTTGCACGATCACATCCCCTTGACGGATGCCTGCCAGCATGGCAGGAGAATCTTTGGCCACCTCTTTGATATAAGCGCCAAAAGGTACTTTCAGCTCTGTGTTAATCTGATTGGTCACATCCAGACCTGTAATTCCCAGATAAGGAACCGGTGTCTGATTGGACATTTTCTCAATCAGCTTGCGCAGATCGGAAATGCCGTAAGCACAGATCATATTTTTCATATCTGACAGGGGCTTATAATCGGTCAGGACGCCGATCAGCTGCCCGTTTAAGTTAAACAGGAAGCCGCCGGGATTCTGGCTGCCAAAGATGTCAGTCTGCAGAATCTTGTATCTGGAATCCGGTGCTGATCGCTGCATTTCACCGGTGATCATACCATATCCAAGTGATCCACTGGTTCCCATGGGATTGCCCAGGGCAACGACAGGCGTTCCCTGCTGATACCGGACATTAGAGCTGCCAAGCGCAACAATAACGAGCTCATCCAGATATTCTTGTGTAATGGCTTGCAACTCTACAGCAACAATGCACATTTCTGTGACTTGATCCAGCTGCTTGATAGAAGCTTCTACCTGTAACCCATTGTGAAAGGCAACCATGAGTCTTTCTGATTTCATGATCGGCTCATAATCCACCAGCATCAAAAGTTCTTTGCCATTGTTTGCCACGATGACGCCGGAGGCTTGATTCTTGCTCTCCATCACATTGTCCAGCCAGTCTATGTCAGAGCTGATACCGGTTACGGTGACCATAGAAGGCTTCAATTCCTGCACATATTCGGACATGGCATAATAGATATCCCGGACATTTTCTTTGTCCAGCACGACTTTGTCTAAGATTTCCTGAATCTGGTCCTGCTGTATCGTCACGTTTTCAGGTGGAACGGGAGGTTTCTGCTCTGCAGCATTTTGGCTGTTTTGACTGTTCTGAAGCTCCTGCATACTTTGCATGGTATCAGAGAGCATTTCCTCAGGACTCATTTCTTCCTGATCCTCCGGAAAGAGAACGATCAGAGGGGGCTCCTCAGGGTATAGCCAGTTGCTGATAATGGGTTCCAGCACCAGAAATGTAAAGCAGGCGATCAGACCGAAGATGACAGCCATGGCAGCAGTGATCAAGGTTCGGCGGATAAGCTTTTTCTTATTAACAGGACGATCCTTTATCTTCTCGATCAAAAAATCCTTCTCTTCAGACATGGAGGCTCCTTTCTTATTTAAGGTTGGGCAGGGAAACTGGGCGAAAGGGGGGGAGCCGGTGGGGGGATGTCATTTGGGTAAGCGGCTTGAGTCGCACCCCGGGAACGATATGTCATTTGCTGGCGCGCTCTCGCTCCGTGAAGAACGTA
>JAZSFW010000154.1:0-2824 GCA_045532445.1 Acetatifactor sp. | reverse complement strand
CTGGTTGAGCCGGAAGCATTAATTCCCCAGAACCAGATTTGCTGCAGACTGCCGGGCACAGACGGCAAGGCAAAGATGAGTAAATCCTTGGGCAACTGTATTTACCTCTCTGACAGTGAAGAGGAAGTGACCAAAAAGATTATGAGTATGTTCACAGATCCGAATCACCTAAAAGTAAGCGACCCGGGTTCCTTGGAAGGAAATGCAGTATTTACTTATTTGGATGCATTCTGCAAGGATGAACATTTCCAGAGATACTGTCCTGATTATGCAAATTTGGATGAGATGAAGGCGCATTATCAGAGGGGCGGTCTGGGTGACGTGAAAGTAAAACGTTTCCTGAATGCTATTATGCAGGAAGAACTGGCGCCAATCAGAGCACGCAGAGCAGAATTTGAGAAAAATATACCTGAGGTATATGAGATTTTGAAGAGAGGCTGCGAAGCTGCAAGAGCAGAAGCTTCCAAAACTTTGGATGAGGTGCGTGCGGCTATGAGAATCAATTATTTTGATGATGCCGAGTTGATTCGTTCCCAGGCAGAGAAATTCGCAAAAAAAGAGAATTAGGCTTTACAAAACATAGACTATATGTTATTATATCAAAGTATGATTTTAGCCGGTACTCAGGTGTTGGACACTCCGACCTCTCCTTAGTATCAGGCGGTTAATATTAAAGGAGGAAACAAAATGATTTCTAAAGAAAAGAAAACAGCAATCATCAACGAGTATGCTACTTGCCCTGGCGACACAGGTTCACCAGAAGTTCAGGTTGCAGTACTTACAGCAAGAATCCAGGAGCTCACTGAGCACCTGAAAGATCATCCAAAGGATCATCATTCCAGACGTGGTATGTACAAAATGGTAGGTCAGCGTCGTGGTCTTCTTCAGTACCTGAAGGAGAAGGATATCAACAGATATCGTAGCTTGATCGAGAGACTTGGTCTTAGAAAATAATTTTTGCAAGAAGAAGGCGGAGCGTGTCCGATTAGATTCGGCCTCTCCGCCTTGTTTTTAAATGCGTGGCATTTAAAAATAAGGCGACAGATGTACATGAACAAACATAGGCAGATGTCGCTAAAGCGACGTTTCAGCGTCGCTGGAGTTTGCAAGTAAACTCTTAGCGTTATTAGTTACTTAAATCGGGAGAGAAGCCGAGACCGCTGAAAAGTATACTCCGGGAAGTGTATTTTTCAGTAGTTTCGGGATAACCCCCGTTTAACAATTAACCCAAGGCGAGAAGCCGAGAAGAAAAGGAGAAAAACATGGTAAAGACTTTTACAATGGACCTTGCAGGCCGTACCTTAAGCGTACAGGTTGGCAAAGTAGGTAAGCAGGCTAACGGATGTGTATTTATTCAGTATGGCGAGACTACAGTACTCAGTACTGCTACAGCATCTGACAAGCCAAGAGACGGTATTGATTTCTTCCCTCTCAGTGTAGAGTATGAAGAGAAGCTTTATGCAGTAGGTAAAATCCCCGGTGGATTCAATAAGAGAGAAGGTAAGGCAAGCGAAAATGCTATCCTTACAAGCCGCGTTATTGACAGACCAATGAGACCTTTGTTCCCTAAGGTCTATCGTAACGATGTAACACTTAACAACATGGTTATGAGCGTGGACCCTGAATGCCGTCCTGAATTGGTGGCAATGCTCGGTGCTGCTATGGCAACTGCTATTTCTGACATTCCATTTGATGGCCCATGTGCTACAACACAGGTTGGTCTTGTAAATGGTGAATTTGTTATCAACCCTAACCAGGAACAGTGGAAAAACGGTGACCTCAACCTTACAGTAGCTTCCACAAGTGAAAAGGTTATCATGATCGAAGCGGGCGCAAACGAAGTGCCTGAAGCAAAGATGATTGAGGCTATTTATCTTGCTCACAGCATCAACCAGACAATCATCGAGTTCACAAACCAGATGGTAGCTGAAGTTGGCAAGGCAAAACACGCTTACACAAGCTGCGCTATTCCTGCTGAAATGTTCGAAGCTATGAAAGCTATCGTAACTCCGGAGGAGATGGAAGTAGCTGTATTTACAGATGATAAGCAGACAAGAGAAGGCAATATCAAAGAAATCACTGCTAAGCTTGAAGAGGCATTTGCGGACAACGAAGAATGGCTTGCAATCCTTGGCGAAGCAGTATATCAGTATGAGAAAAAGACTGTACGTAAGATGATCCTCAAAGATCACAAGAGACCGGATGGCCGTGAGATTACACAGATCCGTCCTCTTGCAGCAGAGGTAGATTTGATCCCGAGAGTACACGGAAGTGCAATGTTCACCCGTGGACAGACTCAGATTTGTAACGTATGTACTTTGGCTCCTCTTTCCGAGCAGCAGAAGCTTGACGGACTTGATGAGAACGAAGTATCCAAGAGATATATGCACCACTACAATTTCCCATCCTACTCTGTAGGCGAGACAAAGCCATCCAGAGGACCGGGACGTCGTGAAATCGGTCACGGTGCACTTGCAGAGAAAGCACTTGTTCCTGTACTTCCTTCCGAGGAAGAATTCCCATATGCAATCCGTACAGTATCCGAAACATTCGAATCCAACGGTTCTACATCCATGGCTTCTACATGCGCATCTTGTATGTCTCTTATGGCCGCAGGTGTTCCAATCAAGAGAATGGTTGCAGGTATCTCCTGTGGTCTTGTAACTGGTGATACAGATGATGATTTTGTATTATTAACAGACATCCAGGGCTTGGAAGACTTCTTTGGCGATATGGACTTTAAGGTAACCGGTACAACAGAAGGTATCACAGCCATCCAGATGGATATTAAGATCCATGGTCTTACAAGAGAAATCGTGGAAGG
>JAZSFW010000173.1:0-12873 GCA_045532445.1 Acetatifactor sp. | reverse complement strand
TACGTTTTTCACGGAGCGAGAGCGTGTCAGCATTGGAACACCCGTCCCCTCCCCTCCCGACAGCACCATCCCTGATCTCCTGGGCGTAACCTTACACAAAACTAGTAAATAATACTACATTTTTCTTGACATTTTGTGTCGAAAGGCACATAATTATAAAAACACATTTTTTAGGAAAGAGGGAATACCAATGGAAAAGAAAAATATTGATTGGGGCAATCTGGGCTTTGGATACGTTCAGACGGACAAAAGATATGTATCCAATTTTAAAGGCGGTGCATGGGACGAGGGCGTTCTCACAGAAGATGCCAACGTTGTGATAAGTGAATGTGCCGGCGTATTGCAGTATGCCCAGACTGTTTTTGAGGGATTGAAAGCATATACCACGCAGGATGGACGTATCGTAACCTTCCGCCCTGACATGAATGCAGAGCGTATGATGGATTCTGCAGCCAGACTGGAGATGCCGGTATTCCCGAAAGAAAGATTTATCGATGCAGTAACACAGGTAGTAGCTGCCAATGCTGCATATGTACCTCCTTACGGAAGCGGTGCAACCCTTTATCTGCGCCCTTATATGTTCGGGAGCAATCCGGTTATCGGTGTTAAGCCTGCAGATGAGTATCAGTTCCGTATCTTCTGTACGCCTGTAGGTCCTTACTTTAAGGGTGGCGTGAAGCCTCTGACCATCCGTGTCAGTGATTTTGACCGTGCGGCCCCAAATGGTACCGGTCATATTAAGGCTGGTCTTAACTATGCTATGAGCTTGCATGCGATTGTGGATGCACACCACCAGGGCTTTGATGAGAATATGTATCTGGATTCCAAGACCAGAACGAAAGTGGAAGAGACCGGTGGAGCAAACTTCCTGTTCGTGACAAAGGATAACAAAGTGGTTACTCCCAAGTCTTCTACCATCCTTCCTTCTATCACCAGAAGAAGCCTTCTGTATGTGGCTAAGGAGTATCTGGGTCTTGAAGTGGAAGAGAGAGAAGTATATCTGGAAGAGTTAAGTGATTTCGCAGAGTGTGGTCTGTGCGGTACAGCAGCAGTTATCTCTCCTGTAGGCAAGATCGTAGATCATGGCAAGGAGATCTGCCTGCCCAGCGGCATGACCGAGATGGGTCCTACCACCAAGAAGCTGTATGACACGCTGACTGGTATCCAGATGGGAAGATTAGAAGCTCCTGAAGGATGGATTCATGTAATTGCATAATGTCATTTGTTGAAAGCAAAGCTTCAAATACTCTGTGTGGGTATTTGGAGCTTTTTTGATTGCGAAAATGGAAACATAACGGGTTTAAAATGGAAAAAAGGTTGAAAAATGGAAAGATATATGGTATGATGAGGATAAGAAAAATATGAATGGTGAGAGGGAGGGTGTGAAATGACCATAGAGGAAATGAGGGAGATGAAGAAAGCTAAGGGTTATACCTATGAGCAGATTTCAAAGAAGTCAGGTGTTCCTCTGGGAACGGTACAGAAAGTATTCAGTGGGGAGACGCAGGTGCCGCGTTATGCTACCTTGCAGGCTTTGGAGAGAGCTTTTCGTGAGGAAAAGGTATCTTATTCTTGTGATGATAATAATCCATACAGCAGTGTGCAGGAAAGCTTTGCTTACAGAGCAGCAAAAAAACAGGGGGAGTATACGGTAGAAGATTATTATGCTTTGCCGGATGAGCGAAGGGTCGAGCTGATCGATGGTGTGATCTATGATATGAGTTCTCCCACTTTTGTACATCAGGGGGTGGCAGGAGAGGTTTATTTACAGATTGCAAATTTTATCAGAGCCAATAAAGAAGAGTGTGTTGCAAGAATTGCGCCTGTTGATGTGCGTCTGGATTGTGACAACAAGACAATGGTGCAGCCGGATGTGTTGGTGATCTGCGATAAGAGCAAGATCATGCGCTGGGGGATCATGGGAGCACCGGATTTTGTGCTGGAGGTACTTTCGAAATCTACGAAGCGTAAGGATTCTCTTACCAAGACATCAAAGTATGCAGCGGCAGGAGTAAGAGAGTATTGGATTATTGATCCCGATAGTAAGAAGTTATTAGTCTATGATCTTGAAAATGATGCGTGGCCTTCAGTCTATGGTTTGCAGGGAAGGATGCCGTTGGGTATTTTTGGAGGAAGGTTGGAGATCGATCTGGATATGGTGGCAGAGGCGATACAGGACTATCCTGATGGAGGACAAGATGAAATTTTTACATACCAGTGATCTGCACATAGGAAAAAAGATGTTTGAGCTCTCTATGCTGGAGGAGCAAAAGCATGCATTGGCGCAGATTTATGATATAGCTGTAGCGGAGAAGGTAGATGCGTTAGTAATAGCAGGTGACGTGTATGACAGAGCGGTACCTTCCACGGAAGCAGTGTGCGCATTGGACGATTTTCTCACAGATTTGGCTGAGATTAAGATACCGGTGATCATGATCAGTGGGAACCATGACTGTGGAGAGCGAGTAGCCTTTGCAGACCGGATTTTGGAGCGTCAGGGTTTATATATAGCAGGCACTTATGATGGGCAATTGAAAGATGTGGTATTGTCTGATGAGTGGGGATCCGTACATTTCATCTGTATGCCTTTTGTGAAGCCGGCTGTGGCAGGTGCCCAGACGAGCGCGGAAGCAGTGGAAAAGATGTTGTCTCAGGTACCCATGCTGGCATCTTCTGCTGGAGAGCATGCATTTTCTCACAGATATGTACTTGTGACACATTATTTTGTCACAGGGGAGGGCGGAGAAGCACCCCAGGTGTCGGATTCAGAGACCACGATCAATGTGGGGGGACTTGAAAATGTTCCGGTAACCTTGTTTCAGAATTTTGCTTATGTGGCTTTGGGGCATATTCACAAGCCGCAGCGTATTGGATCAGGCAACGCATATTATTGTGGCTCGCCGGTGAAATATTCTTTTTCGGAAGCGCTTCAGGAGAAAGGGGTCAATCTTGTGGAGATTGATGGAACGGGCAGGGTGACTGTGCGCAGTAAATTGTTGTCACCAATCCATAATATGCGATGCATCCGAGGAAAGCTGTCAGACTTGATGGAGGCAGTACAGAAAGATAAGGAGGAGCAGGAAGATTATCTGCAGGTGACACTGACTGACACAGAAGAATTGCTGGATCCTATGGGGACCCTGCGGAGTGTTTATCCCAATGTGCTTCAGATTATAATGGACAAGCACTTTTCTTTTGCTGAGACGGAATACGAAAGCCGTTTGACCGGAGGGCGGAAAAGTACAGCAGAGCTTTTTGGTGATTTTTATCAGATGCTGAAAGGTGAGCCGATGGATGATCTTAGAAGAAGTTTTGTTGAGGAGGCTGCAAGGGAGGCAGAGAGCGAATGAGACCGATCAAATTGGTATTATGCGGTTGGGGGCCGTATCGCGATAAAGTGACGATAGATTTTGAATTGTTTCAGGGACAGGGGCTTTTTTTGATCACCGGTCCGACAGGAGCAGGGAAAACTACGCTGTTTGATGCCATGACCTATGCTTTGTACGGAGCGTTAAGCGGAGAGGTGAGAGACAAAGAGAGGAGCAGCGTAAGAAGTGATTTCGCTTCAGAGGATACCCCTACCTATGTGGAACTTGTTATGGAGCATGGAGGGCATCAATACGAGATCATCAGGAATCCGAAATATCTGCGTCCTAAAAAGCGCGGAAAAGGAAACGGTGGTTTTGTGGAAGAAAAAGAGAATGCTGTCCTTAAGGTTGATGACGGCTGTGTGATCGAGGGAGCTAAGGAAGTTAATGCAAAACTTTTGGATGTGCTTAAGCTTGATTATAGCCAGTTTAAGCAGATTTCTATGATTGCCCAGGGAGAGTTTGCGAGACTGCTGACGGCGCAGCCCAAAGAGAAGACAAAGATCTTTCGTGAAATCTTCGGCACAGGTGTTTATGATCGTTTTACCTATTGCCTTGGAAATCGGGCAAAAAATTTGTATGCACAGGTGATGGAGCAGAAACACAAGTTGGAAGAGGATATTCGGGTGCTGACTGTGGGTTTGGAAGCATCTGAGTGGAGCCGGGAAAATAAAGATCAGCTTCTTTCCCTGACGCAGGCCCGGTATTGGAATTATACACAATTACAAAGCTGCATGGAGACCATGGAAGCAGAAGCAGCTAAGGAAGAACAAAAGGCGAAGGCGGACTATGCCTGTGCGGAGAAGGAGGCAGAGCGCCTTACAAAGCGTCTGACCAAGTGGAAAGAAGAGAACCGCATCATGGAACAGTTCCAAAAAGTTTCCGAGGAGCGTGATCTTCTGATTGTCCAGCAGAAGGAATATGCTGAGAAAGAAAAGCTCTATAATAGAGCGGTCAATGCCGGATTGACTGAGGTGGCGGAAGCAAAGGCAAAGCAAAGTGCCCAGGCAGTTTTGCAAAACAGAGAGGAGCAAAAGCGTCTGCTTGCGGAACGTGAGATGCTCACACAGGAGAGGAAGGTGCTGATGCCTGTTGCTGACAGGAGGGAACAGGTGGAGGCGGTTCTTAGAGCGATGGAAGAACTGGAAACCCATTTAAAAGAACAGGAACAGCTGGAATCCGGCCAAAAGGATAAAGAGAATAGTTTTTTAGAAGGACAGAAACGATATCTGGAGAAAGAAAAAAGGAGTGTCAGCTGTCAGCATAAGTATGAAGAGGGAGTTAGACAGCAGAAGTTTTCTGCCATCGGACTGGCCGTAAGTATGTTAGAGGAAGGAAAGCCTTGCCCGGTCTGCGGCTCTGTGAATCATCCTTCACCTGCAAAGGCAGAGGCAGTTTCTATTACAAAAGAGGAATTGGAACTTTTGAAAAAGCAGTGGGATATGGCCCAGGCAGATGCAAGAAAAGATTATGAAAAGGTGGTAGAACGAAAGACGCAGCTGGATATGATAAAGGAAAGGCTGGATAGTCTGACCATATTGATCCTGGAAAAAGAACAGATTCTGAAAAAGCAAAGAAGCAAAATGGTGCAGGAATATATTGCAATGCCGTCTTCTGTACAGGCCAGAAATAGATTCCAGAAGGAAATGGTTCGTTTTCATGAAGTTACGACCTTGTTGGAGGAGAAAGAGAGGCAGTTGGCTTTGCTGAAGGCTGGCGAGGCGCGTATCCTGCAACAGGAAAAAGAAGATACAGGATTATTCCGGGAAGCATTGACACAGTACGGTTTTCGCAGTAAAGTAGAATATGAGCGATCAAAAATGGCAAGGCAGGACAGGGAGGCGCTTGATAAGGATATCAGGGAATATCATAAAAAAGAAGCGGCAAACCGAGAGTTATACGACCATTTGAAGGCTTCTGTCAAAAATACGTCTATGCATGATCTGACTTCCATTGAGGAGGAATTGGAACGGTTCAGACAGTTAAGGAAATGTGCACTGGAAGGACAAAAGAACTGGAACAGACATCTGATGGATGTTCGAAAGACCAGGCAGTTGATGCAATCCAGACAGGAGCGGATGGAAGAAAAGGAAAAAGAGTACGGCTATGTTAAGGATCTGGAGAACATGGCCAGTGGTAATAATTCCCAAAAGCTGGTTTTTGAACAATATGTTCTTGCAGGATATTTTGAAGAGATATTGCGGGCGGCCAACCTTAGATTTGGCAAGATGACATCGGGAAGATATGAAATGTCCAGAGTGGGACAGGTTGGAGACGGCCGCGTAAAAGACAATCTGGAAATTCAGGTTATGGATTTCTATACCGGTAAATATCGTTCTGTTCGAACTTTGTCCGGTGGAGAGACTTTCAAGGCATCCTTGGCCTTGGCTTTGGGCATGAGTGATGTGATCCAGGCCATGAGCGGCGGGATCCGTGTAGATACGCTGTTTATTGACGAGGGCTTTGGTGCCCTGGACAGTGAGTCTTTGGATCAAGCCTGTGAGACACTGATGAGTCTGGTAGAGAAGAACCGTTTGATCGGCATTATCTCTCATGTGCCTGAGCTTTCAGAGCGCATTGACAGGCAGCTTGTGGTGGAGCGCACACCGGCAGGAAGTGCTGTAAAGATGGTTCGTTAGGAAGGAAAGAAATGAACAGGTTGAGAAAGAAGATTTCAATAATAATGGCAGGGATGCTTTGTGTGACTATGCTTGCAGCCTGCGGGGACGATAGCAAAGGCGCGAAATCCGCATTTCACACAGGGATGGATAAAAATGCGGTGTTTCAGATTGGAGATGAGCTCTGTACCAAAGAAGAATTGATGGTTTACCTGGTTAATACCCAGAATCAATATGAAGAAGTATATGGTACAGAGATCTGGAAGACAGCGCATAATGGCGTGACATTGGAGGAAAATGTAAAGGAAACAGTGTTAGCTAAGATTGCGCAGATAAAGACAATGTACCTGATGGCTAAGGAGCGGCAGATAGAGTTGACTGAACAGGAGGCTGCCCAGGTGGAGGCGGCTGCCAATGCCTACTTTCAATCCTTAAATGCCAAAGAGACAGAAGTACTAGGTGTAACCTTGGATGCGATCCAAAAACTGTATCGTGAATATGCGCTGGCTGAGAAGATCTACCAGCAGATCATTCAGGACATCAATCCGGAGATCAGTGATGACGAGGCGCGTATCATCACGGTGCAGCATATTATGGTGAAGACCTGCAGCATTAACAGTGATGGCAGCACGGTTCCCTATGCAACAGGAGACAAGATAGCGGCTTATAATAAGGCAGTTGAGATTTGGCAAAAGGCGATAGAAGGAAAAAACGATTTTGAGGAGCTTGCTGCCCAGTATAGTGAAGACGATACGATAACCTATTCTTTTGGAAAGGGTGAAATGGATCAGGCCTTTGAGGAGGCAGCTTTTGGGCTGGAGACAGATGCAGTCAGCGAAGTGGTGGAAAGTCAGACCGGTTATCACATTATTAAGTGTATCAATACCTTTGACAGAGAAGAGACAGATGCCAATAAAATAAAGATTGTGGAACAAAGGAGAAATATGGCTTTTGGCCAGGAATATGATGCTTTTGTAGATACCCTGGTTAAACAGTTGAATGAGGAATTGTGGAGCAAGATTTCATTAGTCTACGATGAACAGGTGTCTACTTCGGATTTTTTTGATGTATATTACCAGGTTTTTTCCGAAGATCAAGAAGGATAATAATACTTTACAAAAATTTAAGAATTCCGGAAACCCTTATAATTGCTGGGTTTTTGATGAATTATTAGCACTCATTGCAAATGAGTGCTAATTTGGTCTTGACATTTATGAGGGTTAGGGATAAACTTGTATCCAGAGGATTTGCTGTTTTGTATGGCAAGAGATAAGAAAATATATAAGAAAAGGATGTGGTTAAAATGGCAGCTAAGAGTGGTAGTTTATCTATTAATAGTGAAAACATTTTCCCGATTATTAAAAAATGGTTATATTCCGACCATGATATCTTTTACAGAGAATTGGTGTCTAACGGATGCGACGCAGTTACCAAGCTGAAGAAGCTTGATATGATGGGAGAGTATACGCTTCCTGATGGTTACAAGGCCAGAATGGATGTGGTAGTAGATGCTGAGAAGAAGACATTGACCTTTATTGATAATGGTCTTGGTATGACTGCTGAGGAAGTGGAAGAGTATATCAATCAGATTGCTTTTTCCGGTGCGACAGACTTTATTGAGAAGTATAAGGACAAGAGTAATGCAGACCAGATCATCGGTCATTTTGGTCTGGGATTTTATTCTGCATTTATGGTTGCAGATGAAGTGCATATTGATACCCTTTCCTACAAAGAGGGTGCAAAGCCTGTACACTGGGAGTGTGACGGCGGTACAGAATTTACCATGGAAGATGGTGATAAGGAAGAAGTGGGTACTGCCATTACCCTGTTTTTGAATGAGGACTGTCTGGAATTTTGTAATGAGTATAAAGCGCGTGAGGTGTTGAAGAAGTATTGTTCCTTTATGCCCACTGAGATCTATTTATCTAAGGCAGGTACCACAGAGACCCAGACGATCAAAGAGGATGAGAAGCTGGATGACGATGTGGTTGTAGAGGTGATCGAACCCGATGAAAAAGAGGATGCCAAGAAACTGAAGATCAGAAAGCGTCCTGAGCTTTTGAATGAGACGAAGCCTCTGTGGAGCAAGCATCCCAATGAGTGCAACAAGGAGGAATATCTGGAGTTTTATCGCAAGGTATTCCATGATTACAAGGAGCCGTTGTTCTGGATTCATCTGAACATGGATTATCCTTTTAACTTAAAGGGTATTTTGTATTTTCCCAAGATCAATATGGAGTACGAGAGCATTGAGGGAACCATTAAGCTGTATAATAACCAGGTGTTTATTGCTGACAATATCAAAGAGGTTATCCCAGAGTTTTTGCTTCTGTTAAAGGGTGTGATCGACTGCCCGGATCTGCCGCTGAATGTATCCAGAAGTGCTTTGCAGAATGACGGATTTGTGAAGAAGATTTCTGAATATATTTCCAAGAAGGTGGCGGACAAGCTTGCCGGAATGTGTAAGACTGAGAAGGAAGAGTATGACAAATACTGGGACGATATCAGCCCATTCATCAAGTTTGGATGCCTGAAGGATGACAAATTCTGCGAAAAGATGACAGATTATATTCTGTTTAAGAATCTGGATGGCAAGTATCTGACCCTTCCTGAGTGCCTGGAAGTAAAGCCTGTTGATGCGGATGAAGCTGGAGAAGCAACCGATGAAAATGGTGAAAAGGTTGAGGCAGAAATCGTTTCCGATGAAAGCGCAGCAGATGACGATGCAGAAGACCAGGACGGCGAAGAAAAGAAAGAAAAAGTCATCTATTATGTAACGGATGAATTGCAGCAGAGTCAGTATATCAACATGTTTAAAGCTGCCAAAATGGATGCAGTAATCCTGACACACAATATCGACCAGCCTTTTATCTCTCAGCTGGAGGCCAAGAACGAGGGTGTCAAGTTCATGAGAATTGATGCGGATGTGACTGATTCCATGAAAGCCAAGACATCCAAGAAGGCTGAAAAGGCAATGGAAGAGCAGGCAGAAGCAATTGCTGCTATCATGAAGAAAGCCCTGAAAAATGATAAATTGAACGTAAAAGTGCAGAAGCTTAAGAATAAGAAAGTTTCTTCTGTGCTGACCTTGTCTGAGGAAAGCCGCCGTATGCAGGATATGATGAAAATGTATTCTATGCCCGGCATGGATATGGGCGCATTTGGCGGAGAGGGCGAGACCTTGATCCTCAATGCAAATCATCCGCTGGTGCAGTATGTGACAGAGCATCAGGATGGTGAGAACGTAGAAATGATCTGTGAACAGCTCTACGATCTGGCAAAACTCCAGCAGGCACCGCTGACCCCGGAAGCAATGACCAAATTTATTGCACGCAGCAACGACATCATGATGCTGCTTGCAAAATAATCAAGTAATAGAAAACACCTCCCGTGATGCGAATCCAAAGATTGGATCGCACATGAGAGGTGTTTTTTATCAGTCTGCAAAAGTAAGAATACCAAATTCTTCCGGAGAATGGAAGGAACTGAGTTCCTTAGGAGTGATCGGACTCCAGGTCATATAGTGGGGGACGGTTGTTTCTTCGGCACACTTGTAAAAGTTGGCGCGGATGGTTTTCCCAGGTGCTGCTTCAAAATCAGGGAAGAAACGGCGTATGAAGCTATAGGGAACCTGATATGTAATCTCCCAGCCATCCGGCAGATATGCTACCTGCGGATTGAAAAGCTGCATTTTTTCGTCTTCGCCGATTGCCAATCGAACCAAGTCATAAATGCTTGATCCATATCCCATAAACAGGCATTTGTTAGGATTGAATTCCAGATTTAAATAGCGCAGGTCATTTTCAATGGGAGAGAAAAAGAATTCCAGGCAGCTATCTACGCAGGGCATGCCTAAGATGTCTTTCTCCTCGGCGCGGATTTCTGTTTCCTGAGCGAACATGCGTAAGTACAGTGCCTGATCGTCGTAACAGATCTGTGCGAATGCTTTGACATCTGTGCTGGGGGTTGCGTGCAGGAAGTCGATGGCAAAAACAGGGATCTGACTCCAGTCTGCTTTTCGATTAATAATTGCTTCTTTCATAGGTGTGGTACCCTCCTTATATGCGCCTCTTGAAAGGGAGGCTGATATTTTTAAATATATTATAACATGTTAGCGAGCATTAGTCACTGACAATATGCATCGTATCCATGAATTCTGTCATGGCTCGGGTCTTATAATTGTTTTTCTTATAATAAAAATATACCTTTCTTTCGGCTGCTTCTCCCCCCAGCTTGTAGTAAACCAGATTTTCAAAAGAAGGAAGCTGTGTTACCAGAATATCGCTGATAAAGGTGGCTCCCAGCTGTGTGGAGGCGGCCATGTAGCAGGTGGACTGCTGATTCAGCTCCAGAATGATATTGGGACGAAAGCCCGCATTTCGGCAAAGCTTGTCCCCACGGGTCCTGGTATCGTTACCCGGGGTGAGCATAATAAAGGGAAGGTCCCGGAAGGCTTCCAACGGGGCGGCAGGATGTTCCGGCTGTAAATAACTCTGGGTTTTAATATGCTCGTATGTAAGCTGATAGGGTGCCAGCTTCTTGTGGATCGGAAACCGTTTCGGAACGGCCAGCAGAATGGCTTCCTGACAGTAAATGGTCCTGTCATACAAGGCGCTGTCATAGTGATGGTTGTCAATGACCAGATCAAGTGAGTTATTTCCCAACATTTCTTCCAGTTGAGCTGTGTTTCCCTCTGTTACCTGGATCGTGATATCCGGATACCGTTGTTTAAAACGCAGGATGATAGGAGGAAGGACATAAGCTGCAAACAGATTACTCCCGCCGATAGATAAATGTCCTGACTTAAGCGTATTCAGATCATTCACATAATTCTCTATCTGTTGCTCAATCTGAAAGATTTCTTCTGCGGCTTTTATGTATGCTTCGCCAAATTCCGTGAGACGAAGAGGGGAGGTGCTGCGGTCAAAAATAGGGGCACCCAGCTCCTGCTCGATTTTTTTGATGCGGGCACTTAGAGAAGGCTGACTGATGTATAGATTTTGAGCGGCTTTTGAAAAGCTTCTCTCTTTATAGATTTCGTATACATATTTTTTCCAAGTGAACATGGAAGCCTCCTTTGGGTGCAGGAAAACATTGATAACTGACTATATTATACTTCTATGGTTGGTTTTTGTAAAGACTTGGCTGGATTTTGGTGATGCTTGCAAAAGGAAAGTGCCTGTTCAAAAAATCCCCGGATGAAAATCGCGCAAGCACAAATTTCATCTGGGGATTATAATGTTTTTGTATTATTACATCACATATTTCTCTAATGTAGCAGCCACCGCGCCAACACCGGAACTAAGCTCCGTAAAGTATGCTTTCACCAGATCAGCCATACCGATCTCGATGAGGTTTACACCGAAAATCTTCTCGTTGGAGAGAAGCGGGTCTAATCCGGACAGGTCCTTGGGCTCATTGGAGAGGCTGTAACCGGCTACATAAGCACAGGCAGCATCCAGAAGAGGGTCAGGGCTTAAGGTAAATGCCTTGCCGCTGTCATCGATTGCCATCAGGTAACGAAGCCACCCTGCAAATACCAGAGGGATCAGCTTCAGATCAGCTACATTCAGATCCTCACGCTTCTGATAAGCCTTGATGGTCTCACCGAAGCGAATAGCAAGCTTCTGAGAAGTGTCCACTGCGATACGCTGAGGGGTATCCGGCATGAAAGGATTCGGAATACGCACGTTTACTACGGTGTCAATGAATTCCTTGGGATCTAGAATGCCGGGGTTTACTACTACAGGCAGTCCTTCCACATAACCGATGGTCTGAACCAGCTTTTTCAGAACAGGGTTCTTCATTTCTTCAGAAATCAGTTCGTAACCCAAGAGGCAGCCATAGACAGCCAGGGTGGTGTGCAGAGGATTCAGACAGGTACAAACCTTCATCTTCTCGACTTTATCTACGGTCTCTCTGTCGGTATAGATCACGCCGCCTTTTTCCAGAGCAGGCTTGCCATTAGGAAAATGATCTTCAATTACCAGATATTCGCATTCTTCTGCATTGACAAAAGGAGCTACATAGGTGTTCTTGGAGGTGATGGCAGGATCCAGACCAAGGATGCCATCCTGATTAAGCAGTGCCTCTACCTTGGCATCGGGTCTCGGTGTGATCTTGTCGATCATGCTCCAGGGGAAAGATACCAGGTTGGTGTCTCTGACATAAGCGGCAAAGCCTTCTTCAGCCAGACCGGCCTTACACCATGCATCAGCAAAAGCAGTTACAGCAGCCGCCAGTTTGTCGCCGTTGTGAGAGCAGTTGTCCATACTCACCATAACAATGGGAAGCTTGCCGTTTAAATAGCGGTGATAGAGCAAAGATACTACCTTGCCCAGATAGCTTGCAGGCTTTTCGGGACCCTTGCCAAAATCTGCTTCAATGGCAGGCAGGGTGTTGCCCTTGGGATCGGTGATGGCATAACCTTTCTCTGTGATGGTAAAGCTTGCCATCTGCAGAGAGGGGGCTGCAAAAATCTCTTTCAAACGGGTATATTCGGTTTTGTTCTCGCTGTCCAGGATAAGAGACTCTGTGATACTTGCCACAATGGTCTTCTCCACGGTATTGTCAGCCTTTAAGGTGGCCAGAATGGTCAGGTTGTCGTGAGGACGATACATTTTCTCGATGATCTCATAGTCAAAACCTTCCGCAACAACCAGACCTCTGTCAAGTTCTCCTGCGTTCAGAAGATTCTGAACAACATTAGCCTGAAATGCACGGAAAATATTGCCGGCGCCAAAATGGATCCAGAAAGGATTTTCTTTTGTAGCGGCAGCCACTGCACAGCGGTCGTAAGCAGGGAGTTTATATCCCTTCTCTTCCCACAGGCATCTGTTCTGCAGTGCTTCATGGTTTAATTTCATGATTTATTTTGCTCCTTTCTC
>JAZSFW010000020.1:0-3259 GCA_045532445.1 Acetatifactor sp. | reverse complement strand
TTCAAAGAAAAAACATACAAAGAAAAAATATACAAAAAAGAAACATACAAAAAAGAAACATATAAAAGAAGGATGCACATCATTGAAAACCATATCACGGACAAAAATTGTTTGGCTTTGTAATACTGTGCAGCCTGGCATTGTTTCTCTATGCCTTTCTGGTGGTCAAAGGATACTGGCCCCAGCAGGGGGGCTGGCAAGAAAACGGCTTTGGAAACCTGCAGGGAAATGGACAGAGTAATACAACGGGGAGTGAAGATGGATGCCTGGAAGTCCATTTCATCGATGTGGGCCAGGGAGATGCCACTCTGTTAAAATGTGATGGGGAGACATTGCTGATCGATGCAGCAGGGGAAGACAAAGGAACGGCGCTTCGGTACTATCTTATGAAGCAGGGCGTGGATAAACTGGATTACCTGTTGTTGACTCATCCGGATGCTGACCATATCGGTTCGGCGGATGTGATTTTGACAAAGTTTCCGGTGGAGAATGTGATCATGTCATATTATGAGCGGGAAAGTGCCTCCTATCGCAATTTGAGGCAGACCTTGGAATATAAAAGGATGGAGCCGAAGATTGCGGAAGCAGGGCAAAGTTTTGACGTGGGCAGCGCACATTGTACTGTGTTGGGGCCGTTGCAGGAATATGAGACTCCTAATAATGCGTCGGTAATATTGTTGGTGGAGCATGGGGAGAATCGATTCCTGTTCACCGGGGACGCGGAGTTGGAGGCAGAGGAGGATCTTCTAAAATATGCTGAAATGCTGCAGGCAGATGTGTATAAGGCCGGTCACCACGGCAGCAGTACTTCTTCTACGGAAAGCTTTCTGGATGCAGTAAATCCTTCAGGTGCAGTGATCAGCTGTGCCAAAGGCAATGAGTACGGACATCCACATGAAGAGGTGCTGGAGAGATTTGAGGAGAGGAAGATTCAGGTATACCGTACAGATGAGCAGGGGACGATAGTGGCGGTCTCCGATGGAAGAGAGATTACTTGGGAGATACGCTGAGAAAAGAGAGAGCAGCAAAAAGGAACAAAAAACAGCTTTAAAAGGCAGAAAAGCGGAAATTTCCGCAAGCAAATTGACAGAAAAGAACCAACTTTATATAATAAAATCAATAACATGAAACGGGGAGGTTGTCATGAAGACACAGAAAGAGTTGAGAGCACTTATAGACCAGATGACCATGGAAGAAAAAATCGGTCAGCTGGTGCAGTACAATGCAAATGTATTTACAGATACCAGCCAGGAGGCCACGGGTCCTGCGGCGGAACTGGGAGCAAAGCCGGAGTTTTTGCCGGTGGTGGGAAGTTCCCTGAATTTCCAGGGCGCAGATGAGATGATCCGGATTCAGGATGAGCATTTGGCAGGTGACCGCAACAAGATCCCCATGATCTTTATGATGGATGTAATTCACGGTTTCCGCACTATTTTCCCTATTCCCCTGGGAATGGGAGCTTCCTTTGACGAGAAGCTGGTGGAGGAGTGTACCCGCATGGCGTCCAAAGAGGCAGCTGCAGGCGGTGTACAGGTGTCCTTTACCCCTATGGTAGACTATGCCCGCGATGCCCGTTGGGGAAGAGTAATGGAGACCTGCGGCGAGGAGCCTTTGATCAATGGTATCATGGGTGCGGCGCAGATCCGTGCCTTCCAGGGAGATGACCTGTCCAGTCCTGACAGTCTGGGCACCTGCGTAAAGCATTTTGCGGCTTATGGCGGCGCAGAGGCCGGACGTGATTACAATACCGTAGAGATTTCCGAGCGCCTTTTGAGAGAATATTATCTGCCTGCTTACAAGGCTTGCCTAGATGCAGGCGCTACCATGATCATGCCTTCCTTTAACTCCTTGAATGGTGTGCCTTCCGTGGCCAACAAGTGGCTGATGAAGAAGGTACTCAGAGATGAGTGGGGCTTTGTCGGCGTAGTGATCAGTGATTATTTTGCCATCGGTGAACTGGTACTGCACGGCATTACCGATAATCTGAAGGATGCGGCAGCGATGGCATTTGACTGCGGCTGTCACATGGAAATGATGTCTGTAGGATATCAGTCTCATTTGAAAGAGTTAATTGAAGAAGGTAAATTTACAGTAGAGCAGCTGGATGATGCGGTTATGTGCGTCTTAAAGCTTAAAAATGATCTGGGTCTTTTCGACGATCCTTATCATGGAGCATCTTCTGCCAAAGAAGCAGCGGTTTGTCTGAGTCCCGAGCACAGAGCTCTTGCTAAAAAGGCAGCAGAGAAGTGCGCAGTACTGTTGAAGAATAACGGCGTACTGCCTCTGGATAAAGAGACAAAGCGTATCGCCCTGATCGGTCCTTTTGCCGATGAAAAGGCTATCAAAGGCTTCTGGGCATGTTGTGGTGAGGACAAGGATTGCGTGACTGTAGCGGAAGGTATCCGTGCCCTGTGTCCGGATGCAGAAGTAACGGTAGTGAAAGGCTGCAGTGCTCTGTGGGATGATAAAGACACTTCCGGTTTCGCGGAGGCAGTGAAAGCAGCAGAGGCAGCAGATGCTGTAATCCTTTGCGTGGGCGAGCCCCAGAATTATTCCGGTGAGGGCACCAGCCGCGCCGATATCGGCCTGCCCGGTCTGCAGACTGCACTTGTAAAAGAGGTGGCAGCTGCCAATGCAAACAATGCGATGCTGCTCTTCACAGGACGTCCTCTGGTGCTTACCGATGTAGAAAAGAGCGTTGGTGCTATTTTAAATATGTGGTTCCCCGGAACAGAAGGCGGTTCTGCAGCAGCAAGCCTGCTTTTCGGTGAGGCCAATCCTTCCGGCAAGATTACCATGAGTTTCCCTAAGGCAGTAGGCCAGTGCCCTATTTACTATAACCATCCTTCCACCGGCAGAGCCAAGCAGACACCCGAAGAGGTGCACCAGATTTACGCATCCAACTATATCGGCTGCGGCAATTTGCCTCTGTATTCCTTTGGTCATGGTCTTTCTTATTCCAACTTTGTATATGAGGGATTTGAAATTGACAGCGATACACTGACTGCAGATGGTAAGATCACTGCAACTGTTACTGTTACAAACGATAGTGACAGAGCTGGTGAAGAGGTAGTACAGCTTTATATGCACGATCTGTTTGCTTCTGCCGTGCGTCCCATCC
Organism: Acetatifactor sp.; assembly: GCA_045532445.1. Lineage (GTDB taxonomy): Bacteria > Bacillota > Clostridia > Lachnospirales > Lachnospiraceae > Acetatifactor. Next base: position 138 of record JAZSFW010000020.1, on the reverse strand, counting down.
AGCAGCTGATTGCTTTTGAGAAGGCGGCATTCGCTCCTCACGAGACAAAGACCATAACCTTTGAGGTCCGCGAGGATATGCTGCGCTTCTACAATGCAGAATGTGAATTTGTATCTGAGCCCGGTGACTTCGACCTCA
>JAZSFW010000314.1:0-10526 GCA_045532445.1 Acetatifactor sp. | reverse complement strand
CACACACGCGAGGAGTGGATGGACAAAAAGTCTGTGATCCCCGGATTGGAGCTGGCGATCAGACTGGGGTATATTTTGGCAGAGATTTAAGAATCATTTGCACTTATATGGCTGATTGATACCCCATTCAAAGGGGTATCAATCAATCAAATCCTCTACTTCGCAACCGAGTGCCTTGGCAAGATTGATTACCACAGTTACCTGTGCTTTGCTGATATCATTTTGCTTTTGTTCGTAGAGCTGTATCATACGAAGGGTAACACCGGATGCTTCGCTCAACTGCTGTTGCGTAAATCCACGTGCCTTTCTGATTTCAGAAAGCTTACTTTTTCTGTTTTTCTTGTTTCTTGCAATGATTTCGTTGGCAGTGTCTACAAATTTACTTTCATCCGCTTCATGAAGGATGTACATAGAAAACACTGTAGACAATGTAAGACCATCGTTTACGATGTCCGCAAATCGTTTGGCAGATTCCCATTGGTAATAAGCAAGGATCCAACCGGCCCAATACTCTCGTCCTTTGAACTCGAAATAGGAAGGTTCACGTTTTTCGTAAGACACATTGGTTTCGGCAAGAACAGCTTCAGCCAGTTCAAAGCCGGACATTCCGGTAATATACTTTGGATTTCCTTTCTCAAACTTAGATGCTATGCCGGATGAAATAAACCATCCAAAAAACTCGTCCGGATCAAATCCAAGATCACAAACGGCAAACTCCACCATGTCGCCAAGATTATTCATTGCATCATCCAAGTATAACTCGCTGTAAGCGCTCATCATCGTTCTTCCACCCTTCTCTTATAATATCCAGAATATATTTTTCAGTGAGTAAAGAGCCTCTTCCTTTTTCTTTTTGAAAATCTCCTCTTGCCGCTGTGTCGCGGGCAATCTTTTTGGGAAAATAGATTTCCTTCGGCGCAGAGAACGAATCCGTAAAGGCAATCGAATCAAATGCTCTTTCGGTCAAGAGTACAATCTGCTCACCAAGTTTACCCAGAACCATCGCTCTTTCCAACTGTGCCACGGAAATCGTATTATTCAGAAAGGCATTCGCAAAAGAAAAATAGGAGTCATCAGCTCGATAGCCCTTGATAATGTCATAATTCTTATAGTCTATTGCAAAATTTTCAAATATATACTCTTTGGCCTGTTTTGCAACTTCCCCCCCGATTCTGAACTTGCGGTTTTCAAGTAAAACAAACAGCCAATTCAAGATATGATAGTCTCCGCCGGTGAGGGATAACACGGAGAGCTCTGTTAAATCAAGAGTGTATTGATTTGCAAAGCCATCTGTTTCAACCGAACATGCCCACTCTTTTGCCAGTTCTATGCTCTCGGTGCAATAAAAGCCCAATCCATAATCATTCTTTGGATTTCCAACCCCGAAAACAGGCTTTTCAATAATCCTGGGCGAACCATGGTATACGGTTATTTTGTTTGACATAAAACTCCCTCCTTATATATCGACACAACGATAGTTTCCGTCTGGTTTTATTATATCGTCACAGCGATAGTTTGTCAATGCTTTAGGTGGATTTCATACTCAGTCCATACTCCTTCGGCGACACCCCCATAATTTTCTTAAAATTCCGATAAAAAGTACTGAAATCATTGTATCCGCAGAGCCCATAAATCCCCGTGATCTGATACCCTTTCCTGATATACTCCGTAGCCTGTCTGATCCGGCAACTGTTCACATATTGGTGAAAAGAGTGCCCGGTCATTTCCATGAAAAGTTTGCAAAAGCAGCTTTTTGACATAGCCGAGTATCTGGCAACTTCATCCAGCGATAGTTCTTCCGTAAAATTATGATTGATATATTGGATACAGTGCAGAATGGACTGCCTGTTGTTTTCAAAGCCGGGTGTCATATCCGGCAGCGTCTGTATATAATTTCTTGCAAACAAAGTGATCAGCAGAATCGCGTAAGAGCGCATCACTTCGCCGTATCCCAAAGGCTTCAGGGTAAATTCCTTTAGTAACCGTTCCATGATATTTTCCACATATAATGTTTCGTCCACTGGGACGGTGATTTTGGGGCGGATAGCTTTATAGTCACCGTTTTCCAGGGCGTGGAGGAAATTTTGTGCCAGTCGATTGCTGTCATTTGCCATGCCGAAGATATCAGGCATGAAAGAAAAAGAGTAGAAAACAGTCTCCGGATCTCTTTCGATATAATGCGTGATTCCCGGCGGAACAATAAACATATCTCCTCTGGATAGGTGGGAGGAGGTATCGCCTAAATGGTGGGTCAGGTTTCCTTTGGCCACGTAGTAAATCTGAAAATAAATATGGGTGTGGGGTTTGGTGGCTTCGATGGCCTTTTTCTCCACACGCTGAATGTGCATGCCGTCTGCGGCGTTTTTGTAGTATGATAAAACAAATTTTTTAATGTCCATGAGTGAAATCCTTTGTAGTGCAGGGTGAAAAATTTCAATGCAGTTTGCATTAAAAATAGTCTACACTAAAAATAGAAGATTTGCAATAATATAATTACAAAATGCAATGGCTTGGGCGTTTATCATGTTACAATGTAGAAAAAGCAGTAAAACAAACAGTTGGAGGTTGAAGATGAAAATTGTAGCATTAAACGGTCTCTTGGGATACGGATACAGTGAGATTGCTCTGGAAGAGGCCTTTGCGGAAAAAGTAGATTTTGTAGGTGTGGACGCCGGTTCCACAGACCCCGGCCCTTATTATCTGGGCAGCGGTCAATCTTTTACAGACAGAGGCGCGGTGAAGCGTGACCTGGCACTGGCGCTTCCCAAAGTGCTGGAGCAGAAAGCGCCCTTTATCATCGGCACTGCCGGCGGGGCAGGCAGCAGTGTTCATGTGGCATGGCTGAAGGAGATCATTCTTGAGGTGGCTAAGGAGCAGGGACTTACGTTTACCATGGGTATCGTACATAGCGATGTGACCAATGAGTATGTGCTGGAAAAATTGGATGCCGGTAAGCTTAAGAATATGAGTGAGCAGATGCCGGCCGACCGGGAAGAAATCAGTAAAAGCACCCGCATCGTCAGCCAGATCGGCATCGCACCCATCATAAAGCTTCTGGAGGAAAAGGTGGATGTGATCCTATGCGGCCGTGCCTGTGATACAGCCATTTATGCGGCTCCTTGCATTTATCGTGGGTATGATCCGGGGCTTGCTTTCCACATGGCCAAGATTATGGAGTGTGGCAGCATGTGCTCTGAGCCGGTGGCGGCAGCAGATGTGATGCAGGGCTATATGTACGAGGATTATTTTGAACTTCGTCCGGCTAACCCCATGCGCCGCTGTACCGTGGATCGGGTGGCAGCCCATACTTTGTATGAGCAGTCCAATCCTTATCTGATCTTCGAGCCGGACGGCGTGTGCGACCTGACGAGTTCCAAGTTTATGCAGGTAGATGAGCGCACCGTCCGCGTGACAGGTTCTGTTTTCCACGAGGCGGAGGAAAAGACACTGAAGCTGGAAGGCGTGAAATGCTCCGGTTACCGAACCATTTGCCCTGCTACCGTTTATGATCCCCTGACCATTGAAAAGATGGACGAGATTATAGACGTGGTGACAAATTTCGTGAAAGAAAACACCAGAAATACACTGCCGGAGAACAGTTACAGCATTCACTTTAAGATGAGTGGCGGTAAGGAGTCCAGTCTGGGCATTATTATGGACATCGTAGGACAGACGCAGGCCATTGCGGATACCGTCTGTGCCCTTGCAAGGAGCCGTATGCTACACTGCGACTATGAGGGCAGAAAATCCAGTGCAGGCAATCTGGCCTTCCCCTTCTCCCCGTCAGATATCCATGTGGGAGCAGTGTATGAATTCTCCGTATTCTGCCTGGCAAAAGTGGATTCTCTCTTAGAGACTAGCAAGATTACCATTGAGGAGGTGGGCGCATGAAGAAACTGATTGACTATACCAAAATTTTAAGAAGCAAGAACGCAGGCCCCTTATTTATTACTTTTGACCTGATCTTTCAGGACAGAGAATCTATGCAATATGTGTTGGGAGCCCTGACAAAGACTCAGGTGGCACAGGCGTATGATGTGGAAGAGGATAAGATTGATATTATTTCTTATGAAGTGGTGAACTCCATTAAGATCACTTTCCCCAGAAAAAATATCAGTGGAAGTCTGGCTGACAACGATATCTACGGTTGCCAGCAACATATGCCGCTGGCAAACCTGGAACTCTAAAAAAGAGGTGACAATATGCAGAATATAGACAAAGATTATATCATAGCCCTGCGCCGGGAGCTTCATCAGTATCCCGAAGTGGGCTTCGACCTGCCCAGAACCATTGCATTGGTAAAAAGAGAACTGGATAAAATGGGCATCCCTTATACCGAAAAGTACGGCAAAAGTAGTGTGGTAGCCACCATCAACCCCGAGAAGTCTCATTTTACCATCGGTATCAGAGCCGATATGGATGCCCTGCTGATTCAGGAGAAAAATGACATCCCTTACCGTTCGCAGACTGATGGGAAGATGCATGCCTGTGGTCACGATGCCCACACTGCCATGCTCCTTGGTACCGCCAAGGCGCTAAACGCCATGAAAGAGCAGATAAACTGCCGGGTGAAATTATTATTTCAGCCAAGTGAAGAAGGCTTTGAAAGCGGTGCGTCTTATATGGTGCAGGACGGTGTTATGGATGATATCGACGTGATCATAGGGGTACATGTGGAAAACTGGCTGGAAAGCGGCTGCGTAGGTGTATGCAAAGGCAATTCCATGGCCTCCAGCCGGACCTTTCAGATCGATATCCACGGCAGAAGTGCCCATGCAACCCTTCCCCAGACAGGAAAAGATGCTTTAGCGGCAGCGGTGCGTACCTACAGCGATATTCAATTTATGCTGAGCCGTGAGATCAATCCCTTTAGCCAGTATGTGTGCTCTATCGGCAAACTGCAGGCAGGAACCAGCCAGAATATCGTGGCAGACCATGCCATGATGCTCGGTACCATCAGGACCTTTGACATGGAGCTGGATGCTTATCTCATCAAAAGAATAGAGGAGATTGCCAATGCAGCAGCCGAAGGAATTGGAGCTAAAGCCCAGGTGACCTCGCATCTTAAGACCCAGGTAGTATACAACAATCCTTATGTATCCGATCTGGTACTTGATTGTGCTAAGAAGCTGGTAGGGGAGGAGAAAATTGCCCACATGCCCATTAAATTAAGCTCTGAAGATTTCTCCCACTATCTGACGAAGAAGCCGGGTGTGTTCATCCGTCTGGGTACCAGAAATGAAGAGAAGGGCTGTACCACCTTGCCTCATAACAATGATTTTATGATCGATGAAGATGCCCTGCCCATTGGTTCGGCAGTATGTGTGCAGTTTGTGTTGGACAACATGAAGGGTATCAGCGCGGAACAAATGAAGAAAGCAAATACAAGATAAGAGGAGCAAAAATGATCAGAACAGAAATTTACGAAAAAGCCCTGTTTGAGACTGTGCGCAAAGGCGCCACAGTCATCTCCGATGATGTGAAAGAAGCCTTTTGCAAAGCCATCAAACGGGAAAGCAACCCTTCTGCCAAGCGCAGTCTGGAAGCCACCTTACAGAGCATGGAGATGTCAAAGGAGAGAGATAATCTTTTGTGCGTAGACACCGGTTGGCCTATCTTTTATTTTAAAGTAGGAAACAACTGCGAGTTAGAGGGAGGCTTTATGGAGCTGGAAAATGCTGCCCGCCGCGCAGTGGCCAAAGCGACCGAACTGGGATATCTGCGCGCTACCATGAAGCACCCCATTACCGGCCATGACCCCGGCAATAATATCGGTATGAACATCCCTGACTTTACCTACCAATTTGTGGAGGGAAACGATATTGAAATGACCTACGTAGCCAAAGGCGGCGGATCTGAATGCTTTGGCGGCACCAGACACCGGATCGTGGCTTTTGCGGACGGCATCCAGGGAATCGAGAAGTTTATTATTGACAGCTTCATCGCATCCACCCGTGCCGGTGCCATCTGCCCGCCTTCCGTGCTGGGTATCGGTATCGGAGGAACTGCCAACGTGGCTGCCAATCTGGCCAAAGAGGCTGCCTGCCTGCGAACCGTAGGATCGAAACATCCGGATCCTATCTTCGCCAAGATGGAAGAAGACCTGTATGAGGCCCTAAACAGTCTGGGCATTGGCATCATGGGTGCCGGCGGTGATACCTCCGTTCTGGCAGTCAACATAGAGTATGCCTACACTCATATCGCCGGCATTGCTGTAGCTACCAGCAGCAACTGCATGGTAGCCCGTCGTGCCACCACAAAGATCACCGCAGACAACACCGTGACGGTAATGGCCAGTCCCAATTGGTTCAACGGTCGTTAAGAAAGGAGGAAAATATGGCAGTATATCATTTACAAGCACCCTTGACGGAAGCTGATGTAACCAAACTTACTATCGGTGACATCGTCTACATCAGCGGCAAAGCCTTCACCTGTCGCTCCAGACTCCAAAAATATATTTTTGATGAGAATCACACTCTCCCTTTCACCACTACTGACCGCAACATCCTGATCCACAACGGTCCCGTGGTAGTCAAAGAAAACGGCAAATGGCGCCTAGTCCCCTTCATGCCCACCTCCAGCATCCGCTTTGAAAAATGGGGAGGCAAAAGCGTAGACCAGTGGAACTTACGCATGATCGTAGGCAAAACCACTATGGGTCCGGAAACTGCCGCCATGATGAAAGAAAAGAAGTGCGTCCATGTCTCCCCTCAATCCGTTAGCCCCAACCAATGGATTGATTCCATCCAGATAGAAGACGTCTACCTTTACGACGAACTGGGTCGGATCGAAGCTGCCTGGTTCTTCCACCTAAACGATCTGGGTCCCTTCATCGTAGACATTGACACACAGGGAAACAACTATTTTGACACCCTGGACCAACAGATCCAGCATAACAAAGAAGCCGCCCTAAAAAAATTAGGAATAGATCCCGACTATCAGTACACAAAACTTTATTAGGCATCTGTAAGCCCTGGAGAAGCGGGAACAAACAGAAGAGAAGCCAATGGGCGCGCAGCCGCCCGAGGCGACCTGTCACAGGGGAGATAGCAGGGGGATTTTGCAGTTGAAAAACTGTAAGTGTTACTAAGAGTCAGCGGATGGCCGGAATGAAAGTTAAAGGCAAAGCACAAAATGGCAAAACTCACGCGCTTCGCGCGCTCAAACATGTTGCCATTTTGTGCTTTAACACTTCCATTCCGGTCATCCGTCGGCTCTAAGTAACACTAACAGCTTTTCAGATGTCAAAATCTCCCTGCTATCTCCCCTGTGACGGGTCGCCTCGGGCGGCTGCGCGCCCATTGGCTTCTCTTAGCGACGTTCGTCGCTGCTTTTAGTAATTGATGTTAGTTGGTATTGTTTTGGTGCCATTCCCACATATTTTGTAAATAGTTTGCAGAAATTGGCGTAGTCGTGGAAACCGCTGTTTGTGCATGCGTTTGTTAAGGGATAGCCTTCTTCAAGATATTTTCTGGCAAGGTCTACACGTTTGTGTAGGATATACTGTTGAAGGGGGATTCCCATGCAATCCCGGAAGCGCCTGCTCATATACTGGCCGTTGCGGTGGAAAGTTTGGGCCAGTGTATTAATAGACAGGTCTTCTGTCAGGTGTTCGTGGATGTAGGTGATGATGTCGGTTACAAGGCGAGGCATGTAGATTTCAGGCTCTTTCATAACCTTCTTTGTCTGCGGCAGTTTGTTCAGGATCAAAAGAATCTCTTTCAGCAAACATTCCGAAAGAATATCATCACCAAAATGCTCCCAATGCAAAGAACGTTCTAACTCACGGCTTTTTGCAAGAATTTCATCGACCTGTGACTGGGAAAGATGAAAGGATACGTGAGAGGCATTGCCGCGCCTTTTCAGTACATCAGAAAGGTCGGTCCTGGAGGTGTTTAGTGACCGGAAATAGGGAGTCTTAATGTGAATGTTGACTCTCTCGTAGTCAACGGGGTTTAAATATTCCAGTCGATGGAAGACATCCGGGCGGATAAATAAAAGAGACCCTTTTTTCATGCGATAGCCGTATTGTTCCAGATAAAAGTTTACTTCTCCATTGAGCAGCAGATAGATCTCATAATTGTCGTGCTTGTGATAAGGTGTCGCGGCACCGGTATACCCTGATCTGTGGGTACAGGTGACGTCTTCGCTTGTTCCCTGAAAAATATTCAAATAATTCATATGATCACCTTTGCGCTTTTGTCTGTAATGTTTTTTAATAATAGGTATGATTATGACAAAAATAAAAATTATATGGTAAAATTTGTTATTATCTGCATCATATAACAAAGAAAACAGGGAAACAATAGCATTTTAGACATGGAAAAGCATATTGATTTATCGTGCCTTTGATTATAGAAACAGTAAAAAGATGATATGGATGAGTCTCAAGATAGTATAGGAGAGATTGATTTTGGAAAAAATGTTATAAGCTGTAGGGAAACGATCTTTTGTATGGAAGGAGACTGATATGATCAAAAAGTGGGTGCCGGAAGAAAGACCACAGTCGCAGGAACGAAAGGAAAGGCTTGCTATGGCTCGTGAAAAGCTGAAGCTGCAGCAAGCAAAAATAAAAGAACATAAGCTGCCTATCATTGTTTTGGTAGAAGGGTGGGCTGCATCAGGGCGGGATAGTGTGATCAGCGGCATGGTCCAAAGTTTGGATCCCGGGTTTTTTAAGGTTTCTTCTTTATCTATGGTTTCTGAGAAGGATAAATGGGAACCTTTCCTGTATCCATATTGGAAACAAGTTCCGGAGGAGGGAACCATCCTGTTTCTTGATCATGGCTGGGCTGAAGAGGTGTGTGGACTGCGGGCTCGGGGTATGCTTTCAAAAGAGGATTTCTTTCAACGGATGGAAAGCATCCGCTGTTTTGAACGGCAGCTGACAGATAATGGGTATTTGGTGCTTAAGTTTTTTTTGCATATCTCTCAGAGAGGGCAAAAGAAGAGACTAAAAGATTCTGCAGATCAAAAGGGTGTCCACAAGAGCGAAAGGAAACAGGCAATTTGGCAGAATAAGCATTATGATAAATGGGAAAAGGTATATGATAAGTACCTGCGTGATACCCATATGCCTGGGTCTTTCTGGTATCTGGTAGATGCGGAGGATAAAAAGTGGGCGAAGCTTAAAGTACTGGAATTACTGTGTGACGGTATTGAGGTTGCGCTACAGAATGAAAAGCCCTCTATGCCCTTTTTGCAAAAGAGGTTCCCCCTGATTAAGATGCCTAAGCTCTCTGAAGTTTCGCTGGAGGAGACCATAGAGGTGGAGGACTATCAGGCGCAGCTGAATGATCTTCAGGGGCAGCTAAGCACCCTGCAAAGGCAGCTGTCACAGAAGAAGATTCCGGTAATCCTTGTATATGAGGGCTGGGATGCTGCCGGTAAGAGTGGTAATATCAAGCGGATCATAGAAGCACTGGATCCCGGAACATTTGAGGTACACACCATCGCAAGTCCCCGACCACATGAAAAAGCCAGACATTATCTGTGGCGTTTTTGGACCAAGCTTCCCAGACCGGGGCGAATTGCTGTCTTTGACAGAAGCTGGTACGGACGGGTTCTGGTAGAGCGTGTGGAGGGATTTTGCAGCGTAATTGACTGGAAACGGGCCTATCTGGAGATCAATGAATTTGAAAAGGAACTTACAAAATGGGGTGCGGTGATCCTGAAATTTTGGGTGCAGATTGACAAAGACACACAACTGGAACGTTTTACAGACAGACAAAATACACCGGAAAAACAGTGGAAGATTACAGAGGAAGATTGGAGAAACAGGGAAAAGTGGGATGCTTATGAAGAGGCGGTAAATGAAATGCTTCTAAAGACCAGTACCACATATGCACCCTGGCACATCCTACCCTCGGTAGATAAAAAGTATGCCAGAATACAGGCGTTAAAGATTGTGATAGAAAGATTAGAGGCGGCGCTGAAATAAGGCGCCCCCTCCAATGTTTTTTGGCTAAGATTTCATGAGGTAAGGTTTAATGCGGCCATACTTTGGTGGGCTGTGCCTTGAAAGTGGGCTGGCGAAACAGCAGCGTTTTCAAAGCTTTCCAGTTGAATGGCACCAATGGCCAGAAATAACTCTTATGACCGAAGGTAGGAGTGGTGATCACGGAGAGAAAGATCAGTGCCAGACCGATTACAAACCCCAAAAGCCCGCCGATGGCAGTGCTGACCACTAAAAGCATCCGGTATACTCTGAGACCGTCAGCAAAATCAATGCTGGGAAGAGACATATTTGTTAACAGAGTGATTGCTGCGTAAAAAAGAATTTCTACGGAAGCCCAGTGCAGATCTACAGCAATATCTCCGATGATTAAGCCGCCCACAATGGCCAGTGACCCGGAAAAACGCCCGGAGTTTAGAGAGGTTGAGTATTTAAACAGATCCAACAAAAGCTCTACTGCGATCACGTAAAAAATAATGGTAGGTCCCGGTGGATGCTGTGTGGACAACAGTCCAAGCCTGTCTGAGAGTAGTGGATAATATACTGTGATCAACAAATACAAGGGCATAAG
>JAZSFW010000036.1:0-9059 GCA_045532445.1 Acetatifactor sp. | reverse complement strand
AAGGCAGTGCAGGAGAAGTATCGTTTCTTCAGCTTTGGAGATGCGATGTTCATACACTAATTAAATATTTTTGAGCAGAACGGATGATCGCGGCTGCAGGTACCGCAAGGTCGCAGGTGAGGAAAGTCCGGGCTTCACAGGGCAGGATGCCGGATAACGTCCGGTGGAGGTGACTCCAAGGCCAGTGCAACAGAAATATACCGCCGATGATTTTGCTCGCAGAATCATCTGGTAAGGGTGGAAAGGCAGCTTAAGAGACTACCGTCCGTCTGGTAACAGGCGGAGCCATGTAAACCCCATCCGAAGCAAGACCAAAACGAAAACTATAGGCTTGCCCGGCCTGTTTTCAGGTGGGTCGCTTGAAACGTCTGGTAACAGCCGTTCTAGATAGATGATTATTCTCGACATAACCCGGCTTATGTTTCTGCTTACATACAAAGTCCCGGCAAAAGCTATTATGCTGATACCAGGGCTTTTTTATTTTTTATGCATGAAAACAGCTGCCACCCACAAATTCTCTGCAAATAGAGTTGTTGGGCAGATTTTCACTGCCGACACCCAGAAAATATTCCAGGAATTTCAAAAGACGCTTCGCCTCATAATACTCCGGCTGACCCTTTTTAATACGGAACAAAAGCGGCTCCGCATATTGCTTCAGGACTGCCAGCTCGTAAATCAGCACCGAATTAAACATGGCGTCTGCCTCTTCCTGGTAAGGGAAGATATTTTCCTCTTCTCCCCGGCGGACAGAAGGCCACATTTCAATGGTCCTGCGCACATCAGTCCCACGTGTCCTGGCATCCCGGATCATACGGCGAAGAAGTCTGCCGTCTGTGGTGGGAATGCGGTTATGTTCATCAATATTAATATTTGTCAAAGCGCTGATGTAGATTTTGTATTTGCTTTCATCCGGCAGACAATAAGATGTCTTAGGATTCAAACCATGGATACCCTCAATGACCAAAATATCTTCCGGGCCAAGTTTTTTCAGTTTACCGCTATATTCCCTTTTTCCGGTTTTGAAATTAAAGGTGGGCAGCTGTACAGCCTCTCCGGCAAGAAGCTTACCCATATCTTCATTAAACTGCTTAATATCAATGGCCTCCAGACACTCAAAATTATATTCACCATTTTCGTCTCTGGGCGTCAGTTCTCTGTTTACAAAATAGTCATCCAGCGCAATGGGATGAGGTACAAACCCCAGTGCGCGCAGCTGAATGGATAACCTGTGGGAAAAACTGGTCTTGCCTGAGGAGGAAGGACCTGCGATCATAATAAATTTCACGTTTCCTCTTGCGGCAATGTCTTTTGCGATCTCACCAATCTTGCGCTCCTGTTTCGCTTCCTGTATCAGTATCATATCGCTGATGGAACCACTGCATATCTGATCATTCAGATCCCCTATAGTTTCAATTCCCACCTTCTGTCCCCAACTTTCAGATTCCACCAGTGTGGCAAACAATTTTTTCTGCTCTTTCATCTTTGCCACAACATCCGGTTCCTTCTTTGTGGGAAGAAGCAACATAAAACCGTCCTCATAAGGCACCAGATCAAACCATTTCACATAGCCCGCATGAGGTAACATATAACCGTAATAGTAATCAAAGTACCCTTCCATCTCGTAGATATTTACAAAGGATCCTCTTCGATAGCGAAAGAGCTTCTCTTTGCCTGTCATTCCTTGACTGGAAAACAGCTCCATGGCCTCATCTAAGGGATAGGACTTTTTCAGATAAGGAACACAGCGGCTTACAAGCTCTCTCATTTTCTCCAAGATCTTCTCTGCATTTTCTTTGGTAGAAAGGGAGGCATCTTTAGGTCTTATAAAATACCCGTGTCCAATGGTAAATTGCACCCTGCAATTCTGTGCCTTCTCATTGCCAAAGACCTCCTGCACAGCCTTTAAGAAAAGCATGGTGGCGGACCGCACATAGGTCTTGTGCCCCACATCATCTCTCAGGGTAAAAAAAGAAAGCTCACAATCACGGTCCAGTCGTTTGAACAGCTCCCGGATCTTTCCATTCACAGACACCAAAGCGATCATTCCCTGATACTGCTCCTGATATTCATTTGCTATGGTTTCATAAGTCGTACCTTGCGGATATTGTTTCTTTTCACCGTTTATCGTTACCGTAATCATGCGTCTTCCCTTCCTTCCTGCCATTGATACCTGCCTTATTTTTTATTTTCTGTCTCATAATACAAAAATGCACTTTCGATATCAGCAAGCTCTTCGTTGATCTCTGTCAAGCGCTCAGCTGCACTATTCTGGGATGTAGCCATGATATTATCTCTGATTAACAGAAGCTGCTCCTGCCTTTGCTTTAAAAAGCGATACAAAACCGGATTGGCAGAAACCAGTAACCTCTTGCCAAATCGGTCCCACACGGAAGTGTGGGAATTGTCCGCATCATCCTGCGACCCAAAAGAATCGCCTTCTTGCAGGAGCCTTTGGGGCACCACCTTCATCATGGGATAAAATTTCCCTTCTTCCTCAATCATATTCTCTTCTACAATGCGATATCCCTGCTTGCGTAAGAATTCTCTGAAAGACTTCAGCTCTGACTGAGGCTGGAGGATCAGTTCCTTTAAACATGCAGCCTTTTCTTTTCCTTCTGTCAAAATCTTCTGCATCAATCTGCCGCCCATACCGGCACATACCACTGCATCCGCCTCTCCGGATGAAAGGCCGTGCAAGCCGTCAGACAGGCGCATAGTTATGTACTGCTCCAGCCCATACTGCGCCACATGCTCCGCACATCTGGACAGCGGACCTTTTCGAATGTCCATGGCAATTACTTTGGGACTGATGCCCTTTTGCACCAGATAAATGGACAAAAAGCCATGATCACACCCCACATCACAAACCACGCTGCCCGGTGTAACCAGATCAGCAAGGGCCTGCATTCTGGTCGAAAGTTCTACTTCCCTTTTCATAGCTTAATCCAGATAATCCTTCAGCTTACGGCTTCGGCTGGGATGACGCAGTTTTCTAAGTGCTTTGGCCTCAATCTGACGGATACGCTCACGGGTTACGTTAAATTCTTTACCCACTTCTTCCAGAGTGCGAGCTCGTCCATCATCCAGACCAAAACGCAGGCGAAGCACCTTCTGTTCTCTCTCTGTCAAAGTGCCAAGTACCTCCACCAGCTGTTCTTTTAACAAAGTAAATGCTGCTGCATCTGCCGGTATGGGCACATTATCGTCCTGAATAAAGTCACCTAAGTGGCTGTCCTCTTCCTCTCCGATGGGAGTCTCTAAGGACACAGGCTCCTGACTGATCTTCAAAATCTCACGCACACGGTCCACAGGCATATTCATCTCTTCGGAAATCTCTTCCGGAGACGGTTCTCTTCCAAGCTCCTGCAACAGCTGACGGCTGACACGGATCAGCTTATTGATAGTTTCTACCATATGAACAGGAATACGGATGGTTCTGGCCTGATCTGCGATCGCTCTGGTAATGGCCTGACGGATCCACCAGGTAGCATAAGTAGAGAATTTATATCCTTTGCGGTAATCAAACTTTTCTACAGCCTTAATAAGACCCAGGTTACCTTCCTGAATCAGATCAAGAAACAGCATTCCACGGCCTACATAGCGCTTGGCAATGCTGACTACCAGACGTAAATTCGCCTCCGCCAGCCTCTTCTTGGCATCCGGATCACCCACTTCCATCTTCTTAGCCAATTCGATCTCTTCCTCTGCACTAAGAAGGGGGACCTTACCAATCTCTTTCAGATACATTCTGACCGGATCCTCGATACTGATACCGTCCGGAATGGTCAGATCCAGATTCTCCACGTCCACATCCTCATCAGACAGGATCAGCGGTTCATCATCAAGATCCTCCATCTCCGAAATACGCAGCACATCCACATTGCTGCGCTCCAGCGCATCCAGTACGCGCTCCAATTGCTCTTCTTCCAAAGGCATATCGGAAAAGAAATCACTGATCTCCTGATATTCCAATACGTTCTTCTTCTTTTTGGCCATGATAAGAAGCTCTTTTATTTTTTTCTCAAATTTTGCCTGTGTGTTTTCATCCATTTTCGTGGTTCCATCCTTCCTATTGTATCATTGTAACCTTAATCTAATGAAATATGCGTTTTTGCCAGTTCTTCCAACGCTTTCTTGCCCTCTATCACCTGCTTTAGCGCATTCACATCTGTTCCCAGCTTGGAAGTATAATATTCGAAGCTGCTGCGTTTTACTGCAAGCACAATATCCCGAAACGCTTTCTCCTGCTCCTGTTTGGTTTCCAGCTTGGGTAAGCTCGTATGAAACAGGGAGGCTGCTTCCCTTTGTTCCTCTTCATCAGAAAACATGCTGATGATCCCTGCAGGATTAAAGCTCCCCTTCTCCATATCTGCAAAAAGTCTCGTGGCAACCTGCTTATATAAATCCTCCGTAAAATCCTCCGGGGAGATATATCGTTTGATTTTTCCATAGATCTGAGGCTCGTCCGTAAGCCATGTGAGTAACAGCCGCTGTGACTTCTTACTGTTTTCCTGAGGGGAATTCTTCTGCGCTAATCCGGAACGGGGTCGTTCCGGTACACGCGCCAGACCAGTCTTGGCAGCATGGGCATTTACCAACTTGCGCAGATTGTCAAAGCCAATCAGATACTTGTCCGCTATAGCCTGAAGATAATTTTCCCGCTCCACTTCTTCTGAAAAGCCACAGAGTTTTTTGGCAATCTCCCTGTAAAACAAGGTCTTTGACTCCGGGTCCTTCAGATCATAATCCCTTTCCAGAATCCGAATTTCAAAGAAAAAACTGTTTTCCGCCTGATCAATCCTCTCCTGAAAAGCTTCTCTACCCAGATTTTTCATGAATTCATCCGGATCCTTATAAGGCTGCATATTAATAACCTTTGCAGACAATCCGGCTTCTCTCAGAATACCGATACTGCGAAGCGCGGCCTTCACACCGGCCCCATCGCTGTCATAAGCTAAGAGCACATTCTCTGTATACCTGTGCAGAAGGCTTGCCTGCTCTGAGGTGAAGGCTGTTCCCAGACTGGCCACTGCCTGGGTAAAGCCAGCCTGATGCATAGCGATCACATCCATATATCCTTCACAGAGGATCAGATTGCCGCTGCGGGCAGTCCGCGCAAAGTTCAGCCCATACAGGTTCCTTCTTTTATCAAAGATCGGCGTTTCCGGTGAATTCAGGTATTTAGGTTCTCCCTCCCCCATCACTCTGCCGCCAAATCCAATGACCCGATGATTTACATCCTGAATCGGATACATGACCCGGTTCCAAAACTGACTCACAAGTCCTCTGGTCTCCGAGAAACTGGCAAGCCCTGCTTCTTTGATCAGCTCGTCCTCAAAACCCTTCTGTCTAAGATACTGCACCAGATAGGCACCGTTTTTCCCTGCATACCCCAGTCCGAACTTCTTTATGGTCTCCTCGGACAGCTGGCGTTTTCTTAGATACGTAAGTCCGCTCTCTCCATGGGGTGTTCTCAACTGATAATAGAAGAATTTGGCTGCCTCTTTATTGACCTCCAATAATCTGGCCCGTTTATTCTCCTTTCGGCGCATCTCCTCCGTATACTCAAGTTCCGGCAATTTTACACCCGCCCGATCAGCCAACATCTTCACTGCCTCCGGGAAGGTATAATTTTCATACCCCATGACAAAAGTGTACACGTTGCCGCTGACGCCGCAACCGAAACAGTGATACATCTGCTTACTCTCCGACACCGCAAAAGACGGTGACTTCTCATTGTGAAAAGGACACAATCCCCAATGATTATTCCCTTTCTTTGTCAGTCTCACATATCCGGAGATTACATCTACTATATCATTTTTCATCCTGACTTCTTCTATTAGTTCTTCCGGATAAAACATTTCCTACAATCCTTTCTGGACTCTTTTCGTCGTTAGCACGGCCATGATTTCGGTATATAGATTTCTTCATATTTCGCGATTGCAAACCGGTCACTCATAGCCCCCACGTAATCACATACCACTCTTTCTCTGGGCTCTCCTTCCGAAACAAGCTTCAAAAACTCCTCCGGCAGATCATCCAGATGTTTCAGATAATGGTGGTAAAGGGTCTCCATCAACACCTCTGCCTTTCCTTCCTCGCTCTTTGCCTCCGGATTCTGATACACTCTCTCAAACATAAACTGGCGAAGCTTTTTCATGGCTGCCGCCACCGTATCCGACATCAGAATATCATTTTGGTCCATGCTGGAAACAATGATATCATGAATAAAACAACTAAGTCTCTCATTAGGTGTGCTGCCAAGGACCTCTCTGATCTCCCCCGGCACATCACTTTCCTTCAGGATACCGCCGCGCACAGCATCATCCATATCATGATGAATATAGGCTATTTTGTCCGAAAAACGTACAATCTTTCCTTCTAAGGAATGGGGAATTCCTATGGTCTGATGATTCAGGAT
This sequence comes from Acetatifactor sp., assembly GCA_045532445.1. GTDB lineage: Bacteria > Bacillota > Clostridia > Lachnospirales > Lachnospiraceae > Acetatifactor. The sequence continues at coordinate 2,638 of JAZSFW010000036.1, read as the reverse complement.
TCCATCCCGTACTTCATATGTCAGGTTCAGCCCCTCTCCGTTCTTCTCCAATTTATCTACCGTCCGCACACTCTGCGCGCTATGCTCAAAACCATAAGGACAGACACGGTTTAACGCCCTCTCTCCCGCATGCCCAAAGGGAGTATGTCCCAGATCGTGGCCCAGCGCAATGGCCTCTACCAACTCTTCATTTAATTTCAGCGCCTTCGCAATGGTTCTTGCATTCTGAGATACCTCAAGGGTATGGGTTAACCTGGTGCGATAATGATCTCCCTCCGGCGTCAAAAATACCTGCGTCTTATCCTTCAGTCTTCGGAACGCCTTACAGTGAATGATCCTGTCTCTGTCCCGCTGAAAGACCGGACGGATATCATCCTGCTCCTCCGGTTTCAGCCGGCCTTTTGACTCCATGCTGAACGTTGCATAGATGCTTAAAATTTCTTTTTCTCTTAATTCCAATTTTTCCCTAATCGTCATACGGACCTCCTGCTAACTGCATTGGAACCCACTCAACACTCTTATTTATATTATTCTGCAAAAATTACAGAATTCCTCTTTTTTCTTCATCGACAAATTGCCACAAGTTAAATGCCATATAATTGTAAATACAATAACAAAAAAGATGGCTTTTTTTCTAATAATGTGCTAATATATTTTTATCAACACATTCTAAGGAGGTTTTACATATGGGACAATTTTTTTATTCACTCATCTCAGGGATTCCTGACATTGTAGTTGCCATTCTTCTGTTGTTAGTAGCCTTCTTTGCTGCCAAATACGCAAAGAAATTGACTACTAAGCTGTTAAAGGCAATTAAGGCAGAAGCTCTTCTCTCCAAAATAGGCGTGAAGGATACCGCAACCAACGCAGCAGTTGAATTTATGGGCAAATTAGTATACTTTGTAGTATTCTTACTGTTCCTGCCCGCTGTATTAGACAAACTGAATATGCACAGTGTGTCTTCCCCTATCACCAGCATGGTTCATTCTTTCCTGAACTTTATTCCTAAGCTGGTTGCTGCATTTGTCATTGTTGCAGTTGGTTTATTTATCGCCAACATTATCAAGGATTTGCTGCTTACTCTTTTGAAAGCGATCAAAGTAGATGCGCTTCAGCAGAAAGCCGGCATCTTAGCAACAGAGACCACCTCTTTCTCAAGCATCATTGCCAACATTATTTATGGCCTGATCGTACTGATCACAATCACTTCCGCATTGGAACAGCTGGATATCAGAGCAATTTCTGAGCCTGCTAATCAGATTGTGTCTTCTATCTTTTACATTATTCCTGATATTCTGGCAGCAATCGTTATCATTGCAGCAGGAATCTTTATCGCAAAATTAGTTGCATCACTTCTGAAAAACCTGTTGGCAGGTGTAGGTACCGACAATTTATTGGAAAAGATCACCGGCGATGCTTCTAAGAAGATTGCCCTTTCCAAGATCATCAGTGACGTTGTAAAGTATGTATTGGTGATCATTTTCATCGTACAGGGGATCAACGTCTTACGTCTTCCCGTATTAACCAATATCGGAACATCCATTATCGGCTATCTTCCTTCTGTTCTGGCTGCTATTATCATTTTTGCACTTGGCATGTTCGCTGCAAATACTCTGGAATCTGTTATTGTTAAAAAGTGCCCGAAAGCGAAAGCAAGTGCACTCATTGCCAAAATTGCAGTCTATGTATTCGTAGCCTTCATCTGTCTGAACCAGTTGGGCATCGCTATCGCTATCGTTGAGAAGACTTTCATTCTGCTCATCGCTGCTCTCTGCGTTGCCTTTGCTGTAGCATTCGGTGTCGGCGGACGTCATTTCGCATCAAACGCTCTGGATAAATTAGAGAAAAAATTAAACGATACCGAAGAGAAATAAACCATTCTCAAAAAGAGTATTCAACAAGGGGAGTGTGCGGTTCAAGCAACCGCATCCTCCCCTTTTAACATCCCATCTCTTTCTCAAGCAAAACTTAAAAAGCTTCCGAACACATCGGAAGCTTCCTTCAGTGCAGAGAAAGGGACTTGAACCCTCATGGTATTGCTACCACACGGACCTGAACCGTGCGCGTCTGCCAATTCCGCCATCTCTGCAAGACAGTAATTACTATAACACACTCTATAACTTGTGTCAAGCAATAATTTATTTTTTTGAAACGAATACCAAGAAAGAAAAAAGGTGCTGATGCTCCATAGATGATTCACACCTATTTTGCACCAGCCCCTTCTTTATCAATCTTTAAAATTCAGGATTATAATACTCATAGAACTTATCATACTTTAACTGATATACCTTTAAATCCTTGAATTTCCACCAGCTGGAAAAGGCTTCAAAGCCAATCTTACCATACTTCCAGATGTCCAAAGGATCCGGATCAGTGATCTCCAGACACAGCTCTCCGTCTACCACAACAAAAATCTTGTTTCCCACATTGCCAAGTTTGAAATTATGCTCTTTTTCCGGATCAAACCGGAAAAGGGAGGAAGTCGGATCGTAGCCATGTCGTTCTGTGAGCCAAGGAGTTGTGGGCTTGGATTGTCTTCCTAAGACCGCTTGGCCTCCGACTTCAACAAAAATCTTGTTTCCCACATTGCCAAGTTTGAAATTATGCTCTTTTTCCGGATCAAACCGGAAAAGGGAGG
>JAZSFW010000285.1:0-43034 GCA_045532445.1 Acetatifactor sp. | reverse complement strand
GATGAGATCAAGGAGATCTTTACCCCGCTGGAGTGTACGGAGATATCAAGTCGTGCTGACAGTGTTTCCACAGTTTTTGGACCTTTGGTAGAAAAGACTTATGGCAAAGAAAAAGCGGATGAAATGTACTGGCAGATGGCTGTAAGCTGCTTGGAAGTGCGTACCAAGGAGATTGTTGTGGCGATTTTGGAAGATTTGAAAGCTTATCTGTTTGCTCCATGGCAGGTGAAAGCCCAGTTGGATGGAAGCGGACTTTCTTATTCAGGGTGGAATTATGAAAAGATGAAAACGGATACTCCTAAGCTAGCCAGGTGGTATGTGGATTACGGGCTTGTTCTTTTCCGAGTAGGGCTTTTGATCAGCGCAAGTCTGTTCGTTTGGAGGCGGGTGTGCATGTCCCGCGGTGCAGCTGTTCGTAAGACAGGATTTGTCTTGTTGGCATTATGTGTATTGTCTCAGGCAGTTTGGTATACTATGTCTGCCGGAGGCATGATGGATTACCGGAATGTGCCGGTGGTGATTCTTTTGTGGTATTATGTGATCTTTTGCAGTGCCGGTATGTGTTCGGAAGAACAGGAGAACTATGAAAAACAGGATATTTAGGGCAATATTATTGATATTGTCGCTCCTGGCTACGATTAAGATCTGTATTTTGGGCTTAGGGATCGATGAAGAATATGCAGTAACCATGGCATATCGTATCGTCACAGAGGACAGAATGTTTCAGGAAATGTGGGAGCCTCATCAGACTTCGGGATTTTTGACGGCATTTCTGACAAGTATCTTTGTGCAGATTACGAATGGTACCGAATACCTGATCCTTTATCTGAGGCTGGCAGGGGCGATGATCCAGGCATTGATCAGTCTGTTTTTGTATCGGACTCTCAGAAGAGGCTTTTCTGAGGAGGCCGCTTTTGTTGTTGCCGTCTTTTTCTATAATACTTTGCCCAAATGGATACAGACCCCGGAATTTGCTAATATGCTTGTGTGGTTTTCAACCCTTGCTTTTGCTTGTTTCCTGAGGTATTATATGGTACCCAAGAAAGCGGCAGACAAAGAAGCGGATCAAGGTGGGGCAAAAATCTGGTTAGTGGCAGCTGGGCTCAGTTTGTCTTCCATGGTGCTTTCCTATCCTTCCGCTATTCTGGCAATTCCTGTATTTCTTTTCGGAATGTGGATGCTGAAACGAAAAGATTTTGTGTTAGAAGCCTGTACGGTTCTGGGAACCTGTGGGGTGCTGGGGCTTGGCTATCTTGCATTTTTCCTTAAAAATATGACTTTGAATGAATTTATATATGGGCTGAAGCAAATGATGACGGATGGTTCTCATCAGGTATCTTTTGCGGAGCGCATCCTGGCGGTTGGTCAGGAATTGCTGTATCTGCTTGGATTTGCAGCAGCAGCTGTGGTTCCGGCATTGATGATTGTTTTGATATGCAGAAAGCTTCGCGATTTGCGCAGTTTTCTTTTGCTGACGATGGTATTTTCTCTGATCGAGCAGATTGTGTATTGGTTAGGAGACAGCATGTATTTGCAGGAACCGTTGGTCTACTTTTATCTGCTGCTTTTGGCGGGGATTCTTTTGTATCGATACGGCAGAGGAAAAGAAAATTTCGATGAGAGAAGAAAGGTTCTGTTTTGGCTTGGCAGCATCGCAGGTGCGAGTGTTTGGTTCAGTGCGTTTATCATTACGAATACAACTATCAGTGTGACGGGATCCTACCTGATGCCGGCCTTGGTCAGTGGCATTCTCTTTTTGTGGGAGGATGGAAAAGCCCTGGGGCAAAAATATCTGCTGCAAGGATTCGTGCTCTGTCTGCTTGGAACCACACTTTTTGCCAAAGGTTTTTTGGTGTGTTCTACAGAAGGCATCAAAGACGATGTGACGCTTGTGCGACAGAAAGCTCTTTACGGTCCTGCAAAGGGGATATATTGCCGCTATATGGATGGTTATGTGTATAATAATGTAGCAGAGTTGCTTGCAGAATATGCGGTCCAAGAGTGCCCTGTTTTGTACGTGGGAGAACATTCTCTGTACTATATGTTGGGCAGTCAGACCATATCGAACTTCTCTACCATCAGTACGCCCACCTTTGACGAAAGGCTTAAGGAGTATTGGGATCGTTATCCGGACCGTGTTCCGAAGATTGTGGTCTGTGATGTGGCAGAGGAAAGGCTGCATGAGATAAAGGAGCTCCTTGTGTGGGGACCTATGCTTGCAGAAAGGCAGCCGGTATCGAAGCCGGAGCCGATCAGGGTTTATGAGATTCAGGGAAGAAAGGAATAAGCGGATGAATAAATACGGCAAAAGGATTTTCTGGACAATCTGCATTGTGGTTCTGTGCTATGTGGACCAGCAGCTTGGCAGCAGGATGGGAGAATGGCAGTTGGTTTACAAGAATGTTACCATCGTGGTAGTTGGCTTGATGGCGCTTGTTCATTATCCGCTTAGAAGTTTCCTGAAGCCTATATACTATATCTGGGCGTTGATCAGTGTGATCGGCGGTTATGCTATCGTGACGATTGGGGAAAAGTATACGTATTATCCCAGTAGACTGCGGTGGGTGGTGATTTTCGGTGCGGTATATGGACTTTTGAGTCTGCGCACCGCCTATGCTTTGTTTAAGGAGAAAAAAGCACCTGCCGTAAATAAATGGGTGTTGCTCTTTTTGGGAATATTCTGGGCTCTGACCATGTTGTCAAAATATGATGTTCAGCTGAGTATGTTGTATGTAGGAGGTTTCTGGATTTTCTCTTTGACTGCTTTTAGCCGTGAAGAGAAGAGAGATTTGGGAAATGCAGTATTGGACGGTATTATGATCGGTTTTTGGCTGATCCAAGGCGCAGCCTTTATGCATCGTCCTTATGACATTGTGAGGTACCTTGGGATGTATTCCAATACCAATATCAATGCCTTGCTGTATCTGATGGCTTACTGTGCTTTTCTGGGCAGATTCTATTTGTTGGAAACAGGATTGGATCTGGCCAATCCTAAGAAAGGCATCAGAAAAACATTGCAGACGATTGGGAAATGGCTGTGCTTTGGTCAGGCGGCCTTTATGTGGGGCTATGTATTTCTTACCATGTGCCGCAGTGCCATGCTGGGAATGGCAGTGGCCACATTGATTTTGTGGATCTGGCGTCTACGGTTTCGAAAAGGCCGCAGAATCCTTGCTCTGGCCGGCAATACGGCGGTATTTGCCATGATAGTGATCCTTGGACTGCCGGTAGTGTATGGTGCAGTACGCTATATTCCTCCTGTTTTTAACGATCCTTTGTATTTTTTTGAGGGAGAATCGCCGGAGCGTGTCGATTCATCAGATCCCTGGGATTCCCCTAAATATGTTAAGTGGGAAGATGTGGTGAAAGAGAATCTGGGCAGATTTGCAAATCTGTTGCCAAAGTTTGAGAAAAAAGAAACTGCGGAACCGAATGTTGCGTGGAATGCCGCGAAATATGTCGGAGACAGACCACTTTTATTCCTGAATCATTGGGATATCAATATGACTGCTTCCTATAAAATCTGGTGCACTTTGACAAGCACAGGTGCCGTTTGGGATGCTGAGGAAGAGCAGGAGTCCGAAGTTTTGAATAATTCCACATGGATCAGAGCCAGGATTTATTCCCATTATCTGGAAAATATGAATCTGCGCGGGCATAAAGAGGAGGAAAACGGTCTTTGGGTGGGAGAAGAATATTTTGCTCCCCACGCTCATAATCTGTTTCTTCAGTATGCGTTTAACTATGGAGCTATCGCAGGCATCCTGTTTCTTTTGTTTGTAGGAACTACGATAGGCGTATTGTGGAAAGAGAAAACGCCTCATTTGTTCTTATATGTTGCGATTCTGGTGTTTGGATTGACAGAGATCATGTGGCGTGATGGGACTCTGGCTTTTGCCTTGGTTTATTTGATACCGGCTCTGACGTCGAAGCTATCCTCGGGTTGCCAGAAAAAAACGGATGTGGTAGAATGAACAGAGAACGCATGAAATTTGAGAGGTAGAAATGTCCAAAAATTTTGATAAGGCTGTCAGGCTTTTTAAAAATTACAATTCTATATGGAAAGCCCTTATAATGTCTTTTTTACCGCTGTTGTGCTGTGTCATTGCATGTGCATCCCAAGGAAGAACTATTGCAGAAGTGTATCTTCCTGCCGGAGAGTGGAATGATGAATTGTTTTATTTTAAGCAGGTAGAAGGAATTGTCCATTTTGGATATCCGCAAGGATATTTTGGGTTTAACGAAAGTCATGCCTTAAAAGCTTCTTTTGCGGCATGGAGTCCGGTTCTTGTGTTTCCTTGGATCATCTGGGGAGTGTTGCTTGGCTGGAATCTTTCTTCTCCTATATATTGCAATATATTTTTGATGATGCTTTCGATGTTTTTGTTCGTGTATCTGGTGAAACCGGACAGAAAACAGATGGGGCTTCTTACAATTCTGTATATCACTTTTACGCCGCTGACCAGATATATGCTTTCCGGCATGCCGGAGTGTGTTTGCTTTGCTATGGTGATCATTGTGCTGGCATTGAACATCAGTTATCTTCAGAAAGCCCATTGGGTGAAACTGGTACTTTTGTTTATCATGACTTCTCTCATGACGCTGATGAGACCCTATCTTTTGCTTTTCATGCTCTTGCCCATGTATTACTGGATCCGCAAACGGAAGTGGATCGGGGTGGCCGGATCTGTGGTCGTAGTGGGTGTTACCGGTGTGATCTATGTGTTGGTAAAGCATTTCTTCGGGGCAGAGTATTTTACACCGCTGTTTGATGTGACCTGGGTGACGACCTTTTTCCGGGAAGGAATTTGGTCCGGAGTAAAATATGTGCTGTACCGGCTTTGGCATAAAGGGGTGGAATATGCCGGTCTGATGGTGGAAGGTTTCCTCAGCGGCCTGTTCTGGGGAGAGTATTTCGGCTCGTTTACGATTGTGACAATTGTATTGCTGATTCATACAGTGAGAGACTGGATGCGAAAGGATCATAGGGGATTAACCATACGTCTGTATCTCTCCACCTGCTTTGTAGGAATGTGGGCGGCACTTTTGTTAATGTACAAGATGAAGGAAGGCAGCAAACATCTGCTGACGTTCATTGTGGCAGGTATTTTTGCTATCTGCCTGATGGAGACGAAATTTTATAAGAAAGTGGCTGTGACCGCAGCAGTTTTTGTTTATTTGTTCCTGGCTACGTCAACAGATCCCTATGAACACAGCATTCCTTTTAAAAATGAGGAATTGGTGGAACAAGGAACATACTGGGAAGAGATTTTTGAAAAAGAATGCGTTTTGGATACGGAAAATGTCCCTTCTTTTGACAATGTCATGATCTGGATTTTTAATGACAAGGTGGGGGACAGTTATGAGCTGACGCCTTATCAGATGTTGTATCAGCTGCCGGAAGGGTATGGTATCAGCTGTTGTTATGCAGAGTATGTGACGGAAAATATTGACGAGCTCAGGAGTAGATTCCTTGCTGTGGCAGTTGAAGGAGAAGTGGATCTTTTATGCCAGAGCAGAGGTTTAAGAGAAATTGGAAGAGATGAAGGACTGGTGGTGTATGAACTTCAGAGAAAGGCTTCGCAGTAAAAAAGAATCCCTGATCATTGGGGCAGTAGTGTTTTGTATCCTGGTGGGAATGCTCTTTATCTGCCCTCCTTATTATTCCATGAATGATGACGGTATGATGAAGAGCATTTTGTCAGGTGCCTATACAGGTACGCCGGATGGACATGCTGTGTATATGAAATATCCTCTTACCGGATTGATCAGCATGCTGTATCGCATCACAGACCGGATTTCCTGGTTTGACGGGATGTTGATCGGCTGTTTTTGGCTGTCTTTATCTTCCGTGATAAACAGAGTAGTGCAGCTTTGCAAAGATAAGTTAAAAGGCATCCGGGCAGTGATTTTGATCGCCGGGATCGCCTGCATGGGTATGGGATTGTTTTTACCGCATCTTCTGACCTTGCATTATACGCTGGTTGCAGCCATGGTAGGCAGTTGTGGACTCTTCCTTGTAATAACGGGGTCCTGTTGGGTTTCCGTTTTTCTCTTGATTTTGTGTTACTGCATCAGGAGTCAGGTGTTTTTTCTGCTGCTTCCTTTCCTGGGTGTGGCGGTATTGTGGCGTTTGGCGGCGAAAAAGCGGGAAGGACTGCTTCGCCAGCTGCTTGTTCTGGCGGCAGCTATCGGGGTGTGTATGTTGTGGAATCATCTGATGTATGCATCAGACGATTGGCAGCATTATATGGAATACAATGATGCCAGGACAAGGTTATATGATTATGACGGTCTGCTTCCCTATGAAGGGAACGAAGGTCTGTTTGAAGAAGCCGGCATAAGCAGGCAGCAGCATCGTATTCTGGAGGAGTATGTACTGGTATTGGATGAAACGGTGGATGCCAAGATGCAGGAGAAGGCGGCAGATCTTGCAGTCGCAGTGCGTGAGGGCAAAAGGACTGCCGGCGATTATCTGATACAATGCGTCAAAGAGTATTATTATCATATCAGGTATACCGATCAGCCCTACAATTTGTTGATGATATGTGGTTATCTTCTTGTGTTTGCATTGCTTTTTGCCGGAAAAAAATGGACTCGACTGTTGCTTTTGTGCTGTATGGCAGGAGGAAGAAGCCTGATCTGGATTTTTTTGATTTGGCGGGGACGATTCCCGGAGCGGATCTATGTCTCCTTGTATTTTCTGGATCTGATGATATTGGCAGCCATGGCGATAGAGATTCTGCTGCACAAGGAATCGGGATCTGCAGCGTATTGCCAAGAGTGCGCCAAGTCTTATAAGCGCAGGATGTTTGTCTTACTGGGAGTGCTGGCTTGTTCGATTTTTTTGGTCGCAGGAGGAGCGCAGTGCAGGGAAATGTATCAAAGAACGGCGGCCCAGGCCCAAAAGCAGAAGGAATGGGAGGGGCTCCTTGATTATTGCAGGGAGTATCCCGATACACTATTTCTTTTGGACGTGCTTTCCATGGTCGACTATTCCGGCAAGGTTTTCGTTTGTACACCGGGGCAGGAGAACCATTTGTTGGCGGGAGGCTGGATGAGTGATACGCCGTTGCTCGTCACGAGATTAAAAGGCTACCCGGACGGGGGAGCATTATTGGAGGCTCCTGAGGCAAAGTGCAGTTACATTGTGGCCACAAAGCGGGATACAGGCTGGCTGAAAGAATATTTTGCGTTTCGTTTTAAGGATCGGTCACTGGAAAAAACAGACAGTGTCTTTGTGGATGGAGTAGAAGTTTTTGGTGTGTACAGTCAATCGAAGGATTGAGAAGATAAGACGACTTGATTAGAGGTTGGGAAAATGCTGTTTAATTCGTATGTTTTTCTGTTGGCTTTTTTGCCTGTTGTGTGGTTGCTTTATTTTGGGCTGAATAAGGGGAAGTGGTTTCAGGCCGCAAAGATTTCTTTGATCCTGGCATCTTTTGTGTTTTATGGGTATCAGAACTGGAAATTGTGCCTGCTTCTTCTGGCCAGTATTATGGTAAACTACCTGGTACACCTGGCACTGTCCCGGGAAGAGGTAAAGGAAACAGTCAGAAAAGGAATTATGGTCAGTGCGGTGATCATCAATTTTGCCATCCTCTTTTACTTTAAATATTTAGATTTTACCATTGTAAACTTAAATTTCCTGTTCCGCAGTGATTTTGCGCTGAAACATATTGCACTGCCCCTGGGCATCAGTTTTTATACCTTTCAGCAGGTGTCTTTTGTGGTGGACAGTTACAAAAAGGAAATGGGAAGATATCACTTTGTGGATTATGCCATATTTGTATCCTTTTTCCCGCAGCTGGTGGCAGGTCCCATTGTTCTCCACAGTGAGATGATCCCGCAGTTTGCAGACAGAGAAAAAAAGAAGATCAATTATCACAATATGGTCACCGGTTTGGAGTATCTGATCTGGGGACTTGCCAAGAAGGTGCTTTTGGCAGATACTTTCGGCAGAATGTGCGATGCGGGCTTTGAATCCATAAGGGGTCTCAACAGTCTCAGTGCAGTGGCAGTCATGTTGGCTTACACGTTAGAAATCTATTTTGATTTCAGTGGTTATTGCGACATGGCCATTGGTATCGGCAAGCTGTTTAATATTGATATTCCGATAAACTTCCATTCTCCGTATAAAGCTTGTAATATTTCACAGTTCTGGAAGAAGTGGCACATTACACTGACCAGATTTCTGACTACTTATTTGTACATACCTCTGGGCGGCAATCGAAAGGGACTTCGCCGGACCTGCCTGAATACCATGATCGTATTTACGTTAAGCGGATTGTGGCATGGGGCAAACTGGACTTTTGTAGTTTGGGGAGTTATGCATGGCATTATGATGACATTGTACCGCCTGAAGAAAGAAAAAGTGGATGCGATGCCCAAATGGCTTGGCTGGATCCTGACCTTTGGCTTTGTGAATGTGGCATGGCTGTTTTTCAGGGCAGATGATTTGCTGCAGCCGTTTAAAGTAATGTATATGATGGTGTTAGGTGGTGCAGGCGGATTCATAGAAGGTATGGTGAACGCTGTCTGTGAAAAAAACATGCTCCTGGTATTTTTGGGAAATTACCTAAGTGGGTCAGTTATGGATATGCTTTCACAGATTATGACCGCAGTTTGGCTGGCAGGTTCTGTGCTCGTATGTGCGAAGTTTCCTTCCACCCATGAGATCATTGGACGCAAGTGCCGGAAAAACCGGTATTTCCTCTGGCTGATGATTTTGCTTGTGTGGTCAGTTAGCAAGTTGTCCCAGGTGTCTAAGTTTATTTATTTTAACTTCTAAAGATAGTGAGAGGTACAAAAGATGTCGGAGAAGAGGGTTTTTTATCGTTTGATAAGCTGGTTGGCAGGTGGTCTGATCGGGGCAGCTGTCTTGATCTTTTGCGTGGATCCTTTTTATCATTATCATGACGCTTGGTTTGGGCTTCCGGTGGTGTTGGAAAATGCAGTTTATCAGACTTCCGGAGCGGCCAGGAATTTTACCTATGACAGTGTAATCGTTGGAACCTCTATGACAGAAAATTTTCATGCGAAGTGGTTTGATGAGGAGATGGGCTGGAATACCTTAAAGCTTTCCTATTCGGGTGCCCGCACAGATGATCTCAAGGCGATCTTTTCACAGATCTTTTCCAGAGAAGACGTGCCGGATAATGTGGTGATGGATGTGAATACCTATCAGCTTACCGTAGATCCGACCACCGCGTATGTGGTTAGGCCGGAGTATCTCTATGACAAGAAGCTTACGACAGATGTATCCTATCTCTACAATCAGGATGTGTTCTTGGCGGCTATGAATCGGGTTACAGACAGGATAAGTGGAAGAGAGAGCAATCTGGACAATGCTTATACATGGGAGGATGAAGCGTATTTTGGAGCGGATAAGGTGTTAGAGTCAGAACGAAATACCAGACAGGAGGCGAAAAAAAACGCCTCAAAGGAACAGCAGCCGGTCAGTCTGGAGATATGTGACCAGAATCTGGACAATATCATTCCTTTTATTGAAGCTTACCCGGATACCATGTTTTATATTTTTTATCCGCCTTACAGTATGTTGTATTGGGAGCAGGAAGCGAACAGAGGGACCCTGGAACAGATGATAGCTGTCTTTGGTCATTCTATTGACAGGCTCATAGATTATGAAAATGTAAAAATATTTTATTTCCAGAATGAAAAAGAGATTATCAGTAATCTGGATAATTACAGGGATGCTACGCATTTTCGCCCGGAATTTAATCGCTATATCTGTAAATGCATGAGAACCGGTGAAAATCTTGTTTCAAAAGATAATTATCAGGAAAAACTTCAGGATATGTATGAGTATGCCAAGGCTTTTGATTATCAGGCGCTTTGGACTGAAGAAAAGGAGTAAAGATTACATGAAGCAATATGAAGATCATAAGGAAGGCATCTATCTGCGCCCTATGACAGAGCAGGATACAGACCTGGTCGTGGCATGGAGAAACAGTGAAGGTGTCAGAAAACATTTTATATATCAGAATCTGTTTACCAGAGAAGGTCATCTTTCGTGGCTGCATAATGTGGTGGAAGCCGGCAAAGCGGTGCAGATGATCATATGCGAGATTGGGACGGACAGACCTGTGGGCTCAGTCTATATCAGGGACATTGACATGGAGCATCGCAAAGGGGAATACGGGATCTTTATCGGTGAGTCGGATTCCAGAGGCAAAGGGATAGGAACCCAGGCGGCGAAGCTGATGGTGCAGTATGCTTTTGAAAAATTAAAGCTTCACAAACTTTTCCTTAGAGTTTATGCAGACAATCTCAGAGCAATAGGCAGCTACGAAAAGGCAGGATTTGTCAGAGAGGCTTATTTAAGGGATGATGTGTATGTGAATGGTGTATTCCGGGATATGGTCCTGATGGCAGCGATCAATCCATATGAAAATTGGGCAGAGCATGGACCGGATGAGCAGAATATCAGTGAGAACAAATAGAAAGAGAAAAGGTAGGCTCGATGAAAAAAATCAGTTTTGTAATTCCTTGTTACCGTTCGGAAGCAACATTGGAAAAGGTGATTGCAGAGATAACGGCTACGATGGAGCGACTTGAAAAATATGAACATGAGGTGGTCCTAGTAAATGACTGTTCGCCGGACAATACGCTTTCGGTGATCAGAAAGATCTGTGCTGCGGATAAGAGGATTCAGGGAATCAGCTTTTCCAGAAATTTTGGGCAGCATGCTGCATTGATGGCAGGGCTTAGGGCTACGAAGGGTGATTACGTAGTGTGTCTGGACGATGACGGTCAGACGCCGGCGGACGAGGTAGATAAGCTTTTGGACAAGTTGGAAGAAGGTTATGATGCTGTTTATGCCAGCTATGAGCATAAACACCATTCCGGTTTCCGCAATTTCGGCAGCAAGGTAAATGAGTTGATGGCCAGGGTCATGCTGGAAAAACCGGCAGATCTGTATATCTCCAGTTATTTTGCGGTCAGAAGATTTGTGGTGGAGGACATGATCCGTTATGAAAACTCCTATCCTTATGTGATAGGACTGGTACTGCGTGCCACCAAGAATATTACAAATGTGCCGGTTGCTCACAGGGAGCGAGAAGTGGGCAGTTCCGGATATACTTTGAAGAAGCTGTTGAATCTGTGGTTTAACGGTTTCACAGCATTCTCGGTGAAGCCCTTAAGAATTGCCACAGTGCTTGGAACAGTCTGTGCTGCCCTGGGATTTTTATACGGTGCGTACACGATAGTGAAGAAACTGGTGAATCCCAGTGTTCCCCTGGGCTTTAGTTCTCTTATGGCAGCAGTGGTATTCTTTGGCGGGATGATTATGGTCATTCTGGGGCTTGTAGGAGAGTATGTGGGAAGAATCTACATCAGTCTGAACAATTCACCGCAGTATGTGATCAAAGAGCGGATTAATTCCGCAGAGGAGAGCGAATGAAGGATGTAATATCTGAGAAAGAAAAGCGTGCCGCGTGGTGGAATGTGCTTTTCTTTGTGACATTGTGGATTTTATATACTGCAGTCACAACCTACCTGTTTTATCACCAGGCTATTGGAAATGTGAATTGGTACCATTCTGACGTAAAGGCCTATATCCTTGAGATGCAGGGTCTTGACAGCGGGTATGAATTTCCTTATCCTGTGTTTTTCAAGCTGGGGGCTTTGTTTGATCTGTTCTTAAGTCCGGAGGCTGCAATCACGGCAGCACTTGTGATCCTTAACAGTCTGACTCCCATTGTCTTAAAGTATTATTTGGACAAGTATTTGACAGCAGAAAAGGATCATGTGTTACTTAGAATGGCAATCAGCATCCTGGTTTTCACACTGCTTTTGGTTTCCATGGTATTTCCCTTGACAGGCGGCAGCTTTCCGGGGACAGAGGGGCGTTATAAGGGTGTGTTTTCGCCGAATCCCCACCATAACGCCACCTATCTGGCAGCCAGAGCTTTTGCTGTTGTGAGCTTTTTCCAATTTGTAGAATTGCTTAAGGAGTACGAAAAGAGAATCCACTGGAAAAAAGCCGTAAGCTTCAGCATATTTTTGTTGCTTGCTACTATGACAAAGCCCAGCTTTACACTGGTGCTGGTGGCTGCGGCCGGGATGGTCATGGTCTATAGACTGCTTAGAAGTAAATTTAAGAATTTGAAAAATACGATTCTTCTGGGAATTTGTTTTGTTCCTACTTTCCTGGATCTGCTTTATCAGTTCGGCGGGGTATTCGGCCCGAAGGAAGGCGTAGAGACAGGTGTGGGCATTGGATGGCTCACTGCATGGAGCTATCATTGCAGCAATATTCCGGTGGCCATACTGGCAGCGCTGGCATTTCCCTGTGTGGTTCTGCTGATCCATCATAAAGAGTGGAAAAAAGATTGCATCTATCGTTTTTCTGTACAGTTTGTATTAATGAGCCTGGCCATGGTTCTGCTTCTCTACGAAAAAGGATTCCGTGTAGGCGATATGAACTTCTCCTGGGGATATATGTACGGTATGTTCTTTGCTTTTGTGGGAGCTGCGATTGTGATGGTGAAAAGCACTATGTCACGTGATCGGAAGTGGTATCTCTTGGCGCCGGAATGGGCAGCTTATTTCCTGCACCTTATGTGTGGATTGCTATATTTTAAGAATAGCCTGGTGGGGATGATGTACTACTAACAGTTCAGCCAGAGACGATAGGAGGATGAAAATCGTGCTTGCACGAATTTTCATCCTCCTATCGTCTCTGAGGGAGCGCCCGCATATGAGCAAAAGCAGCTGCGAAGCAGCGAAAAGCCCCGCAGGGGCGATTTTGCGAATGGCGCGGCTGAACGCGAATGGCGCGGCTGAACGCGAATGCCCGCCGCTGAACGTCCCCCCTTATTTCTTAAAGACCTCCACCAACTTCTTCACCGCCAATATCACATCCTCAACATCCTTATCCGTCAGCAAATAATACAGAGGAAGGCTCATAACCTGCATATAAAAGCTCTCCGCATTGGGACAGATCCCCTTTTCATATCCCAGCTGCTCATAATAAGAATGCCAATAAACCGGCAGATAATGCACCTGAGAGAAAACATTCTCAGCCCGGAGTGCATCAAAAAATTCCCTTCTGTCACAGTTTAACATCTCCGTACGCAGTCTCAGGATATACAAATGCCTGGTAGTATCCGATTCCGGAATCTCTTTCTGCACCTGGATCTGAGGAATCTGCGAAAATGCCTGGTCATATTTTGCTACAATCGCTTTCCGTCTCTGCTTAAAAGCTTCCAGTTTATCAAGCTGGCTGTCAAGCAAAGCTGCCTGAAAGTCAGTCATGCGGTAATTGTATCCAAGATCCACCTGTTCATTGTACCAGGCGGCATCTGTGGGATGAACCATCTGGCTGCGGTCTCTGGTGATCCCGTGGGCATGTAAAAGAACAAGCTTATCATACAGCTCTTTACTGTTGGTGGTGACTGCACCGCCTTCGCCGGCAGTAACGGTCTTTACCGGGTGGAAGCTGAAGGTAGTCATATCTGCAATACTTCCCACAGGCTGTCCCTTATAGCAGGTGCCAATGGAGTGGGCAGCATCTTCGATCAGGATCAGGTTGTACTCATTGCAAATCGTGCGAATTTCGTCAAGCTCTGTGGCCTGCCCGGTAAAATCAACAGCTATAATCGCCTTGGTTCTAGGCGTGATCAAACGCCGGATAGATGCTGGGTCTATATTGTATGTCTCGGGATCAATGTCTGCAAAAACAGGCTTTCCGCCACAGTACAGTACACAGTTGGCAGAAGCTGCAAAGGTAATGGGTGTGGTAATGACTTCGTCACCTGGACTGATGCCGGCTGCCATAGCAGCAATATGAAGGGCAGCCGTTCCGTTGGATACAGCCACGCAATATTTGGCTTTGGTGATCTGACACAGCTTTTCTTCCAGCTGGGTGATCCGGGGACCACAGGTGAGATAATCGCTTCTAAGAGTCTCGGTCACTGCCTGAATATCAGATTCATCAATATATTGTTTTCCATAGCTTAAAGGTGTCTTTCTGACGGGGGTACCGCCACTTATTGCTAATTGTTCCATGATTAGATCTATTCCTTTCGCTTTGTTAGGGTACAAAAATTTTTCATATAATCCACACAGTTTTGACGGTATTCGAATTCTCTGCGTTCCTTCTCCACCAGGGCAGAGAGGATCATGCCTGAAAAGAAAGACTGGATGGCTGCCAGCACCAGAAACCCGCTGACAATCAGGCTGGGAAATTTGGGTACCAGTCCGGTGACAAGATACTCTGCCAGCACTGGTACAAAGAGCAATGCCGCGCATAGAACCAGAAAAAGACTGATCGCACCGAAAAAGCCAAAGGGTTTATAATTTTTTAAAAGCTTTACAATGGTCTTCAGTACCTTGAAGCCGTCCTTGAAGGTATTTAGCTTGGACTCACTTCCCTCAGGCCTGTCGCGGTAATTCACCACCACGTTCTCTACCTGCATCTTATAACAGACTGCATGAATGCTCATCTCGGTCTCAATCTCGAAGCCTCCGGAGATCACAGGGAAGGTTTTTACAAAACGGTAATTGAATGCGCGGTAACCTGTCATGATATCCTTGATATCGGAGCGGAACAGACGATTTATTGTACCGCGCACCAGACTGTTTCCAAAATTATGGAAGGGACGTTTATTCTCGGTAAAATAAGTGGAGGACAATCTGTCTCCCACAACCATATCCGCTTGATGCTTCAGCACCCGATCCACCATTTCCGGTGCATTTTCCAGAGGATAGGTGTCGTCACCATCGATCATCAAATAGCATTCTGCGTCGATTTCACGAAACATTCTTCGGATCACATTGCCCTTCCCCTGCTTATATTCGTGACGAACAACAGCGCCTTTTTCACGGGCAATCTGAACCGTTCGGTCTGTGGAGTTGTTATCATATACATAAACAACTGCCTCGGGCAGAGTCTCTTTTGTTTCCTGCACTACCTTGCCAATGGTTTTTTCTTCGTTATAACAGGGGATCAAGACTGCGATCTTATCCATGCTATATTCCTCCGTAATAATTCTAAATAATAGATCTTTCTTGAGCAAAACGGGCAGTGTGTGACCGCTTGCATATAAGTTCCTTGTTTCTTAGTATACCACTTTATGGGGCAGTATGGTAGAGTTTTTTGTAAAATTGTTACTTAAGACAGTGCTGGCAGGCTTGGAAGTGGCAAACTTTGGGGCGTGAAAAGTAACTAACCCTACAAATCCCATAGTATCATGTAGTTTTGAATTGAATTCAACTAGTAAATATGATATAATTAATTGAATTTTTTGAGAAAAGAATGGATACAGTAACAATCGTTTATTGCGGAGGAACAAAGATGACCAAAAAGGTTTTTGCTGTTTTGATTGCTCTTTTTTATAGTATTGCTTGTATTCTGGTAGGACCCATGGTGACAGCTCAGAGTTTTACTGTGAATGCAAAGCAAATTTTGCCGTTCGTTTTATGTTTCGTTTTATGTACGATAGTTAATCTAATTGTTTTTTCCGTTATTCCGCGTATACATATTAACATAGAGAACAAAGGTATCTTTAAACGTCTTGAAAAGATTGGGGAACGCAAGCTCTTTTTGGTTATTTGGGTGTTTATTTTTGTGTCATGGATACCGGCTTATCTTATCCTATATCCGGGTGTATTGTCTTACGATATGATATCGCAGGTAAGCAGTGCCTTGGGCGAGATTGCAGATAATCATCATCCTGTTTTACATACATGGCTGATACGGGTTTTTATGAAATTAGGAAAAGGTATGTTTTCCGGCTATGAATATGGACTTGGTCTGTTATCGCTGTTGCAGATGGTGGTCTTAAGTTATGCTCTTACAAGACTGGTGATGTTATTAAAGAAGAAGGTTTCCTTGCTGGTTGCTATAATCACTGCTGTTTTTTCGGCGCTTTGGTTTATGAATGCGTGCCTGTCAGCAACCATGATAAAGGATACCCTGCATGCTGCATTTCTCGTGTTGTTTGCTTGTCATTTTACAGAAATAGCAACAACTCCTTTTGAATATTTCTCCCGTAAGCGAAACTTGGTAATTTTACCTCTTGTCAGTTTTTTTATGTGTGCTTTTCGAAACAATGGTTTCCATATTTACTTGTTTTGCTTTTTGATATTGGCAATTTTGCGGATTGACCATATTAAGAAAGCCAAAGCATATCTCCCTTTGATTATAGCGATTTTGGTGCCGATTTTGGCGTTTAAGATTTATACGGGACCGGTTTTTAATGCACTAAATATTGAGCAGGGGCAAGTCCGTGAGGCGTTAAGTGTGCCAATCCAGCAGTTGCAGCGAGTTGCAATTAACAAGGCAGAGGAGTTGACAGACGTACAAACAGAATCCATGTTGTATTATATTACAGACTTATCATGGAGGTCATGGGATCCCGGTCGTAAATATGACCCTTTCTTGGCGGATCCTGCTAAGAGTTGTTTTATTTCCGACAATTATGATAAGGATCCCATTGCGTTTTGGAAATTCTATTTACAGACAGGAAAACAATTTTCAAAAGAGTATGTAATTGCTTTTCTTTCTAATACGATAGGGTATTGGGATCCTGATTTCTATTATTACACCTATGTTATGTATGAAAATTATGATCCGGAGCTGTTTGTTGTGCCGTTAGAACGTAAAAGCATAGTGGATATTCCTATTGTAAGCAAGTACTATGAGAGCGTCTGTACTGCTAAATTTTGGCGTACAATTCCTGTTCTGAGAATATTTTTTGTACAGGGATTTGCATCATGGATTTTGCTTTATGGCTTGGTGCTTGCATGGAGAAAAAGAGGATTTTTTACAAAGATATTGCCGGTGTTTTTACCATTGATTGCGCAATTTGGAATTATGATGCTTTCACCCATGGCATCATTCCGCTACTCATGGCCTTTTTACTTAATGCTGCCTCTTGTTTTGGTGGGGATTTTTGGTAAGTACGAGGATTTAGAATTACCCATAGAGAAGGATAGGAGTGCAGATATGCAACTGGAGGAAGAAAAATGACTTTAAAATCACTGAATGGAAAAATAGACCGCTGGCATTTAGGTTTACTGGCAGTTATATTTGCTCTGGCATTCATTCTGCGCATGATAGGAATTGACTGGGGAATGCCACATGGTAATCTGCACCCGGACGAAGGAATTATTTTTGAACAGGCTTATCAATGTACACTGAACCACAGCTTTGAGGTGAAGCAGTATTATAGACCCAATCATGTTACGATCAAATTGAACACTCTTTTATATAATGGCATACAGGAGCTTTATTTTGCGCCACAGGGAAAAACGGACTTTGCACTGAATTATAGTGAGTATTTTGCTATGTTTACCACGGCGTCTCGTATTATGATTGCCCTTTTTTCTATGGGTACTGTGTTTTTGGCTTATTTAACTGCCAGATTCTGGGGGAAGTCCCAGGCATTGTTTGCTGCATTGCTGTTTGCGGTGTTTCCGTCGTTTATTGAGCACTCTCATTATATTACGCCGGATATTCCGCTCTTGTTTTTCATGATGGGTGTGTTATGGGCCGGGCTTCATTATATGAACAAGGCAACCGTGTGCTGGTTGTTTTGGATGTCATTTTTTACTGCATTGGCAGCCTGTGAAAAATATCCCGGAATATATGGTTGTGTGATTATCGCTGTAGTGGTATGTGTAACACAAATGAAAAAGCCGATCAGGATTTTAAAAGACGGCTTTTTAGCTATTTTCTTTGTAATATTAAGCATTCTGATGGTTTCGCCGGTATTGATTATTGATTTGAGAACGGTTTTAGAGGTAATGGCAGGTCAGAATAAGCAGTATCATTTAGGCGCGGATGGTTTGAATTTTGGTCAAACATTGATTTACTATGCAAAGACAGCAGCAGAGCATTTAGGGTTGATACTGACATTGAGCAGTATTTATGGAATCGTAAGATCCTTTAAGGAAAATATAAAATCCACGCTTATTTTGCTTACCTTTCTGATATATATATTCCCTATTTCCATGCTGAGCCTCCATTGGGAACGCTACACATTGCCCATTTATGCGTTTGGTTTGTGGTTCGGAGCATTTGGAATAGTATATTTATTCAGAACGTTGCAGGCAGTTTTGGAAGGAAAGAAAGCAGCGGCATGGATAGCCATTTTTCTATTGGTTTTGTTACCGGCAGGCAGCCTTACAGCCGGTTCTATGGCGATGGCAGGGAAATTTCTCGCACCGGATAGCAGAATTCTTCTCCAGGATACCTTTGCAGAAATGAATATATCACCTGCGAATACTGAGCATGATTGTAATACCCCTTTGGACCCCGGAGGATACTATGGTGCGTGGCATAATTATGAAGGTGCCGACCCTGCCAAATTTAAATATGGTGGTACTCCGGCATTTATAATGACATCTTCGGCACAGCGAGACCTTTATCTGGAGGCTGATCCGGAGATGTATGGTTGGATTGCGGATTTTTACAGGCGGTTGGATGAGGAATATCCGCTTGTTTATTTGTTCCCGGTGGAGAATCCCAAGTGTTATTTTGTGGAAATTCAAAACATATGGTATGCTGCCAGAAGTGTTTATAGATATATGCGCGGGGCTGCAACCGGTTATGAGATTAGATTATATCAGGTACTGAAATAATAATCCTGTTGTAGGAGAAGCGAATGAAGATAAAGATATCAATTGGAACCTATCTGAAAGAAATGAGAATAAAAAGTTGGTTGAAAAACGCGTTTGTTTTTTGCCCAATTGTATTTTCCGTGGAGCTATTTGTATGGAACAAGCTTTTTGAGGCAATTATCCTGGCGTTAGCGTTTTGCCTGATTTCTTCAGCCATTTATGTGCTGAATGATATGAATGATGTGGAAAATGACAGAAAGCACGATGTGAAAAAGAATCGGCCAATTGCATCGGGAGCAATTTCTTTTTCACAAGCATGGATGTTGTTGATATGTCTGATGATGGCTGGGTTTGGATTAGGACTTTGGGTGAACCTTTCCTCTTTTTTATTGCTCTTGGTCTATGTTGTTATAAATATTTTGTACTCAAAATGGCTGAAATCAAAAGAGATTATAGATTGCTTCTGCATTGCAGCAGGTTTTTTGCTGCGGGTAATGGTAGGAGGAACCATAGTCAGTGACGGCGTTTCTGACTGGATGTTTCTTACAGTGCTGGCTTTGTCTCTGTTTATGGCATTCGGTAAACGTAGAGGGGAGCTGCATTATTATGCAGGCGGAGAAACCAGGGACGTTTTGGAAGTTTATGAGATGAATTTTCTAAATGGTATTGTTTTTATGTGTGCCGGTTTGAGCATGGTATTTTATTCCCTATGGTCTGTTTCAGAAAAGTCGGATCTGATTATTACAGTACCGGTTGTTCTGTTTATTATCATGAGGTATTTATTGCTGGTATTTAGTGGGCGGGAAGAAGCAGATCCCACATCATTAATACTTTCGGACAAGACACTTTTAATATCATGCGGAATCTGCGCGCTGATAATGATTGCTATGTTATATTAATTACAGATTATTTGATGCATACTATAGACAAGAATCAGGCGTATTATAATCTGATGCCGGAAAGCATGGAATATGGCAGGGAAAGTGGACATGGGTATATCATTGAAAAGCATCAAAAAGCATGAAAATGGCTATCATTTCTGGTGGCAGGCGTTGCCCTTTCTGGGTATTTTCCTGTGGGGGGCATTCTGTATCACCAACAATCTGTGGTATGATGAAGCCTATTCGGCCTCTATGGTGTCCAGATCCTGGAGAGATCTGATTTATATTATGGCAGTTGACGATCACTCTCCGTTTTATTATGTGCTTCTGAAGGTGTTTTACCATTTATGTGGGGGCGGTACGCAGTACTGGTCATTAAAGCTGTTTTCTGTGTTGTTTATGGCAGGATATTTGATGCTGGGGAAATTTTATGTGCGGAAGCTATTTTCGGAGAAGGTGTCTGTATGGTTTATGTTTTTTTCCCTTACAATGCCTATTATGGCGGTTCAGGCGGGAAATGCGAGGATGTATACAGCAGCCCTTTTCTTTATGACTCTTGCAGGGCTTACAGCTTATGATCTATATCAGGAGTCTACACGCAGGAAATGGCTGATCTTCTGCGGAGCAAGTATCTGTACGGTGTATTGCCATACCTTTGCCATGATCCAGATGGTGTGGATATATCTTCTCTTTCTGGGGGCGATCCTGGTGGGCAGAAAAAGGCAGCTGCTTAAGAACTTTTGGATCAACGGTGTCACAGTGGCATTGGTCTTTTTGCCATGGCTGGTGGTGACCTTTTTGCAGATGCGCCTTCGGATTAAGTATGATTCAGGTGCCAGATCCTTAGAGGCAATCCCAACCATCTATACACTTATGGATTATTGTAAAGAATGGTTTTCGGCACTGGAGACACCTATTCCGATCGTTATGTTTTGTGGTATGGGAGTTTGTCTGTTCCTGGGTTATTATGCAGTGGATGAGATGAGGCGAACGCGTATGTTTGCGCCAGGACTTGGGGTGGCTGCCATCGGTCTGACGACACTGACTGGGGCATTGGTTTCTTACTATATCAATCCCTGTTTTCTGGGGCGGTATGCTTTCCCTGGGTTTGGCAGTCTGGCACTCTTGTATGCGGTGGGAATGGGTAATATCGATTCCTGTAGGATCAAAGCGGGTGTCATGGCAGTGGTGATCGGCAGCTTCTTACTGCAATATGGGTCAGAGTTAAAGCTGGAATATGATCCGGGACTTGGTATTTATGAGGAATTTTATGAAGAGAATATAGAACAAGGAGACTGCATCATAGGACCGGTGGAGCATACGATCTTTTTAAATGTATACCACCCGGACATGCAGTACTTCCTGGATGGCTATAAAAGGTACAGCCTGCCTTTTGTGAATACAGATGCCTTTACTTCCTTAGAACAGCTTACACAGAGAGAAGGAAATGTCTGGTATATGTGTTTTCAGGGAAGCGAACCGAAGCATCTTGCAGAGCATTACGATTACGAGGAAGCGATCCGCTTTCATTATATGTATTATGATTTTGTGATCTGGCGGCTTGCGCAAAAGTAAGGTTACGGGCAGGCTTTGGGCTGACTGTACGGGGAAGAACCGTGAGAAAGGATCTTGTCTGTCATGAAGGATTGGATAAAAGAATTTGTTGCTTTTTGGAAAAATAAATACTATGTTATGGCCTTGAGTCTGACTGCTGTGTTTAGCTTTGGTTATCTGGTGACACATCAGGCGGTAGGGATCGATGATACGCCCTATGCATATTATTTTGAGGAAGGTCTTGCGGCAATCGTAGGGCGCTGGGTGATGTTTTTGGTCAATAAGGTGCTGCACATTTCTGATTTTGCTCCCTTTGTCACAGATCTGGCAGGTGTGCTGATTCTGATGGCGGCCGTGACGGTTTGGTGTGTGCTGATGAAGCGGATCTTTGGAGAGAAGATTCCTATGGCAGGATATATCTTATATGCTTGTCTGTTCCTGTCCAATCCGCTGCACAGTGAGGTGTTTACCTACTATCTGCATAACGGTGTGGCCACAGGGTATCTTTTTTGTGGGATCAGTCTGTGTTTTTTTGCGGATGGCGTGTTCCGGCTACAGACGAAAAAGATGCAGTCGGTGACAGATGAGAAACGTTATGCGGCAGTTCGGAGATTGTGTGGCGTCTGGAAACAGTGGCTTCTCAGTTTGGTATGCCTGTGGATTGCCATGGGCTGCTATGAATCCTTTATGGTGGTTTGGCTGGTCGGTGTATGTGTCGTGCTGTGCAGTATGCGGATGTGCAGTGCACCATGTTTGGACCCAAAAAACAGTTTGGGAATCTTTTGGGCGCTGTGTGTTGCAGCAGTCATAGCCGTGGCTGGGATGATCCTGCGAAGTCTTATGGTGGCAGGTATCACGGCAGTATTCGGCTTGGAATATCTTCAGGAAGAAGCGGTGCAGCGTTCGGTTACGGAGATGATGGGCTGGATGAGCGACCCGGAGAATGCAGGGCTTCTGGGAATGATACTGAAACGTATCTTTGTGATGTATGGTGTCTTTGCTTATGCATATTATCCGATCAAGATATATGTGATCGCCTGTGCGGCAATCGGGATCGTTTCCGTGTGGATGGGTATTCGTAAGAAAAGTCTGTGGATACCGGTACTTGCCGTGGGAAGTTTTATTGCGTCATACTTACTGGTGATCATTGAGGGAAAGGCTACCTTGTACAGGGCAGCACAGTTTCTTCCCATGGTCTGTGCGTGGGGTCTGCTTTTGACCGTGTATGCCGCAAGAGGGATCAGTGCAGTGATCAGAAAGCATAAATCAGTTGGTTTGGGCCAGAAAGGTGCAAGTGTTTTGCATGGTATCGTATGCGCTGCGCTTGTGATCGCTGTTTGGAATCAGTGTACTGACATGAACAAATGGTTCTATATAGATGATATGAAATATCAAAATGCCAAAGAGACAGCATCCCAGATTTTCTATGAGCTGGAAAAAAACTTTGATCTATCCAAACCGATTGCATTTACCGGAACTTACCTGGTGCCAAGGAGTATCATTGCAGATGCTTATGTAGAGTTTAATTCCGAAATATTCTATAAGATGAAGCGGGTTACAGACCCCATTGATCCCCACCTTCTGGAAAAGTATAACAGGGAATATGGCGTATGGGTGGCGCAGACGCCGTCCTTGTCAGTCATTGAATGGGGAAGAGAAGCTTTTGACTCCGGGCAGGAACTGGAGCGGTTCTTTGCCATGCACGGTCACCAGATCCAGACGTTAGATGATTGGGAACAGTTCCAGAAAGCTGTTGAGCTGTCGATCGGTATGCCGTCCTTTCCGGAGGAAGGATCTATAGTGGATATGGGAGAATATATTATTGTTCATTTTTAAAGGACACAGGATAAAGACGGGGAAGAAAGGAAGGGTTTACCAATGAATATATGCCTGGTCAAAGCAAAAGAAAAATGGAAACCGCTTGTTAAAACAGTGATTTTTGGACTGTTTCCGTTAGTGTGTGCAATGGTCTATACTTTTAGGGGAGGGCATAGTATACGGGAAGTCTATTTACCGGCTTCTTACTGGAATGATGAATTGGTATATTTTAAGCAGGTTGAAGGGATTGTTAATTATGGATTGCCGCAAGGGTGGTTTGGTTTCCAGGAATTGCATGGCAGTGTGTATCCATTTGCGGCGTGGAGTCCGGTGATTCTGCTTCCATGGGTAGTGTGGGGTAAATTATTTGGGTGGAGTCTTTTGTCGCCAATTTATGCGAATATAGCTTTTAATATGTTAGCAATGGCGATCTTTGCAATATTAGTAAAGCCGAGTGCCAAAACGAGTGTATGGATGTTGGGTTTGATGGCTCTTTTTACACCATATTCCAAATTTATCTTGAGTGGTATGTCGGAAGCATTGTTTATGGCATGTGGAATTGTTATTGTAGCTTTGTCAGTCAGTCAAGTCAGACGTCATGGCGGCTGGAAGATAGCTTGTCTGTTTGCAATAATTGCTTTCTTGACTTTGGGGCGCCCTTATCTGGGGTTGTTATTCCTAATACCGGTGTGGTTTGCATTGCGAAGCTGGCGCTTTTGGGGATTAGGTAGTTCAGTGCTGATTGTAGCTGCCTCGGCAATAGGGTACGTAATTGTTTCCCAAACATGCAGCTCCCCCTATGTGGAGCCGATCGTTGAGACGGAATGGCTGAAGATTTTCGGGGAAGAAGGGTTAGGCGCAGGAATTATTTATATTGTTAAAACGTTATGGGATAAATTTGTCTATTTGTTCGACCATCATTTAAGGTTGGCAGTGAAACAAGGTTTATTTTCGGGATCTTTATACGCTGTAGTAGGAATGACAGCATTGTTTCTGGGAATTTATGCATTGCAGCTTTGTCCCTGGAAAAATAAAAAACAGAAAGAAGGGCAGGAGTATTGGCTTTTGGCTTTACTCCAATTTGTCATTGTGGCAGGAATGATTCTGGCATTATTTCTGTTTTACCGTATGGCAGAAGGCTCAAGGCATTTATTGATATTTATTGTTATGAATATCCTGTGGCTTGCCCTGTTGGAAGGTAAACGTCATTATATGAAGATAGTGGTAGCATTGTTGTGTTTGTATTTTTTTGTGATAAAGGCATGGGTGCCCTTTGATTGGCAGGTGCCTTTTGATGACGGGATCATAAAAGTGGAAGCAGAGGCCTTGGGTGAGCAACTGGAGGAGAATATGATTCTTGCAGATACGGAAGACAGATTTGACAATACAGTGATCTGGTTGAATTCTGATATGGTAGACGGGGAGAGCGTCGTCTTTCCCTGGGGATATCTGTATATGATCCCTGAAGGCTTTGGTATTAACTTTTGCCTGCAGGATTACGTGATAGACAATATTGATCAGCTGAAGTCTGCTTATATCGCAGCGATACCCGGGGGAGACGTGGAGAAGGCAATCCAGGACCTGGGCGCCCAGGTGATGGGCGAGGCAGAAAACGTTCGGATCTATAAGCTTAGGTAGTATTGGCTTGGGAAGGTGCATTGGAGGATACAATAAGAATGAAGAGTAATGTCAAGATCTGCGGAAAAGAGATACCGCTTCTCTCTATCGTGTTAGGGTTCATCTTTGTGCTGGGAAGCGCACTCAGACTGACGGCACTTACCATGAATCCCATGGGGATGCATCAAGATGAAGCATTCTGTGCTTATCAGTCCTGGTCCATTATGAACCACGGGGCAGATTCCTACGGAAATATCAGGCCGGTATACTATATCGCAGGTATGAGTATTTTGTATTCTTACCTGGAGATGCCTTTTATCGCGCTGTTTGGGATCTGTACCTGGGCAATGCGCCTTCCTCAGGCAATTCTGGGAAGCCTTTCCATCCTTGCCATGTATGGTTTGGGCAAAGAAATGCGGGGGCCAAAGACGGGTATCGCTTTTGCTGCCCTGCTTGCCATTAATCCCTGGCACATTCAGCAGTCCCGTTTCGCCCTGGATGCCAATGTGGCAGTGGCCATGCTTTTGTTTGCAGTATATTTTCTGTGCAGATACCTGAATGGAAAAAACAAGAGTATCTGGGGGGCGGCAGTATTTTTTGGGCTGACACTGTACAGCTATGCTTTAACTTGGATTATGGTGCCTCTGTTTTTGGTGCTAGTAGTGATCTTTTTCAGAAAAAGGATCCGATGGAACCGCTCGCTGGTGGGGGCGGTCCTTTTGCTGTTTTTGTTTGCCTTTCCGCTTATACTGTTTCTTGCGGTGAATATGGGTCTGATTCCGGAGATTCGGACGTCTTTCTTTACCATACCGGAAATGCCGGGTATGCGTACCGGGGAGATGGCATTTTCTCTATCCAATTTTAAGAGAAGATTTTTGTGGCTGGCTGCAATGTTGTGGTCCCAGCACGATGATATGTGGTGGATGAGCAATACTACGGTGGGATCTTATTATTATATCAGCACACCGTTTATCCTGTTGGGAATCCTATATTGCATCAAAGCATTTTTTGAAAATCTATGTAAAAAGAAAGAGCTGCCGCTGTTCTTTTTGACGGCGCTTTGGTTTGGAGCAGGATTTTTTACCGGCTGTAACATTGATATGGCCAAATTCCATAAGGTGAATTATATTCATATTCCCATTATCATTTTGGGGATCATTGGTGTGATATGGCTGTGGCAGCTTTTGAGGAAGCCTAAGTGGCTGCCGGTGGTCATCGGCGTGGCGTACCTGACTATGTTTGGCTACTATGTGTACAGTCAGGCAACCTTTGGGATCCATTATGACAAGTACGGATACTCTGCTCTTTCTCATATGCATTATAACAAGTATGAGTTGGCCCTTGACCGTGCCAAAGAGTTGACAGATGGTGAGATCGGTGTGCTCAATCTGTACTATGTGAATGTGCTGTTGTATGAGCTCCTGGATCCTTGGGAATTTAATGAACAAGTAGTTTATATTGGTGATGATCTGGCTTTCCGGGAGGTGTCAAGGATCGGCAGGTATCGCTTTGATGTGTGGCCCGGAGAAAATGAGCCGGAGGGTATCGTGATGATCTATCCCTATAATATTCAAGAGTTGTTAGAAGAAATGGGGTATGAGACGGAGTTTGTGACAGAGTGCTACGGTGTGGCATATAAGAGGGATGCGAATGAGTAAGTGGAAGCAATTTGTGATGGATATCAAAAATAATAAGAGAGATACCTTTGTTTTTCTCATACTGTGGGGAATTTATACGGCAACCATGCTTTTGTTGTTCCACCGTCAGACGGTTCATTACGCCGGCGGCTATGAGTCCGATATGAATTCCTACGTGCTGTATGTGCAGGGTGTGTATACCGGCAATACCTATGCTTATCCCATTATGTTCTGGGTGGCAAAGGGACTGGCCCTTGTGTTACCACCGACGAAGGCTGTGGCTTTGGCTGTAGGGATATTAAATGGTCTGACGCCTCTTGCCCTGAAGGTCTGTGGTTATCGGTTCCTGAAAAAATGGGGAATGGAAGAGAGAAGGCTTGGATTTACGCTTCTGCTTTTTGCTGGATTGTTTGTGTCCATGCTGTTCTGGCCTTTTCAAGAGTGGGGAGCAGTGGAGCGTTATGTGGGAATCTTTTCTCCCAATCCCTTTCACAATGCCACATATCTGGCGGCAAGGGGATTTTCGGTGATCAGTTTTTTCACCTTTTTGGAATTACTTGACGCCTTGTATGCAAAGGAGGACCCGAAAAAATATCGGGTCACTTATGTGGTTTTCTCTGCAAGCCTTCTGCTCTCCACCATGACGAAACCCAGCTTCACCCTGGGATTTGGTGTGGCGGCAGCAGTCATGGTGTTGTGCGTCTGGTTGAAAAATGGCATCAAAGATTGGAAGCGGTATTTGTGGATCGCTGTGTCAGTTGTGCCTACTCTCATTGATCTGTTATATCAGTATAAAGGAGTTTTCAGCGGCAATGATGCACTGGGCTCAGAGCTGGGAGTGGAATTTCGCTGGCTGGAAGCGTGGCACAGCGCTACAGACTGTGTGCCTCTTGCGGTTCTTCTGGGCCTTGCCTTTCCTTTCCTGGTGCTTTTGTGTAACTTAAAGGAGCTTAAAAGAAACATAAGCTACAGTTTTACCTGGGGCATGATGGTTGCGAATTTTTTCCTGCTTGCCTGCTTATATGAAAAGGGCTGGCGAGCCTGGCATATGAATTTTGCCTGGGGATACATGTACGGCATGTTTTATGTGTTTTTGATGAGTCTTATGCTTCTTTGGCGTAATACCCTGAAAAAAAAGCAGAAGGCAGGTCTGCTTGTACTGCAGTGGGTGGGCTTCGCCCTGCATCTGATCTGCGGCATTGTGTATTTTGCGGGGATCATGGGCGGTGGCACTTACGCCTGATTTGATAATATTTGCCTTTTTACGGTAAAAATAGTATAATAAGATGATAAGCCTTTTTTCAGAGCAGATATTTAAGGTGGGTATGCATAATGTGTGAAGGAAAATGGATGTATGATCTAGCGGACAGACTTTTTCCCATTGGGAGGAGCCTGACTGGTCCCGGCGTACGGGAAAGTCTGCAAATATTGCAAGAAGAAATCCCGGAACTGCAAATTCGTGAGGTACAAAGCGGCACACAGGCCTTTGACTGGACTGTGCCGAAAGAGTGGGAGATCACAGAGGGATATATCGAAGATGAATGTGGGAATCGTATTGTGGATTATCAGGAGAATAATCTGCATGTGATGGGGTATTCGACTCCCGTAGATACCTATGTGGACCTGGACGAGCTGCTCACCTATATACGAGTGGAAGAGCAGCAGCCGGATGCCATCCCCTATGTGACATCTTATTATACGCCCCGATTTGGTTTTTGCATGTCAAAGAATCAGCGAGATTCCCTGCAACCCGGCCGATATCATATGGTGATAAAGAGCCGGCTGTTTGACGGTGTGCTGAATTATGCAGAGCTTCTTTTGCCCGGCAGGAGTGAGAAGGAAATATTGCTTTCTACCTATATCTGCCATCCGTCCATGGCAAATAATGAGTTGTCAGGTCCTGTGCTTACGGTGCAGTTGGTAAAATGGCTTAAAACCTTGAATCGCCGCTTTTCTTACCGCATAGTGATCATACCGGAAACCATAGGATCCATTGTTTACCTAAGCAAGCATCTTCCTCTGCTGAAGAAAAATGTGATCGCCGGATTCGTGTTAAGCTGTGTGGGAGATGACAGGACCTATTCTTACATTGAGACCAGAAACGCCGACACCTTGGCGGATAAAGTGATGCAGAATGTACTGCATTATGCTTACCCGGAATACAAGCAATATAGTTTTTTAGAGCGCGGTTCCGATGAAAGGCAGTATAATGCCCCCGGTGTGGATCTTCCGGTTTGCGGTTTTTGTCGTTCCAAATATGCAGAATATCCGGAATATCACACCTCTGCGGATAATATGAGCCTGATCTCGCCGCAAGGGCTTCAGGGTGCCTATGAGGTGATGCAGCAGGTAATCCTGGCGTTGGAATACAATCGGTTTTACAAAGTAAATTGTTTGTGTGAGCCGCAGCTCGGAAAGAGAGGTTTGTATCCGACGGTCAGCAGAAAAGGTATTTATGATGAAGTGAAGAAGCTGACCAACTTAATTGCCTATGCAGATGGCAAAAGGGATTTGTTGGATATCAGCAACAAAATTGGAGTTCCGGTATCAGAAATGCTTTCCAATGTTGAAAAACTGCTGGAAAGCGGTCTGTTTGAAATTGTAAATGAGTAAGGATGTTATGAAGCTAAGTATCATTGTGCCGGTTTATAATATGACGGCGGAAGGTAAATTGGAATATTGTCTCAATTCTTTGGTTGCTCAGGAGTTGGAAGATTATGAAATCATTGCCATAGATGATAAATCCACGGATCATTCTCTGGAGGTTCTGCGCAGTTTTGAAAGCAGGTACCCGGAAAAGATACGGGTGATTCCATCCCCTGAAAATAAACGTCAGGGCGGAGCCAAAAATCTGGGACTGGATGTGGCAAAAGGAGAATGGATCGGGTTTATTGACAGTGATGACTGGATCACTCCGGATATGTATGCAAAGCTTTTGTCCAAAGCGGAAGAAACCGGAGCGGATGTAGTAGGCTGTGATTATCTGATCACGGACACCATCGGCAAAGAAGAGGGAGTCCCGGAAGTAAATAATCTGGCAGAGCAGATGGGGGTACTGGATGAGGATAAATACCGAAAAATCATCTTAAAGCCCGGCAGTATGGTGATCAAGATCTATAGACGAGCACTTTTTGAAGAGAACCATATCCGTTTTCCGGAAAAGATGTTTTATGAAGACAATGCAATCGGGGTGTTGCCGCTTTTGTATGCAAAACAGTTTGAACGGGTGGAGGAATGTCTGTATTTTTACTATCAGCATCCGTCATCCACAGTGCACACCATAAACAGGAGCCGTTTGGAAGATCGTATAAAGGCCGCTGAGATTTATTTGAAAGAATGCCGTGACAGAGGCTTTTATGACAAATATAAAGAAGAGATCGATTATAAAGTATTTGAACTGGGCTATCGAAATACAGTGTTTTCTTATGTTCAGTCGGCAAAGAGGTTTGATTATGGATTTTTGGCGCGGATGGCACAATTTTTAAAGGAATACGTACCGGATGTTGCAAAGAATCCTTATTATGAACAATATATGGACCGGGAAAATAAAAAGTTGATCGGTATGCATCAAAAGAGTACCTTACTTTTTATGATCTATTATCAGTTGCTGAAGCATTATCGCGCAGTCAGATATGGTAAAAGTACAAAATAAAAGGCAGAGAAGTTATGGGTAAGATTTTAAAGAAAATGAATGTCCTTTTGGATAAAAAACAGAAGCGTTCCATGGTGCTTTTGGTGATCATGATGATCATTGGCGCCGGGCTGCAGGTGGCAGGTGTAGGAATGATCGTGCCAGTAGTCAATGTGGTCATGAATTCCGATGCGACGGAAAACAATGAGTTGGTGCGCACCCTGTATGAGATTTTGGGCGGCGGTTCCAAGCAGCGCTTTACTGTGATCATCATGTTAGGTCTGATTGGCATTTTTATTGTGAAGAATGTATTTTTGTATTTCCAGCAGAAGTTTATGTATGCATTTGTCTATACCAATCAGTTCCGCACATCGGAAAGGATGATGAAAAATTATCTGCGCAGAGGATATGAGTTTTATCTGAATGCGGACACTGCAGTGGTACAGCGCAATATCACCTCCGATGTAAACAATATGTATGCATTGATCCTTTCGGTTCTGCAGCTGATCTCAGATGCTATAATCTTTGTGTTCCTGGTATTTTATTGTCTGGCACAGGATGTTGGTATGACAATGCTGCTGGCGGTTGTCATGCTGCTTTTGCTTTGGGTGATCAAAAAGATATTAAAGCCTATCCTGCGCAAAGCCGGTAAGGACAACCAGGATTATTACAGCGGATTGTTCAAGTGGATCTCCCAGACCGTTCAGGGAATCAAAGAAGTGAAGGTCATGGGTAAGGAACAGTATTTTGTATCAGAATATGTCAAGTGTGGTGAGGGATATGTGAACGCTGTGCAGAAATATAGTCTGTATAACAACATTCCCAAGCTGTTTATTGAGTCTATCTGTGTCATGTGTATGATTGGTTATATGCTGATCATGATGTTAAGCGGTGTAAGTTCTGCGGATATGATGCAGACTCTGACTGCTTTTGCCGCCGCAGCGCTGGTATTGCTTCCCTGTGTGAACAGGATCAATAATCAGATTAATAATATCTCATATTTTGAACCCTTTTTTATGGGGGTTACAGACAATCTGCAGGATGAGATCAGCGGGGAGAAGACCGATATGACCTTTGCCGATGAAGCTGATAAAAAGCTTCCGGTCACAAAGAAGATTTCCATGGCAGATATCAGTTATGCTTATCCCGGAACAGATAAATTGATCTTTGATCATGCCAATATGGAGATTCCTGTGGGAAAGGCAGTGGGTATTGTGGGAGCTTCCGGAGCCGGAAAATCCACAGTGGTGGACTTGATGTTAGGTCTTTTGGAAACCAATCAAGGTATGATCTGTGCAGATGGGGTCAATGTGAGAGAAAATTATCGTGGATGGCTGAAGAATGTAGGCTATATTCCCCAGATGATCTTTATGTTGGATGATACCATTCGTCGGAATGTGGCGTTTGGTGTGCCGGATGAAAAAATTGATGAAAAGCGTCTCTGGGAGGTACTCAAGGAAGCACAGTTAGATGAATTTATCAAGACTTTACCTGAAGGACTGGATACCAGTATCGGAGAGAGAGGGATCCGTTTGTCAGGCGGTCAGAGGCAGCGTATCGGCATTGCAAGGGCTTTGTACGAGGATCCAGAGGTACTGATCCTGGATGAAGCTACTTCTGCTTTGGATAATGATACAGAAGCAGCGATCATGGCGTCGATCAACCGCCTTCACGGTAAGAAGACATTAATCATCATTGCACACAGACTGCAAACCATTGAAAAATGTGATATTGTATATCGGGTAGAAAACGGGAAAGCCGTGATAGAGCGAGGAGACCAAAATGATTAAATCTGTTTTAGATTATCTGGAGAGCAGTGCGGTTAGATTTAGCCAAAAGAACGCCGTGGTGGACATGGAAAGAAGTTATACTTATGGCGAAGTGCTTTCTAAGGCAAAGGCTCTGGGCAGTTTTCTGGCAGAAGCGGGGCTGAAACGAAATGCGCCGGTGGTCGTATTGTTGGATAAGGAGAGTAGAGCCCTTCCGGCCTTTTGGGGAATTACTTATGCCGGAGGTATTTACGCGCCGCTGGATGCTCATGCGCCTGTGGAGCGTCTGAAATTGATCATTCAGGTGTTGGATCCGGCGTATGTGGTGACAAAAGAAAGTTACTATGAGAAAGCAGCGGAATTGATCGATCCGGAAAGGATCCTTATGGTCGATACTGCTTTTTCCCATAATATCAATGAGGCAGCTTTGCAGAATATTCAGCGAGAGCGTATCGATACCGATCCTTTGTACATTATTTGTACTTCCGGATCCACCGGAATTCCCAAAGGGGTAGTGATCAGCCATCGCGCAGCCATTGATTTTACAGAGGAAGCCAGTGAAGTGATGGAATTCTCTGAAAGAGAGATTTTTGCCAATCAGGCACCATTTTATTTTGATGCGTCTGTTCCGGATTTATATTGTACGATCCGAAATGGTGCAACGGTACACATTATCCCGGAAGAATGGTTTGCCTTCCCGGTGCGCGTGCTGGAATATATGCAGGCACAACAGGTAAATGCCATTTTTTGGGTGCCGTCGGCTTTGATCGTAACAGCAAATCTTCGCGCCTTGCGGGAAGTGGACATGTCTTGTCTGAAAAAGATTATGTTCTGCGGGGAAGTGATGCCTGTAAAGCAGTATAATATGTGGAAAAAGGCAATTCCCGGTGCAAAATATGTGAATTATTACGGACCGTCAGAAACGACTTATGCAAGTACTTATTATGTGATTGATCGTGAGTTTACACAGGAGCAAACGTTACCTATCGGGAACGCTGCGATCAATACGGGAGTATTGATCTTAAATGAGGAAGACCGGGCCTGTGCGGCGGGTGAGGTTGGAGAGTTGTGTATCCGCGGCAGCGGCGTGGCACTGGGGTATTATAACAATCCGGAAAAGACCAGGGAAGCTTTTGTACAGAATCCTTTATCCCCTTATTATCATGACATTATGTACCGGACCGGAGATTTGGTCAAACGCAATGAATATGGTGAGATGGAATATGTGGGACGCAAAGATTTTCAAATTAAACACATGGGATACCGAATTGAGCTGGGAGAGATAGAAGCGGCTGCATCCGGTCACGAAAAGATTACAAGGGTTTGTTGTGTTTATGCAAAAAATCGGATTATGATGTATTACGAGGGCAATATTTCTCAGGAAGAATTACAGGAATATCTGAGAAATAAGCTGCCGGAGTATATGGTGCCGTCGATATTTATTGCATTGGAAAAGATGCCCTTAAATGCAAACGGCAAGATTGACCGTACCCATTTGAAGTCAATCAGTTGATCAGGGAATATGCAGAGTGCAGGCAGTGAGAGAACAGCCTTAAGAGGCACGGAAAGGAAATAAATGGAAAGAATCAGCAGGATTTTAAATGAAGTGATGCAGTCAGATGCCTTTTTGACTTGTGATGATTATATTGAAGCAGGACTTTTGGATTCTCTTCAAGTGATGGAGCTGGTGGAAGCTTTAGAGGATGAATTTGATATTGAATTCTCCGGCAGAGATATCATTCCGGAAAATTTCAGCAATATAAAGGCCATTGCAGAGTTGGTAGAGAAAAGTGGAGGAAACATTTAGTATGAGTGATTTTGTTCCATACGAAGAGTGGCTGGAAGGGTTATCCTGGGTTCAATCGGGGGATTGTGTCTATGTGGTGTCAGATGTATTTGATATTGCGAAAGCTGTGAGAGCCCAGGGGGAGCGATTCGAACCACACAAATTGATCGATAAGCTGCAGGAGATGGTGGGAAAAGAAGGAACTTTGCTTTTTGCCACATTTAACTGGGATTTTTGCGGCGGGACCCCTTTTGATTATTATAAGACTCCGGTCCGTACTGGTGCGTTGTCCAAGAAGGCATTGGAGAGGGAAGAGTTTGTGAGAACAAAGCATCCCTTGTATTCCTTTGCTGTTTGGGGGAAGGATCAAGCGCTTTTGGAACAGAACGATTCCAAGACTTCCTTTGGTCCGGGTACGATTTTTGCATATTTGTATGAGAAGAATGCGAAAGTACTCAACGTAGGTATCCCGGCATTAAAGGGAGTTACTTATGTGCATCATGTGGAACAGATGGTTGGTGTGCCATACCGTTACCATAAGGATTTTACCGGCAGCTATACGGATAAAAACGGTGTGTGCAGTGAACGGACCTACAGCATGTATGTGAGAGACTTGATTAAGGATCCCCAATACAGAGGAGATTTTAAGCCGCTGGAAGAGCAGATGAAGGCGGAAAAGTTGATCACACCGGCAGAGTATTATGGGGTGGAATCTTCTCTGATTCTGATCAGGGATCTGGATATGGCTGTGCGCAGAGATATTTTGGAAAATGATTCCAGGGGATTATATGTGTATAATGGTCAAAAACCATAAGAACATGGAGATTGAATGTGAAAGACAGAATTTATGTATGCCATACCTATTATCATGTGTATGTATCTTTCCTGAAAGAATTAAACTTGAAGAGAGATGAGTGGGGAAAAGCCACATTGGTCCTAAGCAAGATGTCCAATGATTTTGAGTCCTTGAAGGAGCGTGTGGAAAGCACCGGACTGTTTGAACAGGTATTGGAGTATGATGAGAAGCGAGAAGACTTTTTCCCGCAGTTGAAGAAATACCAGGTGGATCGGGGCAATATTGTTTTGAATATGATCGCCCGGATACAATTTACCAAAAAGCTGGCAAAATACAATGAGCCTTATGTACCGGTAAACTTTGCAGAGTATCAGGATATTTATGTGTTTTGCGATGCAGACCCCATCGGTTATTATCTGAATTGGAAAAAAATACCCTATCATGCAGTGGAGGATGGGTTGAATACCATTCAGCATTCTGATGATGCAAGATATGCTAATCGAGGATTTTTTGCGCTCAAAGCGTTTATGTCTTCTAAGTTAAATTGGATATTTATTCAGAATGGTTATGGCAAATACTGTATTGATATGGAAGTAAATGATATTTCTGTGTTAGAACATTCCTGTCCCAAATACGTGGAAGTCAATCGACAGAAACTGGTAGACAATCTGGAACAAGAAGGAAGAGAACTGATTTTAAAGGCGTTTATCCGGGACAAGGATGAACTGGAGCAGCAGATTGCAGCATGCAAAATGCAGGAGAACAAAATTCTGATCTTGACAGAGCCCCTTTGCGATCTGGAAACAAGGGAGCGGATCTTTCAGGATATTATAAGTACTTACGAAAAAGAGGGACAGATATTTATCAAGCCCCATCCGCGAGATGAATTGGATTATCGAAAAAAGTTTGGCGACTATCCCCAGTTTGATGGAACGGTACCGATGGAGCTATTGAATTTCTTCCCGAACTTAAGATTTAAAAAGGTTGTGGGGGTGTTTACTGAGACAAAGGGCATTCAGTTTGCGGAGGAAGCCATCCGTTTGGGCCCGGATTTTATGGATCAGTACGAGGATCCGTTGATTCACAGGCAGAATGAACAGATATAAAGGGGTGAGGATTTCTCGCCGCATAGGAAACGAAAGGGAATGTAAGATGAGCAGTGTAGCGATCATTACCGCAAGGGGAGGCAGTAAAAGAATACCGCATAAAAATATTAAGGATTTCTGTGGGAAACCCATTATTGCTTATTCCATAGGAGCAGCATTGGATGCAGGCTGCTTTGACGAGGTCATGGTATCCACAGATGATCCAAAGATTGCTGAAATTGCCATGCAGTACGGCGCCAAAGTTCCGTTTATGAGAAGTGCCGAAAATGCAGACGATTTTTCTACGACCCGGGATGTGGTACTGGAAGTGTTGGATGAATATACAAAGCTGGGAAAAACTTTTGATTACGCGTGTTGTATCTATCCCACGGCACCTTTTGTGACCGGCGCCAGATTAAAGGAAGCCTTGAATGTGCTGGAAGAAAAGCAGGCTGACAGCGTGATTCCTGTGGTGGCTTTTTCCTTTCCTCCTCAGAGAGGAATGGTGATCAGAGAAGAGGGCCTGGCATTTCGCTGGCCGGAAAATGCCCTTGCAAGAAGCCAGGATCTGGAACCCTTTTATCATGACAGCGGACAATTTTATTTCCTGAACACCAAAGCATTTGGGGAACAGAAGATGATGTTTATGAAAAAGACCTATCCCATTGTTTTGGATGAGTTGGAAGTGCAGGATATTGACAATGAGACAGATTGGAAGCTGGCAGAATTAAAGTATCACTTGCTTCATGAGAAGGAATTGTAAGTAACAAGAAGGCCTGTAGAAAAGAGGTAGGTATGAAACAGATTCGGATAAAAGACAGAGTGATTGGGGAGGGTTATCCTGCGTATATCATTGCAGAGATGTCTGCAAATCATTCAGGCAGCTTAGATAGGGCCAAGGAGATCATACGAGAGGCAAAGCGCTGCGGAGCAGATTGTGTCAAGATTCAGACCTATACCCCCGACACGATCACGATAGATTGTGACAATCAATACTTTCAGATAGAGAAGGGCACCTGGAGCGGAGAAAATTTGTATCAGCTCTACGGTAAGGCTTATACGCCCTGGGAATGGCAGAGAGAACTAAAGGAAGAGGCTGACAGAGTGGGGATTGATTTCTTTTCCACTCCTTTTGACAAGACTTCTGTGGATTTTCTGGAAGAGATCGGCATGGATTTTTATAAGATTGCTTCTTTTGAACTGGTGGATCTTCCGTTGATCAAGTATGTGGCAGAAAAGGGTAAGCCCATGATCGTATCTACTGGCATGTCCAGTTTGGAGGAGATTAGGGAGGCCGCGGAAACCATCCTTGCCACAGGAAATGAACAGTTTGCCTTTTTGAGATGTGCCAGTGCCTATCCGGCTATTTCAGATGAAATGAATCTGGCAACGATGCTGGATATGGGAGAAAAATTTGATGTGCCGGTTGGATTGTCCGATCACTCCATGGGCAGTCTGGCAGCAGTGGCAGCAGTGGCTATGGGAGCTTCCATTATTGAGAAGCATTTTTGCCTCAGCCGTGAAATTGAGAATCCGGATGTGTCTTTTTCCATGGAGCCGGATGAATTTGCAAAAATGGTACAAGAGATCCGCCTGGCGGAAAAAGCAAAAGGGGTTGTAAAGTATGGAGTGACAGAGCAGGAAAAATCCAATCACATTTTCCGGAAATCCATTTTTGTAACCAAGGATATCAAAGCCGGAGAGGTGTTTACAGAAGAAAATGTGCGAGTGATCCGCCCCGGCTATGGGTTGCACCCGAGAGAGCTTGAAAATGTGCTGGGAAAGGCTGCGTTGATCGATCTGGAACGTGGAACCCCGATGAAAGCAGCCTATGTAAAAGACTATTTGGAACTTCAACCGGCCGGCAGCAAAGACTGCCAATTGATCTTTGAATGGGCAAATGATCCCCAGACCAGATATTGGTCCTTTCAGACGGATCCGATCTCTTGGGAAACGCACGAAAAGTGGTATCGAGACTGTCTGGAACGAAAGGACAGGGAGCTGCTTATTTGTTATCACATGGGAACACCTGTGGGACAGCTGCGCATTGACACAGAGGGGGAAACAGCGAGGATCAGTTACAGCATTGCAAAGAATTTTCGCAATCGCGGTTATGGTATTGAGATGGCAAGGGCAGGAGAAGCCTGGATCCGAAGCAGAATGCCTAAGATAAAGACAATCTGTGCAGAGATCAAGGCGGAGAATGAATCTTCCCGAAAGATGCTTAGAGAGAATGGTTATGTAGAAGCCTTGCAGGATGGATATATCCTTTGCACCAAGCAGATTGATTAAGAATGGGAGCAGGCATGATCTTTATTAGAGTGGATGCAAACAGGCAGATTGGTCTGGGACATATGATGAGATGCTTGTCCATTGCGGAAGGACTTAAGGCTCTTGGAGAAGAAGTTTGTTTTGTGGCAGCGGATGATTCTGCTGCAGAGCTGTTAAAGCAAAAGGGACAAGCCTACATGGTGCTGCAGACAGACTATCGACAGATGGAAGAGGAACTGGAAGCCCTGATTCCCTTGCTGCGGCAAAGAAAACCGAAGTTCCTGCTGGTGGACAGTTACTTTGCGAATCAAGCATATTTTGCAAAGCTGTCTGCAGAGACTAAGGTGGTATATTTAGATGATAAAGCTGCATTTCCCTGTTGCGTGGACGTTTTGATCAATTACAATATATATGCAGATATGACAGCTTATCAGAGAATAAAAGATACAAGTAAAAAGTATCTGTTGGGACTGGATTATGTGCCTCTTCGCAGGGAATTCCAAGAGGTAGCCTATACGGTGCGCCCCAAGGTGGAAAACATATTGATTACCACAGGAGGCGCTGATCAATATAACCTGGCAGGACAGATCCTCCAAAAAGCATTGTCAGAACCCCGGATCCACGGCGTGCAGTATCATGTGGTCAGCGGCGTGTTTAATGAGCATCTGCCTATGTTGGAGGAATTGGAGAGAAAACACCCCAGTGTTCATATTCATAAAAATGTGACAGAGATGGCAGCGTTAATGAAGCAATGCGATGTGGCGGTTTCAGCGGCCGGATCCACGTTATATGAGCTTTGCGCGGTGGGTGTGCCTATTTTTTGCTTTTCCTTTGTGGACAATCAGGAACCCATGGTGGAAGGGTTTTTGAAAAGAGGGCTGGTCTGTTACGGTGGACATTACCTGGAAAAAGGCGAAGTGATGCTTTCGGAGATCATAGACGGGATCAAAGCGCTTTCTGGTAAGAGAGAAGAACGTCTTAAGTTTAGCCTGAGAGAGCGGGAAATCGTGGATGGTCAGGGCGCCCTGCGATTGGCGGAAGCATTAACGCAAACATTTTGATTTAAGAGAGAAATCGTGGTATAATTGAAAGGAACGAGGTATATGAAAAGTCCTGCGGAAATTATGGATTACCTGAAGCAAAAGGTGAAAAAAGAATACAAAGCGGCCTTTTTGTCCGCAGTGGTGATAGGCTTGTTGATCCATATGCCCATGATGGTCCGGGATATTCCCAATCATGATGGTCTGGACAGCATGCACTTTGACCAGAATATGATCACCTCCGGAAGATGGTTTCTCACCGTTGCCTGTGGTATTTCCTCTTATTATACGCTGCCCTGGCTGATCGGGCTTTTGGCTGTCCTGTACCTGGCACTTGGCAGTGTGGTGCTGGTGGAATTTCTGAATATCAGAAAGACTTCCTGTGTGATCCTTATCAGCGGGTTACTTGTGTCATTTCCGGCCATTGCCTCGACCTTTGCTTATGTATTTACCATGGATGGTTATATGCTGGCCCTGCTTTTGGCGGTTTTGTCCGTGCTGCTTACAAAGAAATATCGGTTTGGCTGGCTTGCCGGAGCGGTGTGTCTGGCTTGCAGCATGGGGATTTATCAGGCCTACCTGCCCTTTGCGGTGCTTTTAAGTATTTATGGGGTGGTGATGGTCGCCATGGAAGAAGGCGGCTTGAAAGAGAAGCTTTGCCGGAGTCTGCGGTATCTCTATATGGGGGCGGCCGGCGCGGTAGGATACTATGGTATTCTGCAGCTTTTGTTAAAGCTCCAGGGAAAAGAGCTGGCATCCTATCAGGGAATAAACAGTATGGGAGAAGTGGAGTCAGCGGGTCTTAGAGATATTCTGGTTTCTATTTATACAGATTTTGGAGGATTTACGCTGAAGGGCAATGTACTGGTTAACAATGGATTTTCGGTGGTTGCTTTGTGCGGCTTGGCGTTGCTTTTTGCGGTGATCCTGCTTGGGCAGATCATAGAGAGAAAGTGGTGGAAGAGTGTCTGGCTTTATGTGATCCTGGCGCTTTTGCTGGTAGGACTGCCCATAGGCACCAACATGATCCTGCTGGTTTCACCTGACGTTACTTACCATGTATTGATGAGGTATCAGTGGGTGCTTTATCCGATCCTGATGATCGCCTTCATTGCCAATTGTGAAAAGGAAACTCAAAAAGATGTCTGGAAGGAATGGGTGGTTTTGCTGACTGCAGGGATCCTGATCTGGAATTATGCAGTGACGGACAATATTGCTTACTCCAACCTGCAGAAGCGTTATGAGAAGACCTATGCCTATTGCGCAAGACTCCTTGACAGGATTGAACAGACGCCCGGCTATTATCAGGGAATTCCCATCGCTATGATCGGTGTAGTGGGAGAGGAATCCTATCCGGTTACAGATATTACGCAGGATGTGACATCCAATCTGATCGGAATGAATGGTGATGTGTTATTATATACCGGTAATAATTATGAGATCTTCATCCGAAATTATCTGGGGGCTACTTTGAATGTCCTGCCAACAGAGGTGATGGAGGAAATTTATTATTCGAAAGCGTACCTGGAGATGGATCCTTTTCCGGGAGAAAACAGTGTAAAATTGGTAGATGGCGTCATTTACGTAAAGACGGAGAACATAGACAGAAGCATAAGTAAGGAAGTGAAGTGAGTATGGCATTATTATCAATCATCCTGCCCTCTTATAACGAAGAGCAGAATATCGCCAACACAGCGAAAGTATTAAGTGAACTGATGGAACAGGAGCACATTGACTATGAACTGATTTTTGTCAGTGACGGTTCCAAGGACAATACCTATCAGGAGATTCTGAAGGCTGCTGCAGCCAATCCCCATGTAAAAGGAGCTGAATTTTCCAGAAATTTTGGAAAAGAGGCAGGGATTTTTGCGGGCCTGTCTCTGGCGGTTGGGGATGCGGTAGTGGTGATGGACTGTGACTTGCAGCATCCACCGAAGGTGATCCTGGAAATGTGGAAACTATGGCAGG
Source organism: Acetatifactor sp. (assembly GCA_045532445.1). GTDB lineage: Bacteria > Bacillota > Clostridia > Lachnospirales > Lachnospiraceae > Acetatifactor. Next base: position 2,590 of record JAZSFW010000285.1, on the reverse strand, counting down.
AAGGCTACGAGGTGGTGGAAGGCATTAAGTCAAGCAGAGGCAAAGAGAGCATCGCCCATAAAATGTCAGCAGGGCTTTTTTATAAGATCATGAGTAAGCTGATCAAGATGGATATGAACGCTTCCTCTGACTACAAGCTTTTGGACCGCAAGGTGGTGGATGTGCTTTTAGAACTGCCGGAGAAGAATACCTTCTTCCGGGCGCTGACTTTTTGGGCTGGTTTTCGCACCACCACGGTGGAATATGAGGTGCAGGAGAGAGTGTATGGTCAGAGCAAATGGTCTGTGATCAGCCTGATGAAGTATGCTATTACCAATGCCACCTCCTTTAGCACACTTCCTCTTCAGCTGGTAACGGTCATGGGAATGATTTCTATTCTGTTTAGTGTGATTCTGGCAATTCAGACGTTGTTCCGGTACCTGATGGGCAATGCAGTGGAGGGTTTTACCACGGTGATTTTGCTGGTGCTGATCATTGGAGGCTTCATTATGTTGAGCCTGGGAATCATTGGGCATTATATTGCCAGAATCTATGAAGAAGTAAAAGGAAGACCCAGATATATTATCAGTAAGGTGACAGATAATGTGATGGGAAATGTGGTCGGAAGAGGGTAAGCTCCTATGAAGAAAAATAGAATGGTGAATATGGAGGTCCTGCGCATCCTTGCCATGATGATGGTGATCATGCTGCATTACCTGTCCAAAGGTCAGATTCTGCCTGCCATGACAGGGTCTCTAAATGTGAATGGCTATGTGGCGTGGATCCTGGAGACCTTCTCCATTGTAGCAGTCAATGTATATATGCTGATCAGCGGTTATTTTCTCACAGAAAGTAAGTTTCGGTGCACCCGTCTGATACAACTGGTGTGTCAGGTGCTGTTTTACAGTCTGCTTGTGCCTTTGGTACTTATGGCGGCAGGGGTGATATCTATAAGTGATCTGGACCTGTACAAGCTTTTACAATATTGTCTGCCTATAGAAATGGAGCAATATTGGTTTGCGACAGCCTATGTGATGCTGTATCTGTTGACGCCGATCCTTCGGTGTGCAGTGCATCATATGAAGAAGGAACAGCTAAAGGCCACCATTATCCTCCTGCTTTTGTTCTGGTCCGTGAATAAGTCCATCTTGCCGGTAAGATTGGCCATGGATGAGCTGGGATATGACGCATTGTGGTTTATCTGTGTCTACTTGTGCGCGGCTTATATCAGGTTATATGGAATCAAGTGGTTTGACAGAGCCGGGAAAGGCGTCCTGGGATACCTGGCAAGCTGTGCAGGGATCTTGGGGATCACGCTGGTCATCAGGGTTTTATATCTGGTGACAGGCAAATTTGAAGATTTCCTCATAGAAACCTATCATTATAATCATATTTTAAATTTATTTGCAGCAATTTGCCTCTTTTATGCATTTTATCATTGGAAGATCAAGGATGGATGGTTTTCCTGCGTTGCACTGAAAGTGGCGCCCTATACCTTTGGTGTATACCTATTGCATGAGCAGGTTGAGATCCGATATCTTTGGCCGGAGTGGTTGGGTGCTTCTGCAGAGGGAAATCCTTTGTGGCTTATTGTAAGAAGTATCTTGAGCGTTTTTGTGGTGTTTCTTGCAGGTATTCTGGTGGATGCCCTAAGAGACTTGCTATTTACAGGCATTGGAAAGATGTTTGCTCAGGGAAGAATACAGAATGGTTTATCCCGATTCGATAGAATAATCAATGGAGAAACGTCAGAACAGACGGCGGAAAGGATGTAGCATATGATTAATTTTAACGTACCTCCCTTTATAGGAAAAGAAATGGAATACATCCGTCAGTGTGTAGAGAATCAAAAAATCTGCGGAGACGGCCCGTTTACAAAAAAATGTAATGAATGGATTGAGGAGAGAACAGGGACTGCCAAGTGCTTGATGACCACCTCCTGCACCCATGCTTTGGAGTTGGCAGCATTGCTGGCGGATATCAAGCCGGGCGATGAGGTCATCATGCCAGCCTATACCTTTGTGTCTACTGCGGACGCTTTCGTGCTGAGAGGCGCGATACCTGTGTTCGTGGATATCAGACCGGATACCATGAATATTGATGAGAACCTGATCGAAGCAGCCATTACGGAGAAGACCAAGGCAATCGCACCGGTTCATTATGCAGGCGTGGCCTGTGAAATGGACAAGATCATGGCAATCGCAGAAAAATATCATCTGAAAGTCATAGAAGATGCAGCCCAAGGTATCATGTCTACCTACAAGGGTCGAGCCCTCGGCACCATCGGTGATTTCGGTGCTTTCAGCTTCCATGAGACCAAGAACTACAGCATGGGAGAGGGTGGTGCGCTGCTTATTCGTGATGAAAAGTATATTGAAGATGCAGAGATCATCCGCGAGAAAGGTACCAATAGAAGTAAATTCTACAGAGGTCAGATTGATAAGTATACCTGGGTGAATTTTGGGTCTTCTTATCTTCCCAGTGAAATGAATGCAGCATATCTGTATGCGCAGCTGGAGATAGCAGATCAGATCAATGAGCATCGGCTTGATTGTTGGAACAGATACTATGAAAGATTAAAGCCCCTGGCTTTGGCAGGTAAGATCCAGCT
>JAZSFW010000176.1:0-2679 GCA_045532445.1 Acetatifactor sp. | reverse complement strand
AGTACAGGGAGAATAAGACACATAAAAAAATCAGCATACCGTTAATAATCTTGCTTATGGCAGGTCTTTTGATCGGGTGTGGTGTGGCAGAGGATCCACTGCCTATAACCACCGGGACGCCGATCTCCAAGGAATCTTCTGCAGAAGCAGAGGAATCCACATCGGATGAGCAACCATCGTTGCCTGAATCAACAGAGGGGACAAGCCAGGAAGAGGAGACGAGTGCGGCTACTGAGCCGACGACATCTGAGCCTACAACGCCTGAATCCGCGACTCCTCCTGAGTCTTCTGGGGCACAAGATTCTACACAGTCCCAGGCTCCTTTTGATCCGGCGGCAGAAGGCTATCCTGCATTGAAAGCAGACGGCAGAGGCTGGGGCTTGGCTTATCGCGATCCCGGTTTGCAGCCTTGGGGAAATGAGGTACCCAAGACATTGGCGGCATATGATGCTTACTTTGTAGGCGATGCAGATGAGAACGTGATCTATCTGACCTTCGATTGCGGTTATGAGAACGGCAATACAGATGCCATTTTGACAGCTTTGAAGAATCATGATGTGAAGGCCACCTTCTTCGTGACCGGATATTTTCTGGAGACACAAGCGGAATTGGCCAAGCGGATGGTTGAAGAGGGACATACAGTGGGAAATCATACCTACAATCATCCGGACATCACGACACTTGACGAAGCGAAATTCAGGGAAGAGCTGGACTCTATCAAGAAGAAGTTCAACGAGGTTACCGGCGCAGAGCTTTCCATGTATTTCCGTCCGCCTGAGGGAAAATGTTATTCCCAGACATTGAAGTGGAGTCAGGATATGGGATATGCCACGATCTTGTGGAGCATGGCCCATGTAGATTGGTACACAGACAACCAGCCCAAGCCGGAGGATGCTATTGCGACATTGCTGAAGAGAACGCACCCGGGTGCCCTTGTGCTGTTACATAATACTTCCAAGACCAATGGAGAAATTTTGGATCAGCTGATCACAAAGTGGAAAGAGATGGGTTATACCATCAAGCCTTTGTCAGATTTGGTGGGCTGGTAAGGGCAGCGCAGATATGAAAATGAGAGAGTAAGTATGGGAGTGAGCCAAAAACACATGTTTTTGGCTCACAAATATATGGTTTTTTATTAGAAAATAAAGTATACTGTATCTATGTTGTACACATTTTATGTTTGGAACAGGATAGGAGGAAATTATTATGTTGTTGAGAGATCGCTTTTGGCTTTGGGGACATCCGGAAGGACGCTTTAATGATGCCTGGGGAAATAAGAAACCCTCCAGAATGACGCCAATGGAGGCATGTCTCTATCTGGGAATCAAGAAAACCTTTATGCTGCCGCTGGATGTGCCGGTAAGCATGCGCCAGTACAACAAATCTTTTAAAACTTTGAATGAAGTGGGCTGGCCTATTGTAGACAGCGATTATGTTTTTGATATGGATCAGAAGCCGGAGCTTGTAGAACCGATCATTCAGGAAGCCAAGGATTTCAAGAATATAACCAGTGTTGTATTTGATGATTTCCAGCGTGATGGCAAGTACAAAGAGATCAATGTGGACAATCTGTTCCATATCCAGGAGAGACTTCACAATAATGAAGTGCGTCCGTTGGATATGTGGATGGTTCTGTACACCCATGAGTTTGGCCATAAGCCCGGAGAGCATGAAATCTATGATGATGAGCGTTTCCAGCCTTACATAGCCCCATTTGACGGCGTTATCATGTGGACCTGGTGTGAGAAGGACGTTGTCCTGATACCGGAGAAATATGAGATCTTTAAGAAGATGACCGAAGGAAAGCGCCGCATGTTTGGTTGCTATCTGTGGGATTTTGGAGACAAAAAAGAGGCCACTGCCGAGGCAGTAACCTGGCAGCTTGACTGGTATCGTGAGAAGATCATGGCAGGTGAGGCAGAAGGCGTGGTATTCCACACCAATACCATGGCTGATCTGGATTATGAAGCATACGATGCAGCCCTTGCATGGATGGAACTTCACGGAGACGAGGACTTTTAAGAAGGCAGTATCTGCTTAAAAGAATATATTAAAAAGAGGGATAAAAATGAGAACGACTTTGAAGCCTTTTGAAAGAAATGCAGAAAAAAGCAGAAAAATTGAAGATGGTATTTTAAAGCTGGTATCCCATGATGTTGACCTGAAAAATTCACCCGTTTTATTGGAGCAGGAGTATTTTGATGAAGAGTCTTTTGCGCGGATTTTTGATGTGAAGACCGGTGAATGGACCTTGGAAGATGGCTGGGCAGTGGGAAAGAATCCCAAAATGAATCCCGGCATGATCGTTTCCAAAGATGACTTTTTCGGCGATGTGATGGTGGAGATCACTGTAAAAATGGTGCCCCCCTCAACTCACGACATTAACATGATGATCCATGGAGAGTGGGATGAGGTTAAGAACTTCCGCGCCAACGCTTATGTTGCAGGCGTAGAGGCATTCTGGCATGGCAACATCGGTTTCGAGAAGTCTCCCGAATACAAGTTGACTGCAGCCACCTCCCTTTTCCAGTTTGATCCGGAAAAAGAGCACAATTTCAAGCTTGGTAATGTAGGAAATAAGATTTTTGTTGTGGTAGACGGAGAGCTTTGTCTGGAGATCACGGATCCGGATCCTTTGGATATCTGGAAATATGGTAAGATTGGCTTTGAAGCCTTTTC
>JAZSFW010000181.1:0-7662 GCA_045532445.1 Acetatifactor sp. | reverse complement strand
AAATAATCATAAATCTCCGTAACCGTTCCCACTGTGGATCTCGGGTTACGGTTTGTAGACTTCTGATCAATGGAAATAGCAGGAGATAAGCCATCTATCCGCTCTACATTGGGCTTCTCCATCTGTCCCAAAAACTGCCTTGCGTAGGAAGACAAAGATTCCATATACCGACGCTGTCCTTCTGCATAGATGGTATCAAAAGCAAGGGAAGACTTGCCGGAGCCGGACATACCCGTTAAAACCACCAGCTCATTTCTGGGAATGTCCACATCAATTCCCTTCAAATTATTCTCATGCGCGCCCCGGATCTTAATATACTCCCTGGGCCGCATCTTTTTGACTTCTTCCATGGTATCTGTTCCTTTCCTTTGTTTCTTTCCTTTGTTTCTTTCCTTTCGCTTACATTCGTCCGCATCTTTGACACTTAAGTCTCCATGTCCTGCAGCCGTTTTTTAAGCTCTATCATCTTATCACGCAGCTCGGCTGCTGCCTCGAAGTTTAAGTCCGCTGCCGCCTTCTGCATCTTCTTCTGCACATCTGCCACCAGTTTCTCCAGTTCTTTGCGGTCCATGGACTCCGGATCCTTTTCAAATCGCACTTCCTCTTTGGCAATCTCCTTGGAAATGCTGATCAAATCTCTCACGGCCTTCTTGATGGTCTGAGGTGTAATGCCATGCGCTTCATTATACTTCATCTGAAGCTCACGGCGGCGGTTCGTCTCATCCAGTGCCCCTCTCATGGAATCGGTGATCACATCCGCATACATGATCACGTGTCCCTCCGCATTACGCGCCGCACGTCCAATGGTCTGCACCAACGAAGTCTCACTTCGTAAGAAACCTTCCTTATCGGCATCTAAAATCGCCACCAGAGATATTTCCGGAATATCCAAACCTTCCCTCAAAAGGTTAATACCTACTAAAACATCAAACACATCCAGACGCATGTCACGAATGATCTGCGCCCTCTCCAGGGTATCAATATCCGAATGCAGATACTTGACCCGGATACCAACCTCTTTCATATAATCGGTCAGATCCTCCGCCATCCGCTTGGTCAGCGTCGTGATCAATACTTTATTATGCCTCGAAATCTCCTTTTTTACTTCTGCAATCAGATCATCGATCTGACCTTCCACTGGCCGCACATCCACTTCAGGATCCAAAAGTCCCGTAGGCCGGATGATCTGCTCTGTCCGCAAAAGCTCGTGCTCCTCCTCGTACACTGACGGTGTGGCCGACACAAACATCATCTGATCAATGTGGCCTTCAAACTCCTCAAAATTCAGAGGTCTGTTGTCCAATGCTGAGGGCAGACGGAAGCCATAATCCACCAGCGTAGTCTTTCTGGACCGGTCACCCGCATACATTCCCCTTATCTGGGGAATGGTTATATGAGACTCATCCACAATGATCAGAAAATCATCTCCAAAATAATCCATCAGGGTCTTGGGCGGTTCTCCCTCTTTCGTCCCATTCAAATGCCTGGAATAATTCTCAATTCCGGAACAAAAACCGGTCTCCCGAAGCATCTCAATGTCAAAATTCGTACGCTCTGAAATCCTCTGGGCCTCCAACAGCTTGTCCTCTCCCTTGAAAAAACGGACGCGCTGCTCCATCTCCTGTTCAATCTGATCGCAGGCCTGCTTGATCTTCTCCTGACTGACCACATAGTGAGACGCCGGAAAAATAGAAATGTGCTTCAACTCTGCATGAACTCTGCCTGTCAGCGGCTCCACCTCAGTGATCCTGTCTATCTCATCTCCGAAAAACTCTACCCGGATCAGATAGTCTCCGCCCTGGGCCGGATAAATTTCCACCACATCACCTCTCACCCGAAAAGACCCTCTCTGAATATCCAGCTCATTCCGGACATACTGGATATCGATCAGTTCCCGAAGCACCTGATCTCTGTCCTTGATCATCCCCGGCCGCAAAGATACGGTCATCTGCATATACTCATCCGGGCTGCCCAAACCGTAGATGCAAGACACACTGGCCACCACGATCACATCCCTGCGCTCTGTCAAGGATGCTGTGGCTGAAAGCCGTAGCTTGTCAATCTCGTCGTTGACAGAAGAATCTTTGGCAATGTAAGTGTCCGAGGAAGGGACATAGGCCTCAGGCTGGTAATAATCGTAGTAGGACACAAAGTATTCCACTGCGTTCTCGGGGAAGAACTCCTTGAACTCACCGTAGAGCTGCCCTGCCAAGGTTTTATTGTGCGCAATTACTAAAGTAGGCTTGTTTAACTGCTCAATCACATTCGCCATGGTAAAGGTCTTACCGGAGCCGGTAACACCAAGTAAAGTCTGGAACTGATTGCCTTCCTTGAAGCCATCCACCAGTGCTTTGATCGCCTGGGGCTGGTCCCCGGTGGGCTTATATTCTGAATGAAGTTTGAACTTTTTTTGTGCATCCTGCATAAAAAGCACCTCCAAATATCGTAGTAACAAAAGACGTCTATTAACCCAAAAATTCGTAACGACTTTTCTGAAAATGTGGTTAAATTGGCTCCACGACGAATCGTGTTCACAATTTGCCATTTTAGCAACTCAGTAAACTAAACTGCTATTCTGGACTAAATGGAATTAGGCATACAAACAGCATAAATGCTGAGACTATAGTATACCACAAAACTCATAAAAAGTATAGTGGTCTGCGAACATTAGTTCTATTAATTTCCAGCACTAAAATGCATTTTTAAATTCCAGTTTGCCTCGCCGTGCAAGAGTAAATTCCATATGGGTAGAAATTACTCCTGCAATACGATTTCCTCTAAAGGATATTTTTTACCACAATACCATTCTTTAAAAACACTCATTGCTCTACCTCCTATAAATTTTTGTTATAATTTTCTCCATATGCAAACACGTAAAAAGAGCTTTCCGATTCCTCGAAAAGCCCTCTTCATAAGCTACTCCGTATTATACCCACGCCTCCATTTCGCTTAAGCTATTCAAAATTAGCCTAACCGACAATGTTAATTCACTTCAAACTGTTTCATTTCACTCTCGGGTAACTTTTGATAACCTAAAATGCCCGTATTTACTGGAGTTTTCGGATATAGTGCTGCAAACGTGTTACAAACGGACGGCTTCTCATTACTCTTCACCGCACCTCAATCTTTTTATCATTCATTTCACTACTCAACTAACCCATATTTCACTTTTATACGATCCATCTTTTCTAACATGGGTTCTGCAGCAATCATCAAAAAAAGGGCTGTTCCAAATCCATGAATCAAATCCATCGGTAATCCTGTAATATAATAAGCAATCAACGTTTTTAACGTCATCCCAGAAGGAGCCACCATAAATGCTGCCGCTGGATTCATAATCCCTCCATAAACAATAACCGCTGTAAAAACTCCAAATATTGCCAAGGACATACGCGTTCTGCGTAACCACCCCTTTTTAAATAGAACACCTGCAACAAAACCGATGATTCCCATAGCAAACATTTGCCATGGCGTCCAAGGTCCTTGAGAAAAGAGCATGTTAGATGTAAGCATGGTAACTGCACCTACTAAAAATCCAGTCTCACCACCAAATGCTACACCTGCAATAATAGTCAATGCCAGTACCGGTTTAAATTGAGGCAACATAAAAAAGAAACTTCGCCCGGCAATACCAATGGCACACAAAACTGCTATAGTAACAAGTTCCCTTGCCTTCGGTTTTCTTCCTTCAAATACAAGTACAAAAGGTAACATACTTTCTACCAGAACTAAAAATGCTACCAAATTATAATGACGATCGTCTAAATAGAAAATACCTGCAAATATAGTAAGCGGAATGAACAGCAATATAGAAATTGACGCAGAGATGGTTCTCTTGCTAAGATTACGTTTTTCCGTCGGTGTCTGCACCACAAGAGGTGGTTCACTTCGTCTTCCGATCGCAAGCAAGAAGATGGATAATGCTACAAATAACACAAGATACAGCGAAAGCTGTTCTTTTCCCTCAGAACTAATGCCAGAAGCATTAACCAACGCTGTTAAATCAGAAACTCCCGTCGCATACAAAAATACTCCAAATGCTACAAAACAAGAAATAGACGCAACTATTTTACGCCATAGGCTTAATGGAATTGGTTTGAAATTAATACTTCTCGGCGCCGGATCCGGTAATGGTAAAACTTCTTTATCATCCTCTTCTTTTTGTGATGTCTCTCCACCACAACACGCAATAATATCTTCCACCGTAATAGCTTCCGGAATCAAGTGACGCGCCATTCGATTTGCCGGGGTGGTATAAAAATTATTGCCGGCAAAAAATTCGCGAGTCAGACCATCCGCCACTATATTTCCATCAAAGAAAAGTCCACAGCGATGGGCAAATTCTGCGCAAAAAGTAACATCATGACTTACCATCAAGATGGTTACGCCCTGATTCAAAAGTTTCTCTAAAATGCCAGCGAAAGTTACTTTAAATTCTGCATCAAGTCCCTTCGTTGGCTCATCCAACAACAGTATCTCAGGAGCCATAAGCAATACTTTTGCCAAAGCAGTTCTTTGTTGCTCACCACCCGAAATATCATACGGGTGATGATCTAAAAATTCTTGTAGACAACAAAGTGCTACTACACGTGCTACTTGAGTGTCTTTCTCTTCTTTTGTCAACTTCACCCCTCGAAGTGCCTCATATAAATCTTCTCGAACGGTTCTTTTTACTAAAAGAGTCTGTGGATTCTGTGGAAGCATACCCACTTTTCCATTTTTCCGGATATCTCCGCGATAAGCTGCACGAAGACCTGCAATTACTTTTAAAGAAGTCGTTTTACCGGCTCCATTTCCTCCCAGAAGTGCATAAAATTCTCCTTTATGTAGTTTTAGCGAAAGACCTTTTACCACATCCGGTAAATCCTTTTCATAACGAAACCATATTTTATCGCAGCTCAGAGCAATTTCTTCACCATAAGTGTGTAATTTCTTTTCCGGAATCGGTAACAACTCTTTTTCTTCTTTACGCGCAGTCAAAAAATCGCTGCCGTCCCGGACATTGAGAGGACAGGCAAGGGATGTTTCTATTCCTGCCCATACACGCATAGCACTGGGCATAGCAAGAAACATTCCATTATCCTTCGCTTTTAAGTGAAGCCCTACTTTTTCAGGTGTATCATCACATATGATTTTCCCTTTTTCCATCACGATAACTCTTGTTGCAAAGGGAAAGGCTTCTTCCAAGCGATGCTCTGTCAGAACAATGGTAATACCAAGTTCACGATTAATCTTTCCTAAAAGTGCCAGGAAATCAGAAGCTGCAATTGGATCCAGCTGAGCCGTAGGTTCGTCTAACACTAAAATCTTAGGGCTCATAGCCATTACAGAGGCAAGACTTAATAGCTGTTTCTGTCCGCCGGACAGCTCTGTAACATTCTTATAAAACCAGTTTTCAATACCGAAAAAAGCTGCAACCTCAGCCACTCGGCGACGTATAGTAAGAGTATCATATCCCAGGCTTTCCAGTCCAAATGCAAGTTCATGCCAGACCTTATCGGTAACTACTTGATTCTCCGGAGACTGTAATACAAATCCTATCTCCTGAGCCTGGATGCGTTCCTCCACTTCATTTAAGAGGTTCCCCTGAAATAAAATCTCCCCTGAGTGAATTCCATGTGGAGTCAAACAGGTTTTCAAATGACGCAGAAGCGTTGATTTTCCGCAGCCGGATGGCCCGCAAAGGATTAAAAACTCTCCCTGTTCTACCTTAAAAGATATATCGATTAATGATTTTTTCTCCTGCTCCGGATAGGAGAAATTTACATGGTTGAATATAAAGTTTTCCATTTTCTCTCCTCCTTAATTCCCAACACAACAGGTGTGATACAAAGACAAAAATAAACAATATAAAACGGAATGGTAGTCATATCTAACGTTACATAACGTATATTAGGAAAATATCGAAAGCCAAAAGCAGAAAGCATAGTTCCTGCAAATAAAAACAAACCGCAAAAGCCAAACCATAAAAGGGCCTCTTTATCTCGTTCCTCAAAATAGTAAATAGAAAAAGCGGTTCTACCCTTTAAACCATATCCTCTGCTTTTCATACTGTCTGCTGTTTCAATTGCATTCTCCAGAGCCCAAGTAACCATAATAGAGAAAATGGTGATTGCAGTTTTTGTACGGCTCCAAAGACTTCCGCTTGATACATCCCTCCCTATACTGCGTTGTGCTTCTGTAACAGCATCCATCTGTATCTTAAATTTGGGAACAAATCGAAGAGACATACTAAGCACCAGAGAAAGAGCCGGTATTATCTTACCAAAAAGATAAATAAACTTATCCGAAGTCATCACACGGTTAAAGGATACAAACCACAGCAAAATCGTTATAAGCAAACCGCCTGCTGAAAAACCATATAAAATACTTTCTAATGTAAGTGGATTTCCATTACTAAAATATAACAAAATCGTAGTACCTTCGTGATTAAAAGCCGGATTTATAAAGGCTGTGAGAAGCACCATCGGTAGGCAATATTTCAATAAAAACAAAACACTTTTTTTACCGGATACACTGACACAGTATGCTATGGCACAGACCAATGATATTATTTGACTTAGGGGATGTATCAGCGCTAGCGAAAAACCAATCACCAAACTAAAATATATAAAATTTACAAACGGATGATACTCTGCAAAACAATCTCGCATCTTCTTTACCACGATCCTTCTGCGCGACCAACATCATTACCCAGATCACAAGTATAGCGCCACTCAACAACCTCTCCATCTACAAGCTGATACCGGGAACAACCATAATTAGGATACCAGCCGTTTACACGATACATCCACCCGGAAAGTGCACCACAGTCAAATTCATATAAATTGTGGATACCCTCTATATAAGCACTGTTATAAATAGGTGTCCAACTGGATTCCATATGAATATTGTTTTCTTTGCAAACACGCTGAAGCACATCATAAACGGATTCCCCTTCATAAAAGGTAACTGTTATTGGTGCTAAGATCACACCATTAGATGGTACCAACTCTCTTTTGTTTGGATCAAGATCTTTTAAGTTATTAAGTATGGTAGAACATTCGATGGAAAAGGTACAAGTGTACGTTTTTTGATTATTGATTTCCTGATTTTCCGGTTCAACAGGCATCGGCTTGCCTTCCGGAACCGGGTCAGTTTTATACTGATCCTGAATGGTGGCATTTCCATCAGAATATACACGGTTATCGTTGGTAGTTACTCCGGAAAGATAGGCATCTTTTTGATTGGAAACTGATCCGTTCTGGGTGCTTCCCTGAGAAAAACCGGAATAAACTTTGTTATTATCATCCTTTACAGCAGAAAGATAATCATCTCCTTTATTAGATACCACCAGATTTTCTTTACCACTTTGAGTTGTTTTATCAGAAACCGTTTCACTCGAAGCCACCTCCTGTTTCTGAGCCAATGTATTGTCTGCATATGGGGTTTCATCCGGCAAAACAATACATTCTGCAACTATCGAGCTAACAGAAATATTAAGTCGGAGGCCAAGCGGTCTTAGGAAGACAATCCAAGCCCACAACTCCTTGGCTCACAGAACGACATGGCTACGATCCGACTTGTTTCTGAGCCACTGTGTTATCTGTATATGGGTTTTCATCCGGCAAAACAATACATTCTGCAACTATCGAGCTAACAGAAATATTCAAAATACTATTT
>JAZSFW010000247.1:0-2992 GCA_045532445.1 Acetatifactor sp. | reverse complement strand
ACCGCTTGGCCTCCGACTTAGCCTCAGCAGAATTTTCCAATTCTGTAAATTCCTCATCCATGGAAGGTTCATACACATAGATCATACCGCCGCCGTATCCCGGGAACACCACGATTCCCTTATTCCTGATACCTGCCGCCATGTAGATATTGTCCTGACCCAATTCCCGGGTATCATACCGGTCATTCATGATGATTTTGTCAGGCAGACTGACCAGATAATTGAGTCCGCTCTCTGTAATATGCTGTTCCACCGGACCATAAGAAACAAATCCCTGCACTGGGCTGTCATAGGCAAACTCAGACCATAGCTCGCCGTCCCGGATAGCAATTACTTCCGATCCTATGGTCACCACAGTCAAATCAAACATTTCTCCATAATAATCTTCACATACATATCGGATATTCGGCTCGGAATCACGGATCACAGTCTGTTCCGTAAGCTCCCATACCGTTTCACCGCTCTCACAATCAATCTCTGCCACAGTATAATCCGCATAATTAAAATACTGTCCCAGGGAATAATTGTCCATTAAAGTCCACAGACAGGTCAAACGATCCTCTGACTTGTATGCCACTTCCATAGTCATCCAATCGTCAAAGGTTTTCAGTATCTTTTCTTCCCCTGTTTTCAGATCCAGCAGAAGAATCACGCCGGACCATATGTCGCTGCTTACCAGGGCAAGTTCCTCTCCGTTGGGATTCCATACCACATTTTCACCGCCCCAGTCCTCATAGGCAATGGGATAGGTCTCCAAGAGCTTGCCGGTCCGGGCATTTACAATCCAAATGTTGTCGGTTCCCGAAAGAGCAAGTCGATCCTTTCCGGGAGACAACTCAAAATCATACCAATAAACACTAAGACTTTCCCCTAGAATTTCCTGTGATTCCGCCGAAAGCTCCCATACCGCCTGTCCGCTCTCATAATCAAACAAGATCACATTTTTATCACCACAGATGTAGACCGTGTTTTCCTCTCCGGCAATGAGTCTGTCGCAGTATTCATCCAATTCATAAAAACGGGAATAGCGGCATTTCAGTTCACCGGTTACCAGATCCCACGCATAGACACTGTTTTTCTCATCACAGCTGACAAGCACGTCCTTCTCTTCGTTCAGTGCATACACCTGCCGCATGTTATTGTCCATCTTCAGGATATGGGTGGGACGTGGTGCGGTTACAGAAGCATCCTTATACAAATACAGTGCATCCTCCAGCGCAATCTGTGCTTTTCCGACCAGGGGCTTTTCTTCATTCCCCTCATACTCAGGCAGTGCCTCCAATGCAACTAAGAGCGCCGCTTCTCTGTCGCCGCTCTCTAACAGATCAGTTGACATCTCAGCCAAAAGTCCTGCCTGATTCTTCAGCTTTTGCCAGTAATTCTCCTGAATCTTCACAGACTGCTTCCATGCATATACACCAAAACCAACGGCAACAGCGGCCAGAGCCAGTGCAGTTGCTGCGATCCTTCTGCTGACATAGGCGCGATTCCGCTGACGAAGTTCATCATAAGAACACTTAAGAGCCGGAGCCAGCAATCGCAAAATTTCGTTTTTACATTTTTTCCTGATCTGTCCAAAGCTTTTGCCGCGCACATCGGCTGCCAGCATTTCACGCTGGTTCAGGATCTCCGGGAAGGAATCTTTCGGTTCCCCTTCGATCAGAACGGGAAGCACATGTTCCCAGCCCCGGTATTTCAGAAAGGTCTCCACTTCACGGTTAACCCACACAGACTGTTTGGACTGAGGAGAACACATGACAATCAGATATTCCGTATTTTTCAGCTGCTCCTCAATTTCCTGGGTCAGATCCACTGTAACGGACAATTCTTCTCTGTCACGAAATACTCGAGTGATCTTTTCTTTTCCGCAACGCTTCTTAATTTCCCTGGGAATCTTGTAGCCTTCCAGTTTTTTCTGTAGATAACCGGAAATCTTTGAATCCCGATTGCCATGCTTATAGCTAATGAAAAAATCGTACTTAAACTTTCGGTTTTCCATATCTGTCTCCTCCTTCATTCAAAAACACTACGGATAAAAAAAGATCAAAATAAAGCGCGAATTGTCACAACCATACCGCATCTGCCTGTTCTCTGTATAGGGCAATTCCCAATACCTGCGGTTCACAGTGAACAGATCGCTGACCGCCTGCTCCAAAGCTTCTTTGGAGCCAAACTTGAAACTCATGATCTGCGCATCTTTCTGTTCTTCCATGCCTGCCGCCAGAGCCTCAAAGGAATACGTTTCCAGATAGCTGTTCTCCCTGTAAAAGAAATTGTACTCCGTGGCATCACACTGAGGAATTGCAAAGGTATCATCCGGCGTATGGGTATTGTACAGGGTATCGGAGGTAATGCAGAAATAGGCATATTCTGTGCCGTTAGGATAAATCTGATTGCCCGCCTCATCCTTCCGGTCGTGATCATCCCAAGTCACGTCCATCCAGTAGTTTTCTCCATCCAGCAGGATATAGTTCCATGCATGACCTCCTCCTGCAGTACCTTCTATATACTCGCACTCAATTTCCAGCAAATTCATGATCATCTGGAAGGTCTTTGCATATCCGTCACAGACAGACAACCGGTTCACCAGACAGCCGTATACCGTATGGGCCTGCTGGCTGGATGCTCTCTTTACCGTCTGGTTTGACTCCTCATACGCCACATAATCATATTCTGCATAGGTGACCAGATAATCATGGACAAACTTTACTTTATCATAAGTGCTTTCCTGATTCCTTGCCAGCTCCGCAATCTCCCGGGCTTTTTCATTCACTGCATCCACGTAGGCCTGCTTGTCCAACACCAGCTCCCAGTAATCGTAAACACCAATCTTAATTTCGACTTTTGAATATTCACCACTGGTCCATACAGTCATCCGAACGCCATGGTTCATCCAGAAATACTCCGGATAATCATAATAGACAGCATCCAGCGCTCTTCTTGTCCATTCTACAGTCTGATCGTAGTTTCCGGGAATCCTTTCAACTGTACA
>JAZSFW010000244.1:0-8458 GCA_045532445.1 Acetatifactor sp. | reverse complement strand
TGTACATACCCCTGCCATCCCCTGAATCCAACCCAAAATCATCCTCAAGATTGAGTTAGGCTACTCTTGCACATGTAACTCGTCTCTTGCTAAGAAAGGAATATGGATGGTAGCATTATTGAAGTATATGAAGGGATATGTCCGCATCAGAGTATGGGGAATGTCCTCGGAGCGTTTTATGAATTTGTGCAGCAACAGGGATATTTTGTTGTGGGACATAAAAAAAACCGAAGAAGGATATACAATGTGCATTAGTCTGAGGGGATTTTATCAGCTGCGTCCCATAGCACGAAAAACAGGAACGAGGGTAGTCATTTTGCAAAGAATGGGACTGCCTTTTTTTGTGCCTGTCATCCTTTCCAGAAAAATATTTTGTCTGGGCCTGATTTTGTGTGTGGCATTCTGGATCGGATCTTCTTATTGCGTCTGGGACGTGGAATGCAGCGGCAATTATCAGATTACGGATGATGTGCTGATGCATTTTTTGAAGGAACATGATGTGAAGGTGGGCATGCTGAAAAGAAAACTGGATATTGAGGAACTGGAAAAAGAAATCCGGCGTACTTTTCCGGCGGTAACTTGGACTTCTGCAAAGCTAGACGGCACGAAACTGATTATTGATATCAAGGAAAATGATGTGCCTCTGATACCAGTCATAAAGGAAGATGAAGGTGGAAAGAATTTGATTTCTCAATATGATGGCACTGTGGTTTCTATGATCGTCCGAAAGGGTGTGCCCAAGGTGGTCATCGGAGACACTATCACGCAGGGAACCATCCTGGTAGAGGGTATGATTCCTATTTACAATGAAGATACTACTGTAAAAGAATATCAGTTTGTGACTTCAGATGCTGACATTTTTATCAGGCACCAGTTGTCTCATCAGGAGGTATTGCCCTTTGACTATATCAAGAAGGAATACACCGGCAGAGAAAAAAAAGGTTATTATTTTCGGTTTGGAGAAAAGGAAATCAGATTTTTTATGGAACAGCCTTTTCTGGTTTATGACAGCCTGATCAAAGAAAAATCCCTTCGAGTTTTGGAAAAACTGGATATTCCGTTGTACTTCGGGCAAATAACCTATAGAGAGTATCAAAATGTGGAGTACAGATATGAAAAAGAGCAGGCAAAAGAGCTTATGTTACAAAAAATTAAGGAATTTTTTGCAACTTTAGAAGAAAAAGGGGTACACATTATTGAAAAAAATGTTAGAATAGATACAGAGGGTGATCAGTGGGTTTTGACCGCAGAAATGATGGTAGAAGAAGTAGCGTCAGAGCTTGTAGAGATTCCCGCAGAGAATAACCAGTCTTCTGTGGAGGCTGATGCAGTGGAGTAAAAAGAATGAATGATTTTTCAGAGAGAATGGAGATACCCGGAGAGCACATGCAGAAGATCTTTGGGACGCAGGACGCTTATCTTAAAAAGCTTGAAAGAGATTTTCAGGTAATGGTGGTGGACCGCAACGGAAGCGTATGTATCACCGGGCAGGAACAAAATGTTCGAAAGGTCAAAAGTATCCTGGAGCAATTGACAGAGATATCCCGCAGAGGTAATGAGATAGAGGAGCAGAGTGTGGATTACGCGATTTCAATGGGGAAGGAAGAACAGGAAGAAGTACTTACGCAGATCGACGGCGATGTGATCTGCCATACAGTAAATGGCAAACCGATCAAGCCCAAGACTTTGGGGCAGAAGCAGTATGTAGATGCCATTCGCAAAAACATGGTGGTATTTGGTTTGGGGCCGGCAGGTACCGGTAAGACTTATCTGGCTATGGCCATGGCGATCACAGCTTTTAAGAATGATGAGGTCGGCAGGATCATTCTCACAAGACCTGCCATTGAAGCCGGTGAAAAATTAGGATTTTTGCCGGGTGATCTGCAAAGTAAGGTGGATCCTTATTTGAGACCTCTTTATGATGCGTTATATCAGATCATGGGTGCAGAGAGCTTTGCCAAGAATATGGAAAAAGGACTGATCGAGGTGGCTCCCCTGGCTTATATGAGAGGCCGTACCCTGGATAATGCCTTTATTATCCTGGATGAGGCGCAGAATACCACGCCGGCGCAGATGAAAATGTTCCTGACGCGAATCGGATTTGGTTCCAAAGTGGTGGTGACAGGAGACTCCTCACAGAAGGATCTTGCAGTGGGAGTGAAATCCGGTCTGGATGTTGCCGCAAAGGTACTTGCCAAGATTGAGGATATTGCATTCTGTAATCTGACCAGCAAAGACGTGGTGCGTCATCCGCTTGTACAGAAAATTGTCAAGGCATATGATGCTTATGAAGCAAGAGAAAATAAGGAAAAAACCCGTGGACATGACAGAGGCGGAAGAGGCCGTGCAGACAAAGGATGAGTTTGCAGAAGCAAGGAGGACGTAAGATGACATTTTATGTGGAGAATGAGACAAGTGTTACATTTCCTTTTGATGTGGAGGAGACGGCAGAACAAGTGGCATTGGAGGTACTGGACCTGGAGCAGTGTCCTTACGAGACAGAAGTGAATATCCTTTTGACGGACAATAAAGGAATTCAGGAATATAACAGAGATTATCGGCAGATCGACCGGGCAACGGACGTGCTTTCGTTCCCGAACCTGGACTTTGAGGCACCGGGCGAATTTGAGATCGATGAGGATCGGGAGGCAGATTATTTTGATCCGGACACAGGAGAATTGATCTTGGGTGATATCATCATTTCTGTGGACAAGGTGGCTGAGCAGGCAGAAAGCTATGGTCACAGCTTAAAAAGAGAGTTTGCATTCCTGGTAGCCCACAGTATGCTCCATTTATGCGGTTATGACCATATGGAGCAGGAAGAAGCGGCTGTTATGGAGGCAAAGCAGGAGCAGGTATTAAACAAGCTTGGAATAACCAGAAGCTGAGGATCGTGAAAACGTAGCATACGAGAGAGGATTAGGGGTAGTTACAAATGAATCAGGTGGAAGTAAAAAGCAAGCAGATTCAGTCAATTGTCAGTGTACTCGGAGCAGTGACCTGGCTTATCCTGGGCCGGATGATCGGAGACAACGGAATCGCCTATTTTGCGGCTGCAACAGAAGGTTTTCTGATTTTTTATTGCATTTTATCAGGAAGAGTGTCGGAAGCACTGGGCCGAGTGCTTCGAAGCAGGTGTCAAAAAGGGCAGTTTAAGAATGCAGATAAGGTGAAAAGCAGTGTGTTGCTCTTTCAATCAGTTGTCGGTGTGTTGGGAGGTGTGCTGCTGTTTTTCCTGGCGCCCGTTTTGGCAGAAAAGGTATTTTTGATCCCTTATGGCACATTGGCTCTTCGGATCTTGGCTCCGGCCCTTACGGTCAGAATCTTGATCCAGATATTGCTTGGATATTTTCAGGGTACAGGCACCCAGATGCCGAATGTGGCAGTTCACTTGCTGCGCTACCTGTTTTCCCTTGGATTTGCATTTGTGTTCGTCCGTTTGTTACGGGAGTATGGGGAGAAGGTAAAACCGCTTTTGTTAAATGAGGATCTGCCCGCTATGTATGGTGCGGCAGGTATGGCGGTAGCAGTGGCTGTGTCAGAATTGCTTTTACTGCTTTTTGTAGTATTTTTGTATATATTCAGCAGAAAGACGCAAAGAAACAGGGAAGAAGGTTTGAAAAAAACGGAGACCTTCAGCGGAGCGATTGGAAGTCTCTACAGTGCAATGCTCCCCTGGTCTTTGGTGGATCTTTTGACGCGTCTGCCGTTGTGGATCGGAATGGTATTCTTTTTGAGAAACATGGAGGATCTGCAGACAGCTGTTATTCATTACGGTAAATATTATGGCAAATATCTTGTTGTATGTATCATACCGATATTGATCTGTGAAAGCCTCCTGCATTCTCTGGCTGCAAAAACAGCGAGAGCGGTGCGCAAGGGAGAGCAGCGATATGCGAAGGATATTTTTGGCGCAGGCTTCCATACTGCAATTGTGATCACCCTGTTTCCCACCGTCTTTCTTTCCGTGCTGTCTACGCAGGTCGGTCATTTGGTGGAAGAAACAAAGGGGGTTGTGGGTGAGCTTGGAAAAATGTTTCTTATGGGTTCCAGCCTGATTCTGCTTGCTGTAATCTCTCAGTTTTTGATAAGATGCGCTCTGTATATGGGGAAATGGAAGCCTGTAATGGGGTCGTTGGGCTTATATGTGATTGTTTTTGTTGGCAGCGCGTTTGCGTGCTTTAGATTGAGGAAGCTTGGAATAGAGGGCTTGATCTATGCCGGTCTGGCAGCGCTTTTTGTGCTGTGTCTCAGTGTAGGGATCTTCCTGTTTCGAATGCTTCGGGCAAAGTTTGATCTGTTGTATTGGGTGGGGATACCGGCAGTGGCTGCAGTGGCATCCGGTCTGATTTGCTATCTGTTAGGAAAGTATTTGACACCTCACATGGGCTATCTGTTTACCGTGAGTTTGGGACTGGTAACAGGCTTTGTGGTTTACTGGATTCTATTGATTGTATTAAAGTGTTTTGGCAGACGGGAATTGGAAGTGATTCCCGGCGGCAAGTTGATCGGAAGGTTATCAGAGTTTTCCCCCTGGTAGCCTGGAAAATTGAATAAATCCCTTAGGAATAGCCGATAATGATATTCGTAGAACGAGATATCCAGTGAGGTGGGCTATGAAGGGTTTAAAGTATATTGCGGTATTATTTATTTATCCAGTGGCGCTGATGGTTTTGGGATTTGTGTGTGGATTGACTTGTGCCAAGGTTTTTTATCCGGGCAGTTTTCAAATGGTGGAAGAAAAGTCTGAGCGGTCCGATGATTGGCAGGTGATCACAGGCACGCCTGACAGAGTGGAAGAGCTTGCATCCAAAGAAGAGCAGACCTCAGAACCAGAGGTTAACCTTGGGCCGCAAGATACCGAGGCGCAAGAGGTGGCTACGCTTTTGCCAAGATTAACTGCCAACACTTCTTATGTGCTGGAGGAGACAGATATGAGAAATGAGACGGTGGTTGAGACCACTTGGAAGCTGCCGGCCAAGTACATCGGGATGAACAGGGAGCAGTTTCTGGAGGAAATGGAGATGTACGAAGCATCCCCACCGCTTCAGGAATTGGCAAGAGGCTTTGTGAGCCTGGAGGTACTTTCTTTTTCTCCCCAGAAGGTGGTGGTACAGATGAATTATGATCTTGGGCAGCCGGAGGAGTGCTTTTATCTGATGGTTGAGGATAATTATGTGATGGTTTATCTGGAAGATAAAATCACCTTGTATATGGATACAGATATTTCGCTGAAAGATCTGCCGGAGGATATACAGCAGGAGATCATTCATGTTAAGTATGTGCCAGATGAAGAAAGCTTGTATGATTTTTTGGAAAACTACACCAGTTAAGGAAGTTATGCTATGAGAAAAAACGTTGCGATCATAGGAGGAGGCGCCTGCGGAATGGCTGCAGCGATCAGTGCTGCCTTAGAAGGCGCCTGTGTTACGATATTTGAGAGAAATGACAGACTGGGCAAAAAAATTCTTTCCACCGGAAATGGGAAATGTAATCTGGGTAATGAGAACCTGTCCATAGAGGATTATCACAGTGATGATCTGTCTGTTGTAGGACAGTGCCTTGCGCAGTTTGGCGTAAAGGAAACGGTGGATTTTTTTCGCAGTATCGGATTAATGATAAAGGCAAAAAACGGCTATCTTTATCCTCAAAGTGAGCAGGCTGCGTCTGTGCTTGATGTGCTTCGGCTGGCGGTGGAAAGATATGGTGTGAAGGTAGTCTATGAAACCAAGATCAATGGTCTGCAGAAGAGAAAGGATGGAGCGTTTTCGCTTAGCTGTGAAGGGCAAAAGGATCATACGAGGTATGTCTATGACAGTGTGGTGATCGCATGCGGAAGTAAGGCGGCACCCAAGACTGGATCTGACGGAAGTGGTTATCAGCTTGCAAAGCAGATGGGACTGAAGGTGACCAGAATCGTGCCGGCTCTGGTTCAGCTTCACTGCAGAGAAGAATATTGTAAGGCACTTGCCGGAGTGCGCACCGGAGCGCTGATACATATCAAGGACGGTGGAGAGAGCATTGCGAAGGAGCAGGGAGAATTACAGCTGACAGAATACGGCATTTCTGGAATACCGGTTTTTCAGCTCAGTGGGCAGGTGAATTACCTGTTAATGGGACAAAAGGCTAAAGAATTGGTTGCCGAGATTGATTTTCTGCCGGAGATGACAGAGGAAGCGTGGGAACGATTTATAGCGGAACGAATGGGAGAGATCCCGGCAAGACAAGGAGAAACCACAGAGGCATTTTTTGCTGGGATGCTGCACAAGAAATTGATGTTGCTTTTTATCAAATTAGCAGGACTTAAGACGAATACTTTGATGGGAGATGCTTCCAGGGAGCAAATTCGTAAAGTTTTTGCGCTTTGCAGAAAATTTACTCTGCATATTACAGGAAGTAATTCTTATGATAATGCGCAGATATGTGCCGGTGGTGTCAGCTTGAAAGAGATTTCCCCCACATTGGAAGCGCGGACAGTAAAAGGATTGTTTTTTGCTGGAGAAGTGCTGGATGTGGACGGCAGATGTGGCGGCTATAATCTGCAATGGGCATGGACCAGTGGGTATCTTGCCGGCAGAGCGGCTGCCGGGAAAGGCATAGACAGAGTATGATCAGGATCAGTCAATTAAAGACGCAAGTAAATGTGAAAAATGTGGAAAAGACATTGAGAAGGAAAGCGGCGGAGTGTCTGCGTATCCGGGAAAGTGATATTCAGAGAATGGTAATCGTAAGACAATCCATAGATGCCCGTAAAAAGCCTGCTGTTTTTTTTAGCTATACAGTTGATGTGGAAGTGCCGCAGGAAGAGAAGATATGTAAAAAAGTCAGAAATGACCAGGTGAGCCTGATAAAGCCGCGAATCTATCATTTTCCCTATCGGTGTGAAGAAAAAGAAAAGTTACCTAATGTTGTGATCATCGGAACAGGACCAGCCGGCTTGTTTTGCGGCTATTATCTGGCTAAGGCAGGCTTTGCGCCCATTCTTCTGGAACGGGGAGAAGAGGTAGACACACGCATGGCGGATGTGGAACGATTCTGGCGGGATGGTATCCTGAATGCCGAGTCAAATGTGCAGTTTGGAGAAGGCGGTGCCGGAACCTTTTCCGATGGAAAACTCAATACCCTTGTGAAGGATAAGGATGGCAAAAATATGGCTGTTCTGAAAACCTTTGTGGAAATGGGGGCAAAGGAATCTATTTTATATGAGGCAAAGCCGCACATAGGCACGGATGTATTGTGCAGTGTTGTGAAGAATATGCGTGAGGAAATCATTCGAATGGGTGGGCAGGTGCGCTTCGGGAGCAAGGTGACGGGATTGCAGCAGGAGGACGGGCGTATTACGGCAGTTGAGATCAACGGGTCGGAGCAGTTGTGCTGCAGCCATGTAGTGTTGGCAATCGGTCACAGTGCAAGGGATACCTTTGAAATGCTGTATCAGACCGGCATTTCTATGGAAGCAAAGGCTTTTGCAGTGGGACTGCGTGTGGAACATCCACAGGAAATGATCAATGAAAGCCAATACGGCTTGGCCGATCCGGGTGCCTTGGGTGCAGCTCCTTATAAATTGACAGCCCAGACAAGCTTGGGGAGAGGAGTGTATTCTTTCTGCATGTGCCCGGGCGGTTATGTGGTCAATGCTTCCTCTGAGGAAGGTAGGTTGGCTGTCAATGGGATGAGCTATAGTGGACGGGACGGAGCAAATGCCAACAGTGCTATTGTTGTGACCATCACACCACAGGATTATGGCGCAGATCATCCACTTTCCGGAATTGCGTTCCAGAGAAACCTGGAAGAACGAGCCTATAGACTGGGAAAAGGCAAGATTCCCGTGCAGAGATTCGGTGACTTTAAAATATCTGTTGAGCAAGATTTTGATCTGCAAAAGGAAGACGCAGAGTCGCAAAGGGAAGAGGAAAACGAGTCTGCGTGTTATAAAAATTCAGATATAAGGCCTCAAAATAAGGGGGGACACTATTTTGCAGATGTGAGCCGTATCTTGCCTCGAGAATGCAACCGGGCATTTGTGGAGGGAATGGCTCAATTTGGTCGGATGATCCCGGGATTTGACCGAGAGGACGCAGTCCTTTCCGGTATCGAGAGCCGTACTTCTTCACCGGTAAGAATTCTAAGAGATGAAACATTGCAGTCAAGCTTATCAGGACTTTACCCCTGTGGAGAAGGGGCCGGATATGCGGGAGGAATCACATCCGCCGCTATGGATGGAATCAGAGTGGCAGAAGCAGTGGCTGCCTCTATTTGCAAAAGGCTTAGTTGAGGTGGGACAAATTTGCGGCATATAATGATCCCCCGGGCTGGGCTGATGTGTTGGTCATGGACAGGCAGTTGTGGCTGGGTTCGCAGTTGCAAGTCGATAAGTGTTACTAAGGATGATAAACAAGCAGAAATGGAAGCTAAGGGCAGCGCGCAATAAGGCAAAACTCGTCGCGCTTTGCGCTCC
>JAZSFW010000118.1:0-1514 GCA_045532445.1 Acetatifactor sp. | reverse complement strand
ACTTCTAAAATATCATAAATAATGTTACAATGAAGAAAATATGTTTGGAACTATAGCACTTCGTATTTAAGAATATTATGGAAGGAGGACATGCCATGCCTGAAAAATCCATGTTAAAAGATGAAAAAAAATCTTTGATTTCACGAACGTATTTGTGTATTGATTTAAAGTCCTTTTATGCATCCGTGGAATGTGCGGAACGTGGGTTGGATCCGCTAACCACCAATTTAGTGGTAGCAGATCCGGAGCGCACAGAGAAAACAATCTGTCTGGCTGTCTCTCCGTCCATGAAAGCCCTTGGGGTATCCAATCGATGCAGGGTGTTTGAAATCCCAAAGGGGATCGATTATATTATGGCGCCGCCCAGGATGCAGTTGTATATTGATTATTCTGCAGAAATATATGCCATTTATTTAAAATACATTGCCAAAGAGGATATTTACGTCTATTCCATAGATGAAGCGTTTATGGATGTGACGGATTATCTGACTATGTATCAGATGACGGCCAGGGAGCTGGGAACCACGATCATGAAGGATGTGTTGTGGTCTTTGGGGATTACAGCCACCTGTGGTATCGGAACAAACCTTTATCTTGCCAAAGTGGCCTTGGATATTGCTGCCAAGCACACTGAGGATCATGTGGGGATTCTGGACGAGGAAGCTTTTTGCAGACAGATGTGGGATCACAGACCGTTGACAGATTTCTGGAGGATTGGTGCCGGCACAGCCAGAACCCTGGAAAGATTCGGGATATTGACAATGAGAGACATTGCCCAGGCAGATGAAAATCTTCTATATAAATTGTTTGGTGTGGATGCGGAGCTTTTGATCGATCATGCCTGGGGGCGGGAACCCACCACTATTGCAGATATCAAGGCGTACAAGCCAAAGAACAATTCCATGACCAGCGGGCAGGTACTTTCCTGTGATTATGAATATGAGAAAGCAAAGATTGTGATCAAGGAGATGGCAGAGCAGCTTTGCCTGGATTTGGTGGATAAGGGGCTGATCACGGGTAATATTGCGCTTTATGTAGGGTACTCCAACAGACTGCAGATGGAAGCGGCCAGGGGATCTGTGACCTTGCCTTCTCCCACGTCATCCAGGAAAAAGTTGATCACGCAGGTTATGGAGCTGTTTGAAAAAATTGTAGACAGGACTACGCCCATCCGCAGGATGAATCTTTCGTTTAATCATGTTACGGAGGAAGCCTATGAGCAATATGATCTTTTTACGGATCCGGCTGAGCTGGAAAAGGAGCGTATGGCACAGCAGGCTATGATCTCGATTAAGAAGAGGTTTGGAAAGAATGCGATTGTGAAAGGCTTGGATCTGGTGGAAGGAGCCACCACCATGGAGCGAAATCGTCAGATCGGAGGTCATAAAAGCGGAGAAGATGAATAAAGAAACGGAGAAAACCCCATGGCAAACAGAAGGAAAATGAGTCAGGCGGACAGAGCCAAGCAGTTCATGCCCTTTGCGGCATTAAAGGGTTATGAAGAAGCCCTTCGG
>JAZSFW010000008.1:0-6442 GCA_045532445.1 Acetatifactor sp. | reverse complement strand
AATATAAGGAGTGGTATCATCCAACTCCTGCCTTGCAAGTTCTTCGCAGAAAATTTTTGACAGCTCTTCCTGCGTAATCGGCTGCAGTGTTGCCGGATTCAAAATAGGCGCCGGCTTCTTCTTCATATCTGCCCGCACGTTATACCACTGCTTGGGAAACTCATGTTCTTCTAAGGATATTTTATATGGAATTTCTCGCATAATCATTTCCTCCGTTAGCATATCATACAAACACTATTGTATTAACAACCGGGCACAATGTCAAGTAGGCTTTTCTGATAATTACAGCTTTACAGCCCAAAAATGGGGCGAACGGTCAGGTTCGCGGGCAGCAGGCAGCTTGGGCTGGCGCGGGGTATCACTCGGGAGAGTTTGCAGATTGCAAGGCAGCAAGAATTACTAAAAATCAGGCGAAGGCAAAAATAAGAGTTAAGGACAAAGCCCAAAGTGCAAAACTCGCGCTACGCGCTCAGACATGTTGCACTTTGAGCTTTAACACTCTTATTTTTGTCTCCGCCTGATTCTAAGTAATTCTAGCAGTCTTGCAGATGACAAAACGACCATACCATGTGACACTTCTTCAGGCAAGAATGCCGGAAAGCTGGGGAATTGGCGAGTGGGGAGCAGGTTGGTCGGATTGCAGGAAGAAGGAATTCGTTTTTGTGTTAATATGTGTTGTTTTTTTGGGATAAATCAGGTAAAATAGGGATATGTAGTTTTGGACTATTATGATAAGAAAGTGAGTAGGGAAATGAGTGTTATTAGGTGTTTAGGGACGAGTATGAGAGAGTATTTGGTGGAGAATGTTTTGCCGTTTTGGTTGGAGCATGCCATTGATGAGGAGTATGGTGGGATTTTGACTTGTCTGGACCGGACGGGTAAGGTTTATGGATATGAGAAGAGCGTTTGGTTTCAGGGAAGAGCTTTGTATATTTTTTCGGTGGCTTATAATAGTGTGAATAAAGATGCGAAATATTTGGAAGCTGCGAAGAAGATTTATGATTTCCTGCCGTTGTGTGGTGAGGAAAGCGGACGGATGTATTTTACGGTGACAAGAGAAGGTAAGGAGCTGCAGAAGAGGCGTTATTATTTTAGTGAGACTTTTGCGGCGATTGGGTGTGCTGAGTATTACCTTGCAAGCGGTGATGAAGAGGCAAAGAGAAAGGCGGAGATGTATTTTGATATTGCGTATGATATCTATAGCGGCAAGAATCCTCAGACGCCTAAGTTTAACCCGGAGAATGCGCCTTATCATGCACTTTCTCCTTGTATGATCATGCTTTCCACAGCGCAGGTTCTTCGTAAATTGAATTTTGAGAAGTATGATGCCATTGCGAAAGAGATGGTTACAGAGATCTTAAAGCATATGACGCCCAAGGGGCTTTTGGAAAATGTAGGGTTAAACGGAGAGTTTGTTGACACGCCTACCGGAAGAACAGTAAATCCCGGTCATAGCCTGGAGGCTGCCTGGTTTTTGATGGCGGAAGGTATTTATCAGAAAGATGGAAAGCTTCTTGCTGTTGGTAAGGAGATTATTGATATTTCCATGAAACTGGGGCTTTATGACGGAGGCATTATTGCATTCTGCGATTGTGATGGACATCCTGCCTCAGCTCTGGAGTGGGATATGAAGCTTTGGTGGCCCCAGTGTGAAGCCATAATCGCAAACAAGCTCTGCTACGAGATATTTGGGGAAGAAAAGTACCTTGAGCAGTATGAGGATCTGAAAGAGTATGCCTTTTCGCATTTTGCAGATACGGAGCATGGTGAGTGGTATGGATATCTGCATTATGACGGCACGGTATCTCATACTCTGAAGGGAAATATCTTTAAGGGACCTTTCCATCTGCCTAGGATGTTGATCCTGTTGGATCGGATGGAGCGGGGAGAGGATATTATTTAAAATTTTTAAACTGCTATAGAATGATTTGGGGTGTCTGTTAAAGCGGATTAACAGACACCCCGTTTTGTTTTAGAGCAATGCATACAACAAAGGGATAGTGATGACAGACAGGAATGTGGTAACCAGTACCAGACTGGCTCCCGGTCGTGTATCTTCTCCGAGTGCTGCCGGATAAATGACTGTGTTCATACCACAGGGACATGCAAATACCAGACATGTGAGAACGCAGAGCATTTGGGGCGCGTTTAGCAGTCGTAGCACTACTAAAAAGATGCCGGGAATGATCAGTAACCTTACGATAGAAAAAACATAGGACATTTTATTGGCGATGAGTTCTTTTAAAGGATAATTCCCGATCACAAAACCTGTCAAAAGTAATGTGACGGGTGTATAGCCGTTACTGAGATTCTGCAATGCAGTATGTATTGAGTTGGGCAAATAATTGTTGATGCCGGTTAAGCCCAGTGCCATACCTGCGAGGGTGGCAATAAAAACAGGATTAAAAATGTTTGATAGATTATCTTTGAGTGTTCCTTGATGTCCCTGAGGCATCAGTTGTGCAATTCCCCAGCTATAGCAAAAAAAGTTTAGAGGAAGTACAAAGAGCTGATATTGAAAAAAAACTTCGGATTCAAACATTGCCTGGACAATTGGCATAGCGAAGGCTCCTGTGTTGGGGATTACCAGCGAATATCGGTACACTTTTTCTGTATAAGCCTGTCCTTTGGACAATGGTCTTGCCAGCCTTACAAATAGAATCATGCATAATAATGTGAAAGCGGTTCCGTATAGAACCCAGCTTCCATATTTGACCAAATTTTGCGGGGTACATTCCTTTAAAAAAGTAGAAAACAGCAAAGCGGGCAAAAAAAGCTTTGTGGATAAATTTGCCAATACATTTTCGGTGGCTTTCGGAAACATTTTGCTCCGGTTCATCCAAAAGCCGATCAGCATAAGGGCAAAAAGCCCTGTCATTTGATTAAATAACGTCCCAAATGCAGCAATCATTGGTTCTTCCTCCTTTGTCACAAGATGTATTATATCAGTTTATTGAAAATTGAAAAGAGGTATTATAAAAAAATGCTGACATTTTTGGCCGGATTTGAATGGTTTATCAATTTTTGCGAATAAAATAGTATTTTTTGGGGTTGACTTTCGTGAAAAATTGTACTTATAATTACAGATAAAGTGAATCAGATATTCTTTTCTTAGAAACATATGTTTACCAATGATAGAAAGGTGGTATCTATGAATAAATTATATCTTGGCGTTGCTAGGAAGGTTATTACACCAGAAATCGGAGGACAGCTTTATGGCTATCGGCTCGATATCTTTTCAGATTCCGTGTTAGATGATCTGACTGTAACTGCTTTTTATTTTAAGCAGGGAAATATGGATGCTTTGATGCTGACTGCAACAGTTTGTCTGATTCAGACTGGGCTGGCAGACAGGATATTAGAGGAAATAGAAAAGGAGTATGGTATTTCCAGACATCGTTGTCTGATCTCTGCAACCCATACGCATTCGGGACCGAATACTGTCGGTACTTATGGATGGGGAGATGTTGATCAGGACTATTGTGAGAAGATATTTATACCCCAGATACATGAAGCAGTGAAGGAAGCGATGTCCAGTATTTGTCCTGTAAAAGCGGGGATTGCTACCGGGAAAAGCTATGCAGGTGTGAATCGGCGAGAGATTAATTTGAATAATAAGGCGTTTTTAGGGCAAAACGAATGGGGCGTATTCGACCCAAGGATGACGGTAATATCATTCCGAAACGGTGAAAAAAATGTGGCCAATATGATTCATTATGGTATGCATTGTACGACTGCAGGTAATTATCGTGGAATAACAAGAGACTGGGCAGGCGTAATGACGGATAAGCTTGAAAAGATCAGTGGAGGAATAACAGCCTTTTTCAACGGTGCAGAAGGAGATGTTGGCCCTCGTCTTGCAAATGGAATTTCATGGGGACATGGTCCCAATGACGTCAATGAGATCGGGTATGTTGCGGCTCAGGATGCAGTTCGTATTTATAAAGAGATCAGTTCTTATGAAAATGTCAGCCTGAAAACTTTTTGCGGACCAGTTAAATTGCCGCTTGAAAAGAGAGAAAGTTATGATGTAGCGCTTAAAGAATATGAACGTTATAAAGAAGCTACTGTTAATTTGAGCGGTCATTTAAGAAAACATTATGAGGACGTGATTGCATCTTATCGTGACGGATGTGAGGATATTTCTCACAGTGAATTTCAGCAGGTAGTGATCCGGGTTGGAAAGATAGCGTTTGTAAGTTTTCCGTACGAGCTTTTCTCTGAAATAAGCTTGCGGATCAATAAAGCAAGTGATATTCCCAATGTTCTCAGCTTGTCAAATACCAATGGAAGTGAAGGGTATTTTGTGACGCAGGATGAAATATGTCGGGGAGGATATGAAGTGAGCATGTTCCGACATGGTCATACTCAATCCTATTGTGATAATGCAGATGAGCATATCATTAAGGAGACATTAAAGAATCTTAAAAATGTGAGAATGAAATAAGCGAAAAGAAGCGCAGAACTACATAAAAATCCACAGGATGTCAGGTCTCTTTTTGTATTATGACATCCTGTGGATTTTTAAAGCGGTTATCGGTGTTTCTTTATAGTTTTTTGAATTCAGGGATTCTGTTTTCAAAGATGGTATAATATTTAAACCCACATTCCTTCAAAATATCAGAGGCTCGGTCAAAGTCTGCAGCGATCCGTGCAGTATTGTGCGCATCGGAACCTACTGTGATGATCTCACCACCCATGTCATGATAGCGTTTCAGTACAGCCATGCAGGGGTGGAGTTCCCTCAGGCCTGATTTGACAGCGGCGGTATTGATCTCGATCCCTTTTCCTTTCTCCAGCAAAAGGTCAATGATCTGATCTAAAAGATCCTTATATTTATCATATGTATAAAATTGATCTTTGTTGGGACCATAACGAACAACGTAGTCCAAGTGCCCGTACACATCGAAATTGGAAAAGAGACGTATATTTTCTATAATGGAAGAGAAGTATTCTCTGTACGCGTCTTCTTCGGTGCGTCCTTCGCCTTCGTAGAATTCGGGATAATAGGGGTCCTGCTTGTTGCATATATGAGAGGATCCTATGATAAAGTCAAAATCATATTGCTTGGCATAGATCGCCATATGTCGTTTCAGGTGTGGCTGAAGTCCCAGCTCAATACCAAAGTTTATTTTGATCTGGCTGCCATATTTTTCTCTCATCTTGAGAAGTTCGTAGAGATAAGCGTCTGTGTTGACAATAAAATAATCATCCGGAATATCGTCTCTGTGGGGGAAGTCATAATCATAATGGTCGGTAAAACACATATGGGTAAGTCCAAGTTGAATACCCTTCTGTATCATCTCTTCCATGGAAGAGGTGGCATCACCAGAGTAGGATGTATGTAAATGATAGTCTGCTTTTATGGGCATTTTTGCTACCTCCTTAAGTGCTATGGCAGTATTATACCACAAATTTGTCCAAAATCCTATGGGAAAATGGCGCAAACTATAAAATTTGGATGAATTACCAATTATTTTAAAAATACATCTTGAATTTTTGAAAGAAATTAGGTAAAATAGGAATGCTGATAAAATTTTGTCAAACCATATTTGATGGCAAAATGATATAAATTAAATTTATTATATTTTAGGAGGAATCTAAAATGGCAGTAAGAGTTGCAATTAATGGTTTCGGCCGTATTGGTCGTCTTGCATTCAGACAGATGTTTGATGCAGAAGGATATGAAGTAGTAGCGATCAACGATCTGACCAGCCCTAAGATGCTGGCACATCTGTTGAAATATGACTCTTCTCAGGGTAAATACAAATATGCTGACACAGTTGTTGCTGGCGAAGACAACATCACTGTAAACGGAAAGACTATCACAATCTACAAAGAAGCAGACGCAAGCAAGCTTCCTTGGGGTGAACTTAAAGTAGACGTAGTTCTTGAGTGCACAGGTTTCTATACCTCTAAGGACAAAGCATCCGCTCATATCACTGCTGGTGCTCGTAAAGTTGTTATCTCTGCACCTGCAGGAAACGACCTTCCTACTATCGTATACAATGTTAACCACACAACCCTTACACCTGCTGACAATGTAATCTCTGCAGCTTCTTGTACAACAAACTGCTTGGCTCCTATGGCTAAAGCACTTAACGATTGCAGACCTATCATGAGCGGTATCATGACCACTGTTCACGCTTACACCGGTGACCAGATGATCCTTGACGGTCCTCAGAGAAAGGGTGACCTTAGAAGAAGCCGTGCAGGCGCTTGCAATATCGTTCCTAACTCTACCGGTGCTGCAAAGGCTATCGGTCTGGTTATTCCTGAACTGAACGGCAAGCTGATCGGTTCCGCACAGCGTGTTCCTACCCCTACCGGTTCTACCACTATCCTGGTAGCAGTTGTTAAGGGTGCAGTTACCAAGGACGAGATCAATGCAGCTATGAAGGCAGCAGCTACTGAGTCCTTCGCATACAATGAGGACGAGATC
>JAZSFW010000128.1:0-9499 GCA_045532445.1 Acetatifactor sp. | reverse complement strand
CTCCTTGGCTCACAGAACGACATGGCTACGATCGACTTCATCTCCCAAAACATTCCCGAACTAGCGGTTCTTGTACATCTTCTCGTAGTAGTCCTGGTATTCTCCGGAAATAATAGTTTCCCACCATTCCTTATTATCCAGATACCACTGAATGGTCTTTTTGATACCATCAGCAAACATGGTTTCCGGAAGCCAACCGAGCTCATTGTGGATCTTTGTAGGGTCGATAGCATAGCGCATATCATGTCCCTTTCGGTCGGTCACATAGGTGATCAGGCTTTCGGGCTTGCCCAGTTCTTTGCAGATAATCTTAACGATATCGATATTCTTCATTTCATTGTGACCGCCGATGTTGTAAACTTCACCTACGCGGCCTTTGTGGATGATTAGGTCGATGGCTTTGCAGTGATCCTCTACATACAGCCAGTCACGGACATTTTCACCCTTTCCATATACAGGCAGCGGCTTGTCGTTCAGAGCATTGGCGATCATCAGAGGAATCAGCTTCTCAGGGAAGTGGTAAGGTCCATAGTTGTTGGAGCAACGGCTGATGGTCACAGGAAGACCGTAGGTTCTGTGGTAAGCGAGAACCAGATGATCAGCGCCTGCTTTGGAAGAGCTGTAAGGGCTGCTGGTGTGGATGGGGGTCTCTTCGGTGAAGAACAGGTCAGGTCTGTCCAAAGGAAGATCGCCGTATACTTCATCTGTGGAAACCTGATGATAGCGGGTGATGCCGTATTTGCGGCAGGCATCCATCAGGACAGCGGTTCCCTTGATATTGGTATCCAGAAAGACTTCGGGATTCTCGATGGAACGGTCCACGTGGCTCTCTGCTGCAAAGTTAACCACGATGTCGGGATGCTCTTCCTCGAACAGCTTGTAAACAGCTTCTCTGTCAGTGATGCTTTCCTTTACAAAGCGGAAATTAGGGTTGTCCATGACGGGCGCGAGAGTAGAGAGGTTGCCTGCGTAGGTGAGGCAGTCCAGACATACAATGCGGTAGTCAGGGTATTTGTTCAGCATGTGGAAAACAAAGTTACTTCCGATAAATCCGGCACCGCCGGTTACGATAATTGTCATAATAATTTCTCCTATTCGTTGTGAGGCGTTTGGTTAATTGTGTTACATCTTATACGTCGTGATATTTGCCGTCCAGGACGTCTTTAAGGTATTGACCGTACTGGTTCTTCTTTAATAATTCATATACTTTCAGCACGTCCTCTTTATTGATCCAGCCGTTTAAATAAGCAATTTCTTCCAGGCAGGCAATTTTGCGATGCTGGTGGGTCTCAACGGTTTTAACAAAATTGGTGGCATCTACGAGGCTTTCGTGGGTTCCGGTATCCAGCCAGGTGAAGCCTTGACCCAGAAGCTCTACATTCAGATCGCCATTTTCCAGATAAATACGGTTCAGATCAGTGATCTCCAGCTCGCCTCTTTTGCTGGGTTTTAAGCTCTTAGCATATTCAACCACACGGTTGTCATAGAAGTAAAGGCCTGTTACGCAGTAGTTGCTCTTGGGTTTTTCGGGTTTTTCTTCGATAGAGATGGCTCTGCCCTGCGCGTTGAACTCAACAATGCCAAAGCGTTCCGGGTCATCTACATAGTAGCCGAAGACAGTAGCGCCTTTGCCGGATTCTGCATTTTCTACAGCGCTCTGTAAGCGTTTTTTCAGACCATGGCCTGCAAAAATATTGTCTCCCAGTACCATGGCTACGGTGTCATTGCCGATAAATTCTTCACCGATCAGAAAGGCTTGTGCCAGACCGTCAGGACTGGGCTGAACAGCGTAAGAAAGCTTTACACCAAACTGATGGCCGTCTCCGAGAAGCTCTTTAAATCTGGGAGTATCCTGAGGAGTAGAGATGATCAAAATGTCCCTGATCCCTGCGTTCATCAGAACGGACATGGGGTAGTAGATCATCGGCTTGTCATAAATGGGAAGCAATTGCTTTGAGGTTACCATGGTAAGAGGATAAAGACGGGTTCCGGACCCGCCGGCTAAAATAATACCTTTCATTGGAAATCTCCTTTATTGTATTTTCGAATTTGGACTGGTTACGAAACTTGTTATCTATAGTATAAAAGGTGACCTAACGTCATCTTCAAGCACTTTTTGATAAAAATATTATTTTTGGTTATTTTTTACAAAGAAAAATGCCTGCTTCCTTTGTAATATGGAAAGTATTGTGGATTTTATTCTCCACATAGGAACGAAAATCTTTATATCGATCCAGCAGGATCTGGTTCTGGTTGCCATGACAGGAGAGGATATACTCTATCAAGGGTTCCGGGAGACTAAGGCTGATGGAATCTTCATAATGAACGCAGGCAATGTCTTCAAAGTAGGGGCAAAGCAGTTCCTGGCCGTTTTCGAGGCCGAATCGCTCATAGAGATTTTCAGCAGCCAGAACGATCCGGCTGTCAAATCCCTGTACTAATTCTGTGATTTCTTTCATGTGACCATGTCCATAGGTGCTGCACAGGAAAGTGCCGGAGGGTTTCAGAACCCGGGCAATTTCCTGACAGGCTTTCTTCAGATCCTGGCAGTAAAAGAGTACGTGATTGGCAATCACAAGGTCAAAAGATTGATCCGCAAAAGGAAGATCATGGCAGTCGATTGCCTGAAAGGAAAAACGGGCATCTTCGCTGCCGATATTTCTTCTGGCATCTCGCAGCATTCCTTCAGAAATATCTGAGAGAAGTACAGACACATGGGGCGGAAGTGCTGTCAGGTTCTCTGTCCACAGTGCACCGTTTCCGCAGCCAAGCTCCAGAATCTTCATACCGTCAGTAATCTGACACTGTTCGTAAATCCAGGGAAACCATCCTTGCTTGTTTAAAGAAAAATCGCGATGAAGGCGGATCCTGGCTGAAATATTGGTGGCATTCTGGTATTGGTCTTTGAGACTCTTTTCCATTCCGGTCAGGTGGATCAGATCCAGCATTCTGCTCCAGTCTAATTGCTTATCTTTTTCGATGGTATTTACGGTACTGTCAATGGCTTTAGCTACCAGCTGAAGCTGTTCTATGCGGTCCTGGACCAGCTTCTTCTGGGTATGTAAGGAGTTGATCAGAAAATGAGAATCGCTGTCGCCGATGGTCATTTCCCGGATATCCTCAAGAGAGAACCCCAGGTACTTCAGCAATAAGATCTGCTGCAGCCTGGCAAAGTCCTCGTCTGTATAAAAGCGCGCGCCTCCTGGAGTGACATAGGAGGGTTTCAGAATATTTTGTTTATCATAAAATCGTATGGTACGCACAGATACTTGCGCCATCTGCGCAAACTGTCCTGAAGAATAATAGCCGGGAAGATTCATAAACATATACCTGCCTTTATTAATACCTTTTTATCTTATCACAATAAAACAATTATGAAAAGACAATACGGTAAAAATTTACTAGCCAAATGCGTCTAGATGTAGTATTATTATATCTATATATAGATGTTATGAAGCGTGCTTTGTTTGCGTCAGCCACCCTAAGACAGGAGGATAACATGTTGGAGTGTAAGGATTTTGAACGTCAGATTCCTGATTTTATAGCACAGAAAATGAAATATCGGACTTTGAAACGTTTCTGCGACCATGCCCTTTCCTGTCCTGACTGTCGTGAGGAACTGACCATACAGTTTTTGGTGACAGAAGGTATCAGTCATCTGGAAGAGGGAGATGCCTTTGACCTGAATTATGAATTGTCCAGGCGGATGGTGGATGCGAGGAAACGTCTCAGCAGAACGGAACGATTTATTAATGTAGGGGCTTTTTTTGAGCTGATCGCTATGGTGGTGATATTGGCTTTTGTTTTTTGGATTATCCTGGGATGATTTGTTGATGTGGAAAGGAGCTGCAGATGAGAGAAAAACTGGTTCTGATAGATGGGCATAGTATTTTAAACAGAGCATTTTACGGTGTTCCCGAACTGACCAATGCAAAGGGGCTGCACACCAATGCGGTGTACGGATTTTTGAATATTATGTTTAAAATTTTGGATGAAGAGAAACCACAGTATCTGGCTGTGGCTTTTGATGTGCATGCACCTACTTTCCGGCATCAGATCTTTGATGGCTACAAAGCTACCAGAAAGCCGATGCCCCAGGAGCTTCGTGAACAGGTACCTGTCATGAAGGAAGTTCTATGTGCCATGGGCGTGGTGATCGTTGAACAGGCCGGACTGGAAGCGGATGATATTCTGGGAACCTTGGCCAAGAAGGCTGAGAGAGCGGGCATGGAGGTTGCATTGGTATCCGGTGACAGGGATCTTTTGCAGATTGCATCTGAGCATATTAAGATCAGAATTCCCAAAACAAAAATGGGAAGAACTGAGGTGGAAGATTATTATGCAGAAGATGTGCTTCAGGCCTATCATGTGACGCCGCTTCAGTTTATCGATCTGAAGGCACTTATGGGAGACACCGCAGACAATATTCCCGGTGTACCCAAGGTGGGAACCAAGACTGCTGAAGAATTAATGAAAGAATATGGTTCCCTTGAAAATATTTATGCACATGTGGAAGAGATCAGTAAAAAAAGCATCAGAGAATCTTTGATCGCCAACCGAAAACTGGCTGATTTGAGCAAGGTATTGGCCACGATCAAGATTGATGCGGATGTGGAGCTTCCACTGAATGAGGCAAAAGCGGATGGCTTTTATACCAAAGAAGCTTATGCTTTGTTTAAAGAGCTGGAATTTAAAAACATGCTGAGCCGCTTCGAAAAGATGGAAACGGAAGACTCAGCCAGGATATCAGATGGATTTGTGGTGTGTAAAACAGCTTTGGAGCTGGCAGACGATTGCAAGCAGATCCTTGCGGCAGCTACAAAAGAAAGCAGAGTGGGCATCTGGCTTTTGTGTGATGAACAGCAAAAGCTTCTGGCTGTTGCTGTGGCAGATTTCCATGATAAGGTATATGTTTATACCTTACAAAGGGAGGAAGAGGAGCTGATAAGAGAGACTTTATATCAATTGTCTTCTCGTCTTTTGGTGGCAGCCTTTGATATTAAGAAAATGTACGGTTATCTGCAGAAAGAGACTACAGAGAGTTATTTCGATGTCTTAATCGGATCCTACCTTTTGAATCCACTGAAAAATGATTATGATGTGGAAGCTATTGCAAAGGAGCATCTGGATATTATGATCCCCGGATATGCAGAGAGTTTTGGGAAGCTGAGTCCGGTTCATGCTTTGTTGATGAAGCAGGAGGAAATGCAGAGGTATCTGTGTTATGGAGCCTATGTGATCCGAAAAGCCGCTGATGTATTGGAGAAAAAGCTTGCAGAGGCAGGAATGGATAAACTGATGTATGATGTGGAGATGCCTCTTTCTTTAGTCCTCTATGATATGGAGGAGGAAGGCGTTTTGGTGAAACGCGAGGAATTGAAAGCGTATGGAGAGGCTTTGGTGGAGCGGATCGATCAACTGGAGCAGTCTATTCATGAGCAGGCAGGCAGTCATTTCAATATCAATTCGCCAAAACAGCTTGGAGAGATTTTATTTGAAAAAATGAGTATTCCCGGTGGAAAGAAAACGAAGACTGGATATTCTACAGCGGCAGAAGTGCTTGAGAAGCTGGCGCCGGACTATCCGATCGTCGAAGATATTCTGGAATACAGAGGGTTGACCAAGTTAAAATCCACTTATGCAGATGGACTTGCTGTTTATATCGGGGAAGATGAGAGGATTCACACCAGTTTTAATCAGACCATTACGGCAACCGGAAGAATCAGTTCCACAGAGCCCAATTTGCAGAATATTCCTATGCGTATGGAGCTTGGACGTAAGATCAGAAAGGTCTTTGTGCCAAGGGAAGGCTGTGTATTGATGGATGCAGACTATTCTCAGATCGAGTTGAGGGTATTGGCTCATATGTCGGGGGATGAACAGCTGATCGAGGCCTATCGCATGGATCAGGATATTCACAGGATCACGGCTTCCAAGGTCTTCCATACTCCTTTTGAGGAGGTGACAGACTTGCAGCGAAGAAATGCCAAAGCAGTGAATTTTGGGATTGTCTATGGCATCAGCTCCTTTGGCCTTAGCCAGGATCTGAGTATCAGCAAAAAAGAGGCGGCGGATTATATTGAACAATATTTTGCCACCTATCCTAAGGTGAAAGAATTTTTGGATAAACTGGTGGAGGATGCGAAAAACCAAGGCTATGTGACTACGTTGTTTGGCAGAAGACGCCCTGTGCCGGAATTGTCCAGTTCTAACTTTGTGCAGCGCTCTTTCGGTGAACGTGTGGCCATGAATGCGCCCATTCAAGGTACCGCGGCAGATATTATGAAGATTGCGATGATACGTGTGTGGAAGGCGTTAAAAGAGGCGGGACTAAAGTCTAAGCTGATACTGCAGGTACACGATGAACTGTTGATCGAGGCAGTCAAAGAGGAAGAAGAACAGGTGCGCAGGATATTGGAAGAGAATATGAAGGATGCTGCAAAGCTTTCCGTGTCATTGGAAGTAGATCTTCATACCGGGGAGAATTGGTATGAGGCAAAATAAGAAAGATGCAGCATAACAGGAGGGAATTATGCGTCTGATCGGTATTACCGGAGGTGTGGGAGCCGGTAAAACAGAAATCTTACAATATGTAAAACAAAATTATAAGTGTGAAGTTTACCTGGCTGATCAAGTGGCTCACAAAGTGCAGGAGCCTGGGCAGCCTTGTTATGAAAAGCTTGTTTCGATCATGGGGAAAGGTGTGCTGAAGCCTGATGGAACCATAGACAGAAGCTTGATGGCGTCCAGGATTTTTATGGAAAGAGAGCTTTTGCTGAAGGTCAATGCCTTGATTCATCCGGCGGTTCAGGAATATCTTTTGGATAAAGTAAATGAGGCAGAGAAGGATCCTCAGGTAGAGTTGTTTTTTATTGAGGCAGCGCTTTTGATTGAGACCGGTTACAAGGAAATTGTGGACGAAATGTGGTATATTCATGCGGATGAGGAGGTGCGCCGTAAACGTCTGGAAGCAAACAGAGGGTACACGCCCCTTAAGATTGCACAGATCATGGACAAACAGTTGTCTGAGGAGGCATTTCGTGCGGCCAGCGATTTTGTCATTGACAACAGCGGTACTCTGGAAGATAGTTTCCGTCAGATCGATGAAAGATTGAAAGATTATACCCGGAGGAACGGCGATGAGATTATGTAGTATTGCCAGCGGAAGCAGCGGTAATTGTATCTATGTAGGCTCTGATGCCACACATCTTCTGATTGACGTGGGAATCAGTGGAAAACGCACAGAATGTGGGCTAAACAGCCTGGGGATCGATGGAAGAGATCTGGATGGGATTCTGGTTACCCATGAGCATGCGGATCATATCAGTGGTCTGGGTGTACTTGCAAGAAAGTTTGGTATTCCCATTTATGCCACGGCAGGTACCATCAAATCCATAAAAGATAGTACTGGTTTGGGGAAAGTGGAAGATGACTTGTTTCATGAAGTGAAAGCGGATGAAAAGCTGGTCATAAAAGATCTGACGATCAACCCCATGGGCATTTCCCATGACGCAGCTGAGCCGGTGGCTTATCGAATTGGTTATGGAAGCAAAAAGGTGGGGATTTGTACCGACTTGGGCATCTATAATGATTATACAGTGGAGTCCTTAAAGGGGATGGATGCCTTGTTTGTGGAGGCCAATCATGATGTGAACATGCTTCAGGTGGGACCCTATCCCTATTACTTAAAGCAGCGTATCCTCGGTGAAAGAGGGCACTTGTCCAATGAAAATTCCGGAAGGCTTCTTTCAAGGGTTTTACATGATAAATTACAGGCCATCGTTCTGGGGCATCTGTCCAAAGAAAATAACCTGCCGGAGCTTGCCTATGAAGCGGTGCGAATGGAGATCACCATGGGTGATAATCCTTATAACGCCAATGATTTTTATATGCAGGTTGCTGCGCGAAGTGAGGTGTCACCTGTCATAC
The DNA here is from genome assembly GCA_045532445.1 of Acetatifactor sp. Classification (GTDB taxonomy): domain Bacteria; phylum Bacillota; class Clostridia; order Lachnospirales; family Lachnospiraceae; genus Acetatifactor. The sequence continues at coordinate 1,570 of JAZSFW010000128.1, read as the reverse complement.
ACATAGCCTAGAAGAATGTGTTTTAACAGGAACATTGGCAGAAAAACTTGCAAAGTAGAAAGAGTTTTGATAACATAAGTAAAATATATTGAACAGATTTTTTACCGCCAAAGAAGCGGGGAAATGGAGTAAAAGTATGAAAAAGACGATTATTACAGTAGTTGGTAAGGATACCGTGGGGATCATTGCGAAAGTATGTACCTATCTTGCGGAAAACGGGATTAATATTCTTGATATTTCCCAGACCATTGTACAGGGATTGTTTAACATGATGATGATCGTGGATACAACTGTAACTGAAAAGCCTTTTGGTGTGATGGCAGACGAGCTTGAAGCTTTGGGCAAGGAAATCGGTGTTTTGATCAAGTGTCAAAAAGAAGAAATCTTTGATCAGATGCATAGAATTTAAGTAGACCAAGGAGATAGTTTCCATGATTAATATTTTTGAAGTAATAGAAACCAATAACATGATCGAGAAGGAAAATCTGGATGTCCGCACCATCACGCTGGGCATCAGTCTGTTAGATTGTATTGACAGTGACCTTCAGAAACTGAATCAAAAGATATATCACAAAATTTATGAAGCGGCAAAGGATCTGGTTAGTACCGGAGAGGAGATATCCAGAGAATTTGGGATTCCCATCGTAAATAAGAGAATTTCAGTAACCCCCATTGCCCTGATCGGCGGTGCGGCCTGTAAGACCGTAGAGGATTTTGCCTCTATCGCACAGACCTTGGACCGGGTGGCAAAGGAAGTGGGAGTAAACTTTATCGGTGGTTATTCTGCGCTGGTATGTAAAGGGATGACACCTGCTGATGAGTTGTTGATCCGTTCTATTCCTCTGGCGCTTTCTACCACAGAGCGTGTGTGCAGTTCCGTAAACCTTGGTTCTACCAAGACCGGCATCAACATGGACGCTGTGAAGCTTATGGGAGAGGTGATCAAGGAGACAGCAGAGTACACCAAAGAAGCTGATTCTCTCGGGTGTGCCAAACTGGTGGTATTCTGTAATGCACCGGATGATAACCCCTTTATGGCAGGTGCTTTCCACGGCGTGACTGAAGCTGACAAGATCATCAATGTAGGTGTCAGTGGTCCCGGTGTAGTAAAGAATGCGTTGGAAAAGGTGAGAGGCGAGAATTTTGAGGTTCTCTGTGAAACCATTAAAAAGACAGCGTTTAAAGTGACGCGAGTAGGTCAGCTGGTAGCACAGGAGGCTTCAAAGATGCTGAATGTTCCTTTTGGTATCGTAGATCTGTCCCTTGCTCCCACACCGGCCATCGGTGACAGTGTGGCAGACATCTTGTGCGAGATCGGTTTGGAATATGCCGGCGCTCCCGGTACCACTGCAGCCCTTGCCTTGTTGAATGACCAGGTGAAAAAGGGTGGTGTGATGGCGTCTTCCTATGTGGGCGGACTGAGCGGAGCTTTCATCCCGGCCAGCGAAGAGCAGGGAATGATCGATGCCGTGGTTGCTGGTGCGCTGACTCTGGAGAAGTTGGAAGCTATGACCTGTGTCTGCTCTGTTGGTCTGGACATGATCGCCATCCCCGGAGATACCAAGGCTAC
>JAZSFW010000186.1:0-5012 GCA_045532445.1 Acetatifactor sp. | reverse complement strand
ATTTCACCGATGGGGCCGGCGATTTCCGGATTGTTGACGCCTGGGTTGGTTCGGCTGGAACCATCCTTCATACGGAAGCGGCGGATAAATGCCACATTGGGCGCTTTCCCGACAGCCCATCCCATCTTTGCCGGCTTCAGGTCTTCAATGGCAGCCTTGGAGGCGGTTACGATCCGATGTGCTAAAAACTGCAGATACTCCTGTACAAGTGGATTCTTGGAACTTGGCATGGGTGTGGGACCTGTGTGAGTGTGGATGGCGTGAATATAGATGCAATCCTCCGGAATGCCGGTTGCCTCATGGATACGCTCTTTCAGCGTCAGCGCCAGCTCTCTTGCCACACGGATGATGTCCATGCTGATTAAGAGTGCGGTGGTATCCCCGTCGGACACTGCCAGGGCAGTCAGCTCCAGCTCATCCAAAACGCCCTCTGCGTGACGGGTCTCATAATAACCGTCCATAGTGATCCCTAACATCGGCGTGATATTAACACGTGCAAAACCTGCTTTTAAACCATTCATATGCTTATCCTCCTACGATTTTTGATCATGTTCTGTTGCTCATAATGCTAAAAGCGGTTATAGTCATTTTACCATTTGGGGTTTGCTTTGTCAACGAGGCGCCAGCGGGCCGTGGGCTGTTGTTACTGTCAAGTTTTTCTTGTTTGCTTTGACATTTCCTGCCACATGTGATAAGATAAGAATATATTATTTTGAGAGATTGAGCCCGTAATGAAAAACAACTTAAGCATCAGCGATATTGCCAAATTGGCCAATGTTTCCAAGGCAACGGTTTCTTTTGTGCTGAACAACAAGGAAGGTGTCAGTGAGAAGACACGTCAGAAGGTACTTTCCTTGATAGAAGAGACCAATTATAAGCCGAATCTGAATTCCAGACGTCTGTACTATCAGAAAAGCTTTACCATAGCAGTGGTATTCGACCAGATATCCTCTACTTTGAGTAACCTTTTCTATTTTGATATCATGAATTCACTTTTAAAGCGTTGCATGTACTACGATTATTCGCTGGTTCATTACGAGTACAGTCTTGTGGATGATCAGTTATCATTGCCTGAGAATATTTTGAATAAGGATGTAGACGGGCTTATTTTCCTGAAGGATATTCCGGGAGAATTGATCGCTAAGCTGAATTCATTGGATATTCCATTTGTTGTGGCAGATGATCATTCAGAGCATCATTCCCTGCACGCTGTCAAGGTCGATTATCGGTTGGCGGCTTATTCTGCTGTGCAGTATCTGATCTCACAAGGTCACAAAAACATCGGGTTTATTGGAAACAGGAAGCTGCCTTCTTTTTACACCCAGGTTTTTGCAGGGTTTCAGAAGGCTTTGCAGGAAGCAGAGCTTACGCTGAATCCTTCCTGGTGTTTTGAAAAGATACAGGACAGGCAGACCATGGAAGAATCTATTTCTGATCTGCTTGCATCCGATGAGCTGCCCACTGCTGTGTTTTGTATAGAGGACATCCTTGCCATAGAGTGTATCCGCTATCTTCAGAAAAGAGGGCTGCGGGTTCCGGATGATATTTCGGTGATTTCAATTGACGATATTATTCTTTCCAATATGATTTCACCGGGTCTGACCACTGTGGCGCTGGACAAGGAGAAAATCGGGACTTGTGCTGTGGATATGCTGATGGACCTGATCAATTATCGGCAGGCGCAGAGCATTATCATCTCCTCCAACGATATCGTTGTGAGGGAATCAGTAAAGAACATACAATAAATAAAAGAAAAGGAGTATTACACTATGAAAAGAAGTGAAATTAACAAGGCACTCAGAGATCTGGAGGCTATGTGCGAGAAATATCATTGCTATCTGCCCCCTTTCTGTCACATGACACCGCAGGATTGGCAGGAAGCCGGTCACGAGTACGATGAGGTTCGTGACTGCATGCTGGGCTGGGATATCACCGACTTTGGTCTGGGTGATTTCGATAAGTTCGGATTCTCTCTGATCACCATCCGTAACGGTTGCCGTACCCAGGAAGAAAAGTATCCTAAGGTTTATGCTGAGAAGCTCTTATACTTAAAGGAAGGTCAGATGGCTGCCAACCATTTCCATTGGTTCAAGACTGAGGATATCATCAACCGCGGCGGCGGAAATTGTCTGATCCGTGTTTACAATTCCCTGGAGAATGAAGAGATCGATTATGAATCTGATGTAACGGTTCATATGGATGGTCGTACTTTCGTTGTTCCCGCAGGTACTCAAGTGAGATTGACACCCGGTGAGAGCCTTTGGGTAACTCAGGGAATGTATCATGATTTCGCAGTAGAAGAAGGAACCGGTGCAGTGCTGCTTGGTGAAGTTAGCCAGTGTAACGATGACAACACCGACAACAGATTCAATCCCCCTGTAGGACGTTTCCCTTCCATCGAAGAGGATGAAGAGCCTTATCGTCTGCTTTGCAACGAATATCCTGCTGCAAAATAATCGATAGCTTGTTTGTGGCTGTGATCAATAAAAATGACCAGTTTCATTTATAAAATCAGGAGATACGAAAGAAATAAGTATCTCCTGATTTTAGCAAATAAGGAGGAAATCCATGAAGTGTATATTGATGAATAAAAATATGCCTATCGTTGAGTTGGAGTTGGATGATGATACTGCAACCATATTAAAAGTGGGAAAAACTTACGAATTGGATTACCTGCCGATTGGAATCGATGTAAAAACAGGTATTCCGAATAAAAAAGAATTGAATGAATGGTGGTTTGGAAGAAGTATTCCTGCAAGCAGATCGGGAATCAGAGCAGCATTGGAAAGTTTAAATATCCGACATTCGGAACAGTTGTTGTTGAAATGTTACGGTCTTAGTTTATCTGACCAATATTGGATGAGGCCTGTTGACAGTGAACTTCGTTGGATCAACATAAATTTCTTTGAGAATGATTTCTCGGATGATGTGGGTAACATATTATTTGGTCAGCCGGCATCGGAGGATGTTGATTTAATGTCTCCGTGTAACACTTCTGACGGATGGCTGAAAAAGAAGTGGAAAATCGTAGATGGAAAAAGATGTCTGATCAAGTCCGGAAGCAATCCATTTATGCAGGAGCCGATCAATGAGGTGTTTGGAACGAGACTGCATCAGAGGCTTGGGTGTAACAATTATGTGCCTTACTTTGTGATATGGGAGGATGGCAGCCCGTACAGTGTATGTGAAAACTTCATTGACACGAATACGGAATTGGTTAATGCAGTAAGTATCAACCGCAGCATGAAAAAAAGAAGCCAATATTCATCCTATGAACACTTCATAAATGCCTGTAAAAATCTTGGTATTCCAGGGATGAGAGAATTTATTGATTACATGCTGGTGTTTGATTATTTGATGGCAAATACGGACCGGCATTTTGGTAACTTTGGCGCGATCAGAAATGTAGAAACCTTGGAATGGATAGGTCCGGCACCGGTGTTTGACAGTGGGACAAGTCTGTGGCATGATAAGCTCACAAGATCTATCGATCCACTGGGAGCGATTGAAACAAAACCATTTTATTCAAATCCGGCAAAGCAGATGGAATTGGTTTCGGATTTTAGCTGGATCCAGTTTGAGGCACTTGAAAATCTAAAGGATGATGTTATGGAGATTTTTGTGCCGACAGATTATATTGACGAACAGCGTATTGAGGTTTTGTCTAAGGCTGTGGGCAGCAGGGTAGAGGAATTGCAGACCATGGAAATGGAGCAAAAAAGGCGGAGATGATATGGTTAAACAGAGTAAGGAAATGAAACAGAAGAAACAAAAGCAGAAGAAGATGCTCATAGCAGGCGCAGTCATAACCGCTGCATGCCTTGTCATTCTTTTGGCTGTGCTTGGCTGGAAGAGTATAAAGGAATCAAAGACGACGTACTATGCAGACATAGAAATAGCCGGCTGCGGCAAGATCACTTTTGTGATGGATCAAAAGGCTGCCCCGGTCACCGTGAAGAATTTTGTGCGCCTTGCGGAAAGTGGATTTTATGACGGCCTGACTTTCCACCGGATCAAAGCCGGCTTTATGATGCAGGGCGGTGATCCCAAAGGGAACGGAACCGGTGGTTCCGGGAAGACGATTAAGGGAGAATTTGGCGATAACGGCCACCAAAACGACTTGTCCCATACAAGGGGAGCGGTTTCCATGGCCCGTGCAAAGGATTATGACAGTGCCAGCTCTCAGTTCTTTATCATGCATGAAGACAAGCCCTCACTTGACGGTGAGTATGCAGTGTTTGGCTATGTGACGGAAGGAATGGATGTGGTGGACGCTGTCTGTGAAGGGGCTAAGCCTACGGACAATAACGGCACCATTAAGCCGGAAGAACAGCCGGTGATTACCAGCATCCGGATCAGAAGAGAGTCTAAGTGAGGCAAAAGAACACTTGATGTGATAGTCTTCATTCTGCACAAAGGTATTCAAAGCACTGTGTACAGTGTAGTCTTTGCCTGACTTGACTTCAATGGGAACTGCTGATGCACGTTAAGAGCGATGCCTGCGCTGATCAGATATTGCGGATCTTAAGTTTGTTGTCCTCGCCGTACTTGGAGGCATCCGCAGCGTAATAGTCATGAATTTCACTTTGGATGGCACGTACTGATTGAATATTTTTTTCGGCAAGATAAGAGTTGACTGCATCGGGAAGTCCGCCTACGAGAAGGAACTTTCTAAACAGATCCATCATCTTGTTGTGCATTGACTCGTCGAGCGCCTCCAGGCGCTCGAATTTTTTGCGCATAGAGGAAATGACCAGGTCATTCATTCCGTTGGCATAAAGGAATTCCTCAAAGTCCAGGGGGAACATTCTGACCTTGCGAATGCTGCCCATGGGGATAGAGGTAGTCTGCGAAAGCGTAACGCCAAGCAGGGAATACCCTGTGGCGGCTTCTTGATCTGCCGGAAATTATCCAGTATCGGATAGATTTCTCATTTTTGCATGATATATCTACCTATTTGAACCTTTTGGGAGTTCATCTTACTCGTGGAAGGTATATAGAATCTCTCAAAA
>JAZSFW010000139.1:0-16936 GCA_045532445.1 Acetatifactor sp. | reverse complement strand
TGCACAAAGATGATGTATTTTACCTTCCTGCGGGAACGGTTCACGCTATCGGTGCCGGCGCTCTCATCGCAGAAATCCAGCAAAGCTCAAACCTGACCTATCGAATGTATGACTACGACCGCATAGACAAAAACGGCTGTAAACGCCCTCTTCATATAGAGAAAGCTTTGGATGTAGTAAATCTGAAAGGAAGCAGTAAGCCCAGACAGCCCATGCGAATCCTCAAATATACCAGAGGCTGCGCATCCGAATTCCTCTGCCGCTGTAAATATTTCCAGGTAGAAAGATTGCTTTTAAACACAGAGCAATGTCGAACAATGGCAGATATTCAGTCCCCTGTAAATACCTTTCAGGTACTCCTATGTACCGGCGGGTGCGGTGTCCTCTATGGCAGTGATCTTTTGATCAACTTCTGCAAAGGTGACTGCATCTTCCTGCCGGCAGACTCTATCCCCCTGAAACTCCACGGAAAAGCCCAATTCTTACGCGTGAGCTGCTAAGGGGAGGACGAAAATGTATGCGGAAAAATAAGGTCGAGGAATGAAAGGGAACAAGTGGGGCGGGATGGCTTGGTGTTTGTGGTTTCTTTTGCAGTTGCAAGACGATAAGAGTTACTAAGGCTTGTTAATCGGTCCAAATAAAAGCTAAATGCAGAGCATAATAAGGTAAAACTCGGCGCGCTATGCGCTTCCCAACTCATCTGCTTGCGGCGTGACTTGTTGCCCAGCGTGAGTTGCAAAAAACAAAAATTTCCTGTTGTCAAATGGGTTGAGATTGGCTATAATAGAATTAACCTGAGGTGTGCGATAATTCTTGTTAATTTTGAACCTACATTTACTTTAAACGGGATTCCTATATTGCCAAGTGGCTGTCAAGCCCTCACTCGTTAGAGGATTGGAAGGGAAGGCAAAAGCTTTGGTTGCGGATTTTACCCACCTGGCTTAAGCTAGGAGTCAAAAGGCAGGAACCGGCATCTTGGGGATATTAAAGCGGATAAAGCATTAAGCGATGAACGGAAGATAAGGGGAGCAGTCCTTCGGGGCTGCTCTTTGACGTATCATGAATGAGGTTGGAGTGAAGAGGATATGGGAAGATTTGGGGAGTGGTTGGATAAAGCGCAGAGGATGCAACTTAAGGCATGGATCTGTATCTTGGGGATTTTGCTGTTAGTAATTTTGTTTGTGACAGGATTTTTGTTTTCATTGATTGGGCGGGAACCGGAGCATGTGCCTGTAGTGCGTGAGCTTGTGAATGTATGGATCATGGAAGTAGAGGAGACAGGGATTCGTGTCTTTGAAGAAGGGCAAGAGTGTACATATGGGCTGATGGAAGGTGTAGTGGTGTCAGCTGATTGTAGGGAGCAGGTGGCGGATGTGACACTTGTGGATGAATTGGTGTCACAGGTCGTGTGTAAGACGCATAAAGTAAATGGGAAGGTTCTGGGGGTAGATGAAGGCGGAGTAGAGCTTGAAGGAATCGGTTATCTTCCTTTTGCACTGGACTATAGAGGGTATCGTCTGTATGATACTTTAATTATGTGTGAGCCTCAGGATATTGTGATTGGGTATGATTTTGCAGATTTTGTGGTAGAAAATGGCGAGGTGTGTAGTATTCTGCTGGTGAAAGAAGCTGTGATGGAGTACATAAGGGTGCTGATCAGGACAGGAGATTATCAGTCACTTTTGCATGATACAATTATGTTTACCAGTGATACTGATTTTACGGTGGAATATGGGGCTTATGGAAAGCGCGTCCAGAAACTTTATAAGGCTGGAGAAGTGTGCAGTATTGGGTCTGATAGTGTCATGTTTCAGGCAGATGTGGCAATCGAGGGTGATGGGATCTCTCAGGCACAGGGAGTGGACACTGGTGCAGGTTCAGAACAGACCGGCAGGGTATGTATCGTTCCGACTGCGTTGACCGGAAAAGTCATTTTGCAAAATGTAAAAAGGAATCAAGGAATTCCGGCTTACAGGGGTACAATCGAATTGTTAAAGACTCCGGACGGGCTGGCGGTGATCAATGAGGTGCTGTTGGAGGAGTATTTGTACAGTGTGGTACCCAGTGAAATGCCTGCTTCCTATCCGGGGGAGGCTCTCAGGGCACAGGCAATTTGCGCCCGGACCTATGCTTACAAGAATATGCTTCATGCAGGACTAGCGCAGTATGGTGCACACGTGGATGACAGTACCGCCTATCAGGTATACAATAATATAGAGGAGCAGGAGGCTACCACCACGGCCGTGAAAGAAACGTTTGGGCAGATTCTGTTTGCAGAGGAAGAAAGCGTGCCGGCGGATACCTACTATTATTCTACGTCCTGCGGAATCGGCAGTAATGCGGATGTGTGGAATCCGGAAAGTGGGGATAGTCCTGTTTACTTAAGTCCCAGGCCAATTTCCCGTGCGCTTGAAACAGAGAGTGTTGATCAGATGCAGGAGCAAATGGATGGTTTATTTCAGGCGAAAGCATTTATGGATGAGAATAATTTTGCAAAATTTATCCATGCTAAGAATACGGAAGACTATGAGGCATCAGAGCCTTGGTATCGTTGGACTTACACGGTGACTCAGATAGACCATGAAACAATCCGAGAAAGACTAAAGCAGCGTTATGAAGCAGATCCTAAGCGTGTGTTGACCAGAAATAAAAAGGGTGAGTATATAAGCAGCCCTATCGGAGAATGGGAAAGGATAAAAAGCATTGGTATTGTCAGCCGTGGGCTTGGCGGCGTGGCAAGGGAACTAATACTGGAGGCAGATAAAGGCGTTTACAAAGTGTTGACAGAGTATAATATCCGTTATGTTCTTTGTGATACAAAAAGTCCGGTTTACAGGCAGGATGGCAGCCAGGCGAAGGCCGACAGCTTGCTTCCCAGTGGTTATTTTGTGGTAGAGACGGTGAAAGAGGGGGATTTTGTGACTGGTTATGTTCTGCATGGCGGCGGATATGGTCATGGCGTAGGAATGTCACAAAACGGAGCACGCAACATGGCTTTGGAAGGAAGACCAGCGGAATCTATTCTGACTTTTTTTTACCAGGGATGTCAGATTGCAAACATATATGAATGGTGAGGCAAAAAAGCATGATACGAAACATTTATGTTGCCATACGCACTTTCACCAAAGAGATGAAAAGGCTGGATATCAGTGCCTTTGCGGCAAGTACTGCATTTTTCTTTTTTTTATCAATTGTTCCTATGCTGATCATGGTTTGTACGATCATTCCATTTACACCGCTTACAGAGGAAAATCTGCTGCTTGCAGTGACAGAGCTGACGCCTGATCTCATCGATCCTTTGGCGGCAGATCTGATCTCTGAGGTCTATGATAAATCAGCGGGTATTTTGTCCATAGCAGCATTTACCACACTGTGGTCAGCCGGGAAAGGTGTGCAGGCACTGATGCGCGGGCTTAATGCCGTTTATGATGTGGAAGAGCACCGCAACTATTTTGTTCTAAGGTTAATCGCCTCCATGTATACAGTGATGATGTTAATGGTGGTGATTCTATCACTTTTTGTTATGGTATTCGGCAATCAGCTGGTGAATCTGATCCTTCACAGATTTCCCCAGGTCAGATTATTGATTGCATTTTTGATGAACTTTCGCTTTCTAGCCATATGGTTGGTACTTACTTTGTTGTTTGCGGCTATGTATGCCTATGTGCCGGATGTGAAACTTCGTTTAAAGGAGCAGATCCCCGGTGCTACGTTTACTGCTGTGTCCTGGAGCATTTTTTCATGGGGATTTTCTGTATATGTCAGCAGAAGTAATGCCTATTCTATTTATGGGAGCTTGTCTATCATTATTATTGTCATGTTTTGGCTTTATATTTGTATGTACATTTTGCTGATCGGTTCTTATTTTAATCTGAAGTACAATTCATAAAATTGCCTGGAAGACGGTGATGCAGCGCAATCAAAAATTTTTTGCTTTTTTTTGGAAAAACTGTTGACAAAAGCGAATCAATGTATTAGAATCTAATAATAGTTAGAGATGACTAATTTGAAGTAGCGGATGCTATTTTGGTTTCGATAGATTATGTGTCTTAGAATAGGAGTAATTTATGTATCTGATTCAAGCGAATGCGGGCCAAGAGTATATTGTGAAGGATATTATGACAGAGGATGAGGAATTGAATTCTTTTCTTTTTTCCTTAGGCTGCTATAGCGGGGAACCTATTACCGTAATTGCACATAAAAAAGGTGGCTGTGTTGTTTCAATCAAGGATGCCAGATATAATATTGACAAGGATTTAGCGCAAGCTATATCTATATCAGAGTGAAATGATAGTGGTATTATATCACTATTTTTTATAAATAATAGTTAGTTTAAACTAACGAACAGGAGGATTCAGTATGAGAATCGCATTAGCAGGAAATCCAAACAGCGGTAAAACCACCATGTATAACGCTCTGACAGGAAGAAACGAGCGTGTAGGTAACTGGGCAGGTGTTACCGTAGAAAAGAAGGAAAGTCAGATCAAAAAAAATTATTATGATGGAGTGGAGGAGCTGATCGCGGTAGACTTGCCTGGTGCGTACTCTATGTCACCGTTTACTTCGGAAGAAAGCATTACAAGTGGTTTTGTAAAAAATGAAAAGCCGGATGTGATCATCAATATTGTTGATGCAACGAATCTTAGTCGAAGTTTGTTCTTTACAACACAATTGTTAGAGCTTGAAATTCCTGTAGTCGTTGCATTGAATAAGAGTGATATTAATGAGAAAAAAGATACCCAGATCAATGTTTCTCTTTTGTCTGAGAAGTTAGGATGTCCCGTTGTCAATACTGTTTCCACCTCTTCCGGAAATAATGGTTTAAAAGATTTGGTTAATAGAGCAGCCTCCCTAAAGGGCTGCGGGCAAAAGGCACCTTTCGTACAGGGCGATATTAATCTTAAGGATAAAGCATCCGTAGAAGCGGCTGACAGAAAGCGTTTTGCGTTTGTAAATGGGATTGTAAAAGAAGTAGAAAAGCGTAAAGTGCTTACAAAGGAATACAATAAGCAGGATAAGATTGACGAGATCCTGACTAATAAATGGGTAGGGATTCCAATCTTTGCAGTTGTAATGTTCCTGGTATTTTACATATCACAGTCAACAGTAGGTACCTGGATCGCAGACTGGCTGGTTGGCTGGATCGAGACTTTCCAGGAGTGGGTTGCTGGTCTGGTAGAAGGCGCCTCTCCTTTCCTGCAGGCGCTGTTGGTTGACGGCATTATCGGTGGTGTTGGTGCTGTAGTAGGATTCCTACCGCTTGTAATGGTAATGTACTTTTTGATCGCTTTGTTAGAGGATTGCGGTTATATGGCGCGTGCCACGGTTGTATTGGATTCGATTTTTAAGAGAGTGGGTCTCTCCGGAAAATCCGTTATTCCTATGGTGATCGGTACAGGTTGTGCGATTCCAGGCGTTATGGCCTGCCGTACTATCCGTAATGAGAGAGAAAGAAGAGCGACTGCGATGCTGACACCTTTCATGCCTTGTGGTGCAAAGCTTCCTGTAATTGCCCTGTTTGTAGGTGCTTTCTTCCCGGAGGCTTCCTGGGTAGGAACAGTGATGTACTTTGTAGGTATTGTGATCATTTTACTGGGTGCTTTACTGGTGAACTTGATCACTGGACATAAATATAGAAAGTCCTTCTTCATCATGGAGCTTCCTGAATACAAGCTTCCAAGCTTAAAGCGGGCAAGTGTCTCTATGCTTTCCCGCGGTAAGGCATATATTGTAAAGGCCGGTACCATCATTTTGGTATGTAATGCGGTGGTTCAGATTATGCAGACCTTCAACTGGCAGCTTCAGGCAGTGGAAGAAGAAGCCGCCAATACTTCTATCCTTGCAACTATCGCTTCTCCTATCGCAATACTTTTAGTACCTGTTGTGGGTGTTGCAGCATGGCAGCTGGCTGCGGCAGCGATCACCGGCTTTATTGCAAAGGAGAACGTTGTTGGTACTCTGGCTGTTTGTTACGGTCTGAGTGCTTTTATCGATATAGATGAGCTGGCTCTGATCGGTGATGGGAATGCAGTTGCTTCCGCAATGGCACTGACTAAGGTAGCTGCACTTGCTTATCTGATGTTTAACCTCTTTACTCCTCCCTGCTTTGCAACCCTGGGTGCTATGAACGCCGAGATGCAGAGTAAGAAATGGCTCTGGGGAGGTATCGCCCTTCAGCTTGGAACCGGTTATACTGTTGCGTTTTTGGTATACCAGATCGGTACGCTTTTCACAGCAGGAAGCCTTGGAGCCGGGTTTGTACCGGGCCTTGTTGCAATACTGATTATGGCAGCTATCGTTGTTGCTTTGATCAATAAAACAAATAAAAAGTTTAAATCTCAATATAAACTGACCGCATGAAGGGAGTGTTGATATGGCAGATCTGATTGTTGTAGGAATTCTTTTGATCATTGTTGGGGCTGCAATTATATATATTGTGAAAGCGAAAAAAAGCGGAACAAAATGCATTGGTTGTCCGGCGGCCGGACAATGCCAAAGTGCAAAATGCGGGCAATCTGCAAAAGGTTGTGGAGGGCAATGCAAAGTAAATAAATAGGAATCCTATCAGACAACATCGACAGAGCTTACATCTGCCGATGTTGTTATTTTTAGTTGGTATTTGTATTTTAGATATGGTTATGCTATAATATTATGGCTATGGTATAATAACAGGCTATGAAAGAGAGGGTAATAATGATTAACTACGCACATAGAGGTGCAAGTGAATACGCACCGGAAAATACGTTGTCATCGTTCTACCTTGGTTTATTGCAAGGAGCTAATGGAATAGAAACAGATGTCCAAAGAACCAAAGATGGCGTTTTAGTATTATTTCATGATGATACTGTTGACAGAGTTTCAAACGCTATGGGAAAGCTTAGTGATTACACTTTGAAAGAGCTAAAGACATTCAAAATATATGGAAATTGTACGACCGGATTTTACGACAGAATCATTACGTTTCGTGATTTTTTGGAAAAATTTTCGCAATACAATATAAAATTTGCCATAGAATTAAAAGGTGAGGGTGTTGAAGCGGACACTCTTAATATGATAAATGAGTATGGAATTTTGGATAAAACAACATTCACAAGCTTTAAATATGATTATATTAAGAAAATAAAAGAATTAGAACCGAAAGCACGCGTTGGCTGGCTTGTTACAGATGTGACTGATGAAAATATAAAAATGCTTTGCGACATTGGTGGTGAAGAAATAGCGCCAAAAGCAGAAGGTATTACGGGTGATATTATGCAAAAATTGCGCAATTTAAACCTTGGTGTTAGAGCATGGGGTGTTTATAACATTGACCTTATGAAAAAAATGTGTGATTTAAAGGTTGATGGCATGACTGTAAATTTCCCGGACAGATTACATCAATATATGTAAAGACGATCATTTGGCTGAGTTGAAAACCGATGTTCCGTTGAATACATAAGTGGAGGAAAACATAAATGAATATTCAAATCTTACACATGATTGAAGGCGCAAAAAAGGCAAAGGGTATCGTTGTTGTGATTGACGTTTTCAGAGCATTTTCAGTAGAAGCCTATTGCTTTGCTAAGGGCGCTAAAAAGGTCATTCCGGTGGGAGATATCAACCTTGCCTATAAACTGAAAGAAGAAAATCCCGATGTTGTTTTGGCAGGTGAACGTCATGGCAAAATTATGCCGGGTTTTGACACAGGCAACTCACCCGCAGAGCTTATGTCAATTGACGTGAAAGATAAAATTGTTGTGCACACCACAAGCGCAGGCACCCAGGGGATTGCCAATGCTAAAAATGCCGACGAAATTTTAGGAGGCAGTCTTGTGAATGCAAAAGCAATTGCAGAATATATTAAAAAAAGCGGTGCACAGGACATTTCACTTGTTTGCATGGGCCTTGAAGCCCTTTCAGAAACCGAAGAGGATACACTCTGTGCAGAATACATAAAGAGCTTGCTGGAAGGCACAACGATTGACATGGAAAAAGAAATTGAAGGCTTAAAAACCACGTCCGGCGCAAAGTTTTTTGATAAATCGCAGAATGATGTTTTCCCTGAACCTGATTTTGCTATGTGTACAGAGCTTGATAAATTCCATTTCATTATGCGGCTTAAAAAGACTGAAGATGGAATGGATTATATGGAAAAAATTGACTTATAATAATCTTGGATCAGGGAAATAAAATGGCAGTAAAGAAAAAAGTTACTTTAAATGAAATCAAGGAAATCCGTCCCAAAGAACCGAATTGGATCATTGCTTATGTAGATGGCAGCTATGACCATTCGATCCGTCACTATGCATTTGGGTGTGTGTTTATCTTGCCGGATGGGAGAGTTTATACAGAGAGCGGAAACGGTGACAATCCGGATTCAGCAGCATTACGCAATGTGACAGGAGAGATGCTGGGTGCCATGTTTGCCGTAAGATTTGCCATTGTAAATGGCTTTTCGGGCGTAGAAATCCGATATGATTATGAAGGGATCGAGAAATGGGTGACCGGAGCATGGAAAAGTAAGACGGACCTGACGCAGAAATATGCACAGGCCATGCGGAAGTGGTCTGCAAACGTGGATATCCGTTTTGTCAAGGTCACAGCTCATACTAATGTGTACTACAATGAAATGGCAGATCAGCTTGCCAAGGAGGCGCTTCCTGGCTTAAAAGGAGTGCCGGCTGTGAGAAAATTGAGTGAGATGGAGCCTATCTATGGAACAGATGAGACTGAATAAGTATTTGGCAGACCATGGGATCTGCTCCCGCAGGGAGGCCGACCGGCTGATTGAACAGGGCAGGGTCATGGTAAATGGACAGATGGCTGCTATGGGAACTAAAGTGTCTGATGAAGATGAGGTGTTCCTGAATGGAAAGCGGGTCGGCGGAAAGCCCAAGACGGTAGTGCTTGCCTATTACAAGCCGGAAGGAGTCACCTGCACAGAAAAGGACAGGCACGCAGAAAAGATTATTACAGACATGATCCATTATCCGGTCAGAGTCACTTACGCAGGACGCTTGGATAAGAATTCTGAGGGTTTGATCTTGTTAACCAATGACGGAAAGCTGATTGATGCTTTGATGCGTGGAGCCAACAGGCATGAGAAAGAGTATATTGTCAGGGTGGACAAGGAGATTACAGAGGAATTTCTCGAAGAAATGGCTCAGGGCATTTATCTTAAGGAACTTGATCAGACTACGAGACCTTGTCAGGTGGAGCAGATGAGTAAATATACCTTTCGGATCATTCTGACCCAGGGTTTAAATCGGCAGATCCGCAGAATGTGTGCTGCTTTGGGATATGAGGTAAAGAAGCTGCAAAGAATAAGGGTCATGAATATTACACTGGATAAAATCCCTTATGGGAAGTACCGGGAACTGACCGATGAAGAGATCAGAATATTATATGAAGCAGTGGGACTGTCCTGATCTGCAGCAAAATGAACTGAGATTAAGCTGACAAAAGGAAGGCTGGAAGAAACATGGATGCTTTAAAATTGACAAGGATGAAAAATCTGGTAGGGATGCTTAACGAAGCTTCCAAGGCATATTATGCAGAGGATCGGGAAGTGATGAGCAATCTGGAGTATGACAGGCTTTATGAGGAATTGGAAGCGCTGGAAGCTGAGTTGGGAACAGTTTTAGCTAACAGTCCTACGGTTAATGTGGGATATGAAGCGGTGGAGGAACTTCCTAAGGAACACCATAAAAGTCCCATGCTTTCTTTGGGTAAAACAAAGGATCGAGAGGAATTGCGTGATTGGCTGCAAGGTCAGGAGGCAATCCTTAGCTGGAAGCTGGATGGACTTACAGTAGTGCTTACTTACGCAGAAGGAAAACTTATAAAGGCTGTAACCAGGGGGAATGGAGAAATTGGTGAGGTCATTACCAACAATGCCAGAACGTTTAAAAATCTGCCGTTAAACATTGCTTTTAAAGGAGAACTGGTGCTTCGGGGAGAGGCAGTGATCAGTTATAGTGATTTTGAAAAGATCAATGCGCAGATCGAGGATGTGGATGCCAAGTATAAAAATCCCCGGAACCTGTGTAGTGGCTCGGTAAGGCAGTTAAATAACGAAGTGACTTCCAAAAGAAATGTAAAGCTGTATGCCTTTGATCTTGTGAGTGCCGAGGGCTTAGATTTTGACAATTCGAAAGAAAACCAGTTTTTGTTTTTGAAAGAACAAGGCTTTGATGTGGTAGAATATCAGAAAGTAAATCCGGACACGATCTTGCAGTCGGTTGAAGAATTTGCGCAGAAGATAGAAAACTTTGATATCCCCTCAGATGGCTTGGTTCTTTCTTATGAAGATATCGCCTACGGGCAGTCTTTGGGACGGACAGCAAAGTTTCCCAGGCATTCCATTGCTTTTAAATGGGCAGACGAGATCCGGGAGACAACCCTGAAGGAGATAGAGTGGAGTGCCAGCCGGACCGGTTTGATCAATCCGGTTGCCATTTTTGAGCCGGTAGAGCTGGAAGGAACTACGGTAAGCCGTGCTTCTGTGCATAATATCAGTGTGGTAAGAGGATTGAAACTGGGGATCGGAGACCGGATAACTGTATACAAAGCCAATATGATCATTCCCCAGATCGCTGAGAATCTGACATGCAGCAATTCCTTAGAAATTCCATCCGCCTGTCCGGTCTGCGGAGGTGTCACGGAAATCAGACAGGTAAACGATGTGCAGTCCTTATATTGTACCAATGAAGAATGTGCTGCTAAGAAAATCAAGGCTTTTACCTTATTTGTGAGCCGGGACGCCATGAATATAGAGGGATTAAGTGAGGCAACTCTTGAAAAATTTATTGACAGAGGATTTGTTCAGGAGTATGCTGATTTATATCATCTGGCACGTTTCCGGGAGGAGATCGTACAGATGGAAGGTTTTGGTGAGAAGTCCTATGGGAACATGATAGAAAGTATCGATATTTCCAGGAAGACCACCTTACCCAGAGTTATCTATGCCCTGGGTATTGCCAATATCGGTGTGGCCAATGCCAAGATGCTGTGCAGGCATTTTGACTATGACTTAGAGAAGATGATGCATGCGGATGTGGAGGAATTAAGCGCCATAGAGGGGGTGGGAGAAGTGATTGCTACTGCCTTTGTGGATTACATGCATCAGGAAGAGAATCTTCGTAAAATAAAGAATCTGTGGGAGGAGCTTACCATCGAGATGCCGCAGATGGGAGCTTTAGCGCAAACACTGGCAAACAAGGTGTTTGTGATCACAGGTAGTCTCATACATTATGCAAGCCGCAATGAGCTGAAGGATGTGATCGAGCAAAAGGGCGGAAAGGTCACGGGAAGCGTGACAAACAAAACAGATTGTCTGATCAATAATGATATCACTTCTTCCTCCTCTAAAAACAAGAAAGCGAAGGAGTTAAATATCCCCATCCTGACAGAAGAGGACTTTCGCAGAGAATATCTGGGATTATAGAAAAAGATAGAAAGTAAGAGGAAATCGGAAATGCCAATTAAGACACAAAGTGATCTGCCAGCAAGAGAAATACTGGAAAATGAGAATATATTTGTGATGGATGAATATCGTGCACTGCATCAGGATATCCGTCCCCTTCAAGTGCTGATCCTGAATAATATGCCCATAAAGCAGGATACAGAGTTACAGCTCCTTAGGGCCCTGTCTAATACACCATTGCAGGTAGATGTGACTTTTATGAATGTAAAAAGCCATGTTTCACAGAATACCTCAGCCAGTCACTTGAACAAATTTTATACGACCCTTGATGAGATCAGAGACCAAAAATTTGATGGTATGATCATTACCGGTGCGCCGGTAGAGGACATCAGTTTTGAAGAGGTGGATTATTGGGAAGAAACCTGCGAGATCCTTGACTGGGCAGAGACC
This sequence comes from Acetatifactor sp., assembly GCA_045532445.1. Taxonomy (GTDB): domain Bacteria; phylum Bacillota; class Clostridia; order Lachnospirales; family Lachnospiraceae; genus Acetatifactor. The sequence continues at coordinate 5,082 of JAZSFW010000139.1, read as the reverse complement.
CATGTAACCTCAACCTTGCATATTTGCTGGGCTGCCCAGGCTGGTTTTTATCATTATTACGGCATCAATAAAAGACAATTGCCCCAGAAGCTTTTTGGTGTCTACGAGCACAAGGTTTCCAACAGAAAAGTCCCGTTAGTCAGAGGATTTGATGATATTTTCCTGGCTCCACACAGCCGTCATACAGAGACTTCCGCAGAGGAAATACATGCCTGCAAGGATTTGACTGTGTTGGCGGAATCTCCTGAAGCCGGAGTGTTTCTTGCTATTGCAGAGAATGGTAAGAAAATATTTATTAACGGTCATCCGGAATATGACCGGTATACATTGAACAATGAATATTATAGGGATTTGAATAAAGGATTGCCCATTCAAGTGCCTTATAACTATTATCCGGATGATGATCCCAATAAAAAGCCTTTGCTGCAGTGGAGATCCCACAGTAATAATCTGTACAGTAACTGGCTGAATTACTATGTATACCAGGCTACACCTTATGATATCCGTTTGATTTAAAATTCATTTACAAGGTATATTTGCCTGATCTTGTCCATATACTGTTAGTAACAAAATCCACGGTGATTTTATGCCGTGAAAACAGGAGGTATATATGGCAAGAGGACCTAAAAAAACGGTAGAGGAAAAAATTACTGCAAAACAGGAGCTGATCTCAGCGCTGCTTACCAGGATCGAATCGGAGAAGAAGGAGCTGGAAACTCTGTATGAGGAAAAGAGAGTGAAGGATCTGGAAACTGTAAATGAACTGATCGTGGAAGCCGGGTTGAGTGCTGATGAGGCAAAAGAGGCGCTGCATCAGTATCTGAATCTGAGAATAGCCAATGCGTCTTAAATGGACAAAAAGGAAAGTCGTATATGCCCTTAATGGGTGCATATGCGGCTTTTTTGCTGATTTTTAAGGAGGAAAGATATGAAAAAACAGGGTGTGATACTATTATGTATCATTTTGAGCATAATGATTACCGGTTGTGGGAAATTAAATGAAAATGATGCAAATGAACAGACGAGTGATATGGAAGGGATGAAGATTGCAATTGTCAGCAGTCCGTCCGGTGTGGATGATGGCGGTTTTAACAAAAATAATTATGATGGTGTTTTGGCGTTTATAGCCAAAAATCCGGAATGTAAGGTTACTGCAGTGAAAGAACCAAGCGGAGATGTGGCATCCTCTGTGCAGGCTGTGGCAGATATTGTGGCTGAGCAGGATGTGATCGTTTGTTGTGGTTATCAATTTGCAGGAGTACAGGAGTTGGCTTTGGAAAATCCGGCGGTTGCTTTTATTCTGGTAGATGTTTACCCGGTGGATGATTTTGGAAAGGAAGTGGTGGCAGAAAATATTTATGCCATGAAATTTAAGGAGCAGGAAGGTGGCTTCTTTGCGGGGATTGCGGCAGCTCTTGAGACCAAGACAGGAAAAGTGGCCGTTGTAAACGGGATTGCCTATCCATCCAATGTAAATTACCAACGTGGGTTTGAGCGTGGTGTAAATTACGCAAACGAAAATTATGGGACAACAGCAGAGGTGGTATCCTTACCCACATATGCCGGAATGGATGCAAAAGGCGTTAATGTAGGTGGCAACTATGTGGGAGATTTTGCAGATGAATCCACAGGAAAGGTAGTGGGACAGGCTTTGATCGAGAAAGGATGCGATGTGATCTTTACAGCGGCAGGTGCATCCGGAAATGGTGTATTTACAGCAGCCAAGGAAGCAGGAAATGTATTTTGTATTGGCTGTGATGTGGATCAGTTTGATAATGGGTGGAATGGAGACCGCAATATCATTTTAACCTCTGTCTTAAAAAGAATGGATCGAAATGTAGAGGAACAGCTGAATCATATTAAAAACGGATCCTTTCATGGAGAGAATGCACTTTTGGGAGCAGATACCAATTCTACAGGCTATATCAAGACGGAAGGAAGGCATCAGCTTTCAGATGATACCATCGCAAGATTGGATGAGGCATTTGGTAAGGTGAAAAGTGGAGAGGTGGTTTTGGAATGAGGTAAAAACGAATGACAGAAGCATGGATTGAAATGAAAAATATAACCAAAAGTTTTCCGGGGATCCTTGCTCTTGACAAGGTGTCTATACAGGTTAAAAAGGGAGAAGTTTTTGCACTTTTGGGAGAGAACGGTGCAGGGAAATCCACCCTCATGAGTATTCTGTTTGGCATGATAGAGCCGGATGAGGGTGAAATTTTTGTCAGAGGAAAAAGTGTAAGGATCCATTCTCCCAATTATGCAGCGCAGCTGAATATCGGCATGGTGCATCAGCATTTTAAACTGGTGTCAGAGTATACGATTGCTGAGAACATCATTATGGGTGTTGAACCGGTAAAGAATTTGTTAGGCATTTTTCCCTGCGTGGACAGGAAACTTGCAGAATGTCAGATATTGGAACTGTCAAAGACTTATGGCCTGAATGTTGACCCAAAAAAGCGGATTCGTGAAGTCAATGTATCGGTTCAGCAGAGGGTGGAAATTTTGAAGATGCTCTACCGTGATGCGGAAATTTTGATCTTTGATGAGCCGACTGCCATTCTGACGCCACAGGAAATTGATTATCTTTTGGAGATTATAAAAAGACTAAAGGCTGCCGGAAAAACGATTCTTTTGATCACGCACAAGTTGGAAGAGATCAAAAGGGTGGCAGACCGATGCGCCATTCTATGCAGAGGAAAACTGGTGGATGTATTGGAGGTGATGGGTACATCCACCAGAGAAATGGCAAACAAAATGGTTGGCCGTCAGGTTTCTTTTACTGTGGACAAGCCCTCTGGTCAATTCGGAAAAGAAATATTGGCTGTGAGAAATCTGACTGTACAGGATAATAAACGGAAGGTGGTAAAAAATGTTTCTTTTTCTATCAGAGAGGGGGAGATTCTGGCCATAGCAGGAGTGGCGGGAAATGGTCAGGTAGAGCTTGCAGATGCCATTGCAGGATTGCTTATAGCATCAAGCGGTGAAATTATGTTGAATGGGAAAGAAATTACCGCACATACTATTCGTAAGCGTTTGCTTGAGGGGATTTCTTATATACCGGAAGACCGGCAGAGCGACGGACTGATTTTAGATTTTTCGTTAGGGGATAATTTGGTGCTCAGAACCTATGACCAAGAGCCTTTTGCAAGGAGAGGAATTCTGAAAAGGGAAGAGATTGACGCCTTTGGTGAGAGGATGATTGAGAAATATGATATCCGAAGCAGCAGCGGTACTGAAACTGTGGTGCGTTCCATGAGTGGAGGAAATCAGCAAAAAGCGATCATCGCCAGAGAAGTGGAAAGAGATTGCTGCCTGGTTATTTTTGTCCAGCCTACCAGAGGTCTTGATGTTGGTGCAATTGAGAGGATTCACAAGCAGATTCTTTTGGAGAGAGCCAGAGGCAAAGCAATTTTGTTGATCTCGCTGGAATTGGATGAGGTGATGAATCTGGCAGATACCATTGCAGTGATTTATAACGGCGAAATTCAAAAAATTGCAAAAGCAAGTGCCCTTTCAAGGAAAGAGGTGGGTGAATTTATGATGGGAGTGAAGAGGGAGTGAAAAGAAAAGCGATCTTCTTAAGTTTGGCTGTTGGTGCGATCGTAATCGCGCTTCTGGGAAAAAATCCCTTTACAGTCTATTGGAGCTTATTGCAGGGATCGGGGCTTGCCATGAAGCCTCGGTATGCAGGCTCTAAAAGTATGCTCACTGATTTTTTGAGCCTTGTGGATTTTTGGGTTCCCATGATTTTTGCAGCCTTAGCCGTGGCTGTGGCTTTGAAAGCAGGTCTGTTTAATATCGGTGTATCCGGACAGATGCTGGCTGCAGGATTTGTGGCTTCCATCACTGTTGGATATAGTAAGCTTGATGGATTTTTAGCAAAGCCACTGGCCCTTGTGGTTGCGCTTTTGGTGGGAGGGCTGGCAGGAGGCATCATTGGCTGGTTGAAATATCAATTTCACATTAACGAAGTGGTATCTTCGATTATGATAAACTATATTTTGGAGTATGTGGTTTCTTTTTGTATTTATAACAAATTTTTTGATCCCATATCCAGGCAATTGCGACAGATCAGCGAGGCATCCAGACTTACGATTAAGAATGTGGTGATTCATGGGTGGAAATGTGATATTCCACTGGGGATTTTTGGGGCTGTTTTGACAGTTTGGATCCTTCGTTATGTGATGTTGAGGACATCTTTTGGTTTTTCATTAAGGGCAGTGGGGATTAATCGAAGAGCTTCTCTGTATGCAGGAATAAAGGTTGGTAATAAAATCGTGCAAGCCATGGTGATATCCGGGGCATTGGCAGGAGCTGCAGGAGCTACGTACTACCTGGGTTATTATGCATCCATTCAGCCAAGGACATTGTCAAATGTGGGATTTGATGCAGTGGCAGTGTCTCTTTTGGGTAATGCAGATCCCTTTGGCATCCTTTTTGCTTCCTTTTTGATTTCCGTGATCAGTAAAGGCAGTACTTATATGAGTGCAAAGACGGGCTTGGATGGGGAAGCGGCTTCTGTGATGATCGGCTTGATTTTGTTATTCAGTGCCTGCGGCAGGTTAAGGAGGAAGCGCAGATGATGGACAATGTGATAAGGGAAGGACTTTCCTTTGCACTTCCGCTTTTTATTATGGCAATTGGAGGAATCTATTCCGAACGAAGCGGCATTACCAATCTGGCTTTGGAAGGTTTACAGGGGACAGGCGCCTTTGCGGGAGCGTTGTCGGCAGTGCTTTTCAGAAATCTTTTAGGAGTGGATTCGCAGCTTGCCTTTTACACAGCGTTGTTTTTTGCCATGGTTGGCGGTATGTTATACTCTATGTTACACGGTTTTTTGTGTATCAAATGGAAAGCAAATCAGGTGATCAGCGGAGTGGTGGTGAATATTTTAGCCATGTCTCTTACTGTTTTTTTGACTAAGGTCTGCAACCGTATTTTGTTTGGGGCTGTGTCCGATCGTTTTGTATTGGGAGTTTCAGAAAGATGGACTATTTCGGAAATTTCAAATATTCCCGTGCTTGGAGCTTTTTTTGCAGATCGGTATTCTTTTGAGTGGATCATAGTGATTTTGGCAGT
>JAZSFW010000213.1:0-3478 GCA_045532445.1 Acetatifactor sp. | reverse complement strand
AGGGAAGGATACATTATCCCGAACAATTATAGTGAGATGTTTCTGTAGCTCAGCAGGATAGAGCGTCCGCCTCCTAAGCGGAAGGCCAGCGGTTCGAATCCGCTCAGGAACGTTATATGCCGTAGGACTTTGGTCTTACGGTTTTTTTAACAATGTGCATCTAATAGTTGAAACTATAATTATAAATATTAAATCTTGCATGACTAATTTTGTGGTTTTTGTTGCTTTTTTGTGGGATTTATATTATAATAAGCGTGGGTAAGAGTTTTTACTCTCACTTAGGTCATCCGAAAAGGAGTATTGACAATGAAAAGATCAAAGCGTATTGAAGTACTGGATAAACGTCCGGTGAATTTAGATGGATTTATTAATGAATGGCCGGAGATGGGATTTGCAGCTATGAGCAGTCCTTATGATCCGAAGCCTTCTGTGAAAGTAGTAGATGGTAAGATCGTAGAATTAGATGGCAAGAAGAGGGATGATTTTGATTTCATCGATCAGTTTATCGCTGATTATGCTATCAATATTGAGCGCACAGAGAAGTCTATGGCAGTTCCCTCCTTGGATATTGCCAGAATGATCGTGGATATCAATGTGACCAGAAAGGAGATCCTTGAGCTGATCACAGGTATCACTCCGGCTAAGATGACGGAAGTAATGAATTATCTGAACGTGGTAGAGCTGATGATGGGTATGCAGAAAATGCGTGCCAGAAAGACTCCCGGCAATCAGGCTCACATTACCAATCTGAAGGATGATCCGGTACAGCTGGCAGCAGATGCAGCGGAAGGTGCTCTTCGTGGATTTGCAGAGGAAGAGACTACCATGGGTGTGGCCAGATATGCGCCCCTTAGCGCCATGGCATTGTTAATCGGTTCTCAGATCGGACGTCCCGGTGTGCTGACCCAGTGTTCGGCAGAAGAAGCCACAGAGCTGGAGCTTGGTATCAGAGGACTTACTACATATGCAGAGACCCTTTCCGTATATGGTACGGAGAAGGTATTTATAGATGGTGATGATACACCGTATTCCAAGGCATTTTTGAATTCTGCTTATGCTTCCAGAGGTCTGAAGGTGCGCTTCACCTCAGGTGCAGGTTCAGAAGTATTGATGGGCTTTAGTGAGAAGAAATCCATGCTTTATCTGGAGTGCAGATGTCTGTATGCCACCAAGGGTGCAGGAAGCCAGGGAATTCAGAATGGTTCCGTAAGCTGTATCGGTGTTCCCGGTTCCGTTCCGGGAGGTATCAGAGAAGTGCTGGCAGAGAATCTGGTTGCAGCTATGCTGGGACTGGAGTGTGCTTCCTCCAACGACCAGAGCTTTTCCAATTCCGCTATGCGTCGTACTGCAAGAACCATGTTACAGTTTTTGCCCGGTACAGACTTTATTTTCTCCGGTTATGCGGCAGAGCCTAACTATGACAATATGTTTGCGGGCTCCAATTTTGATGCGGAAGATTTTGATGATTACAATGTATTGCAGAGAGATATGCAGGTGGACGGCGGCTTGCGCCCTGTGACAGAAGAGGAAGTGCTTCGTGTCAGAAACAGAGCTGCCAAGGCAGTACAGGCAGTGTTTAAGCAGCTGGGACTTTCGCCCATCACAGATGAGCAGGTGGAAGCAGTTACTTATGCCCACGGCAGCAAGGATACTTTGTCCAGAGATGTAACTGCAGATCTGATGGCGGCAGAGGATGTGTTAAAGAGAGGCATCACAGGTATCGATGTGGTAAGAGCTTTGGCAGAGACAGGCTATCAGGATGTGGCAGAGAAGGTGCTGAATATGCTCAAGCAGAGAGTGGCAGGTGATTACATGCAGACTTCTGCGATCCTGGATAAGAGCTTTAACGTTCTGTCAGCTGTGAATACACCCAACGACTATATGGGCCCCGGAACGGGATACCGTGTGGAAGGGGAACGCTGGGAAGAGATTAAGAAGATTCCTCATATTATTAATCCCAAGGATATTTAAGGTTAGTCAGGAGGATGAGTCATGCAGATAAGTGAAACACTGGTAAAACAGATTATAGATGAAGTCATCAAGCAGGTAGGCCAGATGGACAGTGCCACCGTAGCAAAGGCTGTCAGCAATATGACTACCGGAGAAGCTGTAGGGAAGAGCTCTCAGGAGACCGTTTCCCTGGCCGGTCGTGACCGTATCAACGAACACAAGACAGACTACAGCAGTTATCCCAGAGCAAAGAAGGGAACAGACCCCAAGGAGATCGTTATCGGCGTAGGTGCTGCGTTCCAGAGAGAGATCAAGCGCACCATTTGCGACATTCCCCTGGAGGAGGTAATCCGCAATGTGAAAGCCGGTATTGAGGAAGAAGGAATGAACGCCAGAGTGGTGAAGATCCTGGATACTTCCGATGTATGTTTTATGGCGCTGGAGGCTGCAAAGCTTTCCGGTTCCGGTATCGGTGTGGGTATTCAGTCCAAGGGAACTACCGTTATCCATCAGAGAGATTTATATCCCCTTTCCAACCTGGAATTATTCCCCCAGGCTCCGCTTATGACGCTGGATACCTATCGTCAGATTGGTAAGAATGCAGCAAAATATGTAAAGGGCGAGCAGGTAGTGCCTGTTCCTTGTACCAACGATCCCATGTGCAGACCCAAGTACCAGGTTAAGGCAGCTTTGATGCACATTGCGGAGACAGAGCAGCTGGATCCGAAAGTCGGAGCAATTGAATGGGAGGGCAAATAAATGAGATATCCCTTAGGCGAATACGAAAAAGACAGTATCAGATCAAAGACAGGCAGGAAGTTGACAGATATCACCCTGGACGAGGTGATGAAAGGTCATATTTCTTCTGATGATATTAAGATTTCCAAAGAGACATTGAAGGCTCAGGGCCAGGTGGCAAGAGAGTGCGGCAATGATCCTATGGAAAAGAATTTTGAGCGGGCAGCAGAGCTTGTGGATGTGCCCGATGATGTAATTTTGAAGATGTACGACAAGCTTCGTCCCAACCGTTCCACAAAGCTGGAGCTGGTGATGATGGCACAGGAGCTGATTGAGAAATATAATGCCAGGAATTGTGCAAGGCTTGTGATGGAAGCTGTGGAAGTGTACGAGAAAAGAGGCGTCTTACTTTGAGATATATTGCAGGAGTAGATATTGGCAATTCAACAACGGAAGTATGTATCGGTGAGATTGGCGCAGGCAGTGGCGTGCGCTTTCTTTCCAGTACTTCATGTCCCACAACCGGAACGAAGGGAACGGTTGCTAATATCCATGCAATAAAATCTGCCTTAAAGGGTGCCATGAGCAAAATCGGCAGGGAAGTAAGCGACCTGTCTTTGATTCGTTTGAACGAGGCTGCGCCGGTTATCGGTGACACCGCCATGGAGACCTTGACGGAGACGATCATCACGGATTCTTCCATGATCGGACATAATCCTTCCACCCCGGCCGGTGTAGGGCAAGCAGTAGGAGAGATCCTGCGCTTTGGGGAAGAGAGAAGGACTGTTCC
>JAZSFW010000030.1:0-3976 GCA_045532445.1 Acetatifactor sp. | reverse complement strand
TGAAGAGGAACCGATACTGGTGGACGGCACTCCCATCTCGCCTGCTGCCGGTCAGGGTCACGGCTATGGCACCACAAGCATCCGCTATATGACAGAGCGCCTGGGCGGCAATTGTCAGTTCGTGCTGGAGGAGGATCAGTTTGTAGTGCGAGTCATTATCTGATGTTGATATTTTATACTTTTTGGGTAATTAAAACACGGGGAGACACCCCGGTCTCATGCTTGAACACCTTACTGAAATAATACACATCCGAAAAATTGCAAAGTGCGGCAACATCTGTGACAGAGATGTTGCCGGTGGAGAGCAGGCTCTTGGCGTACTCGATCTTGCGGGCGGTAAGATATTTGCCGGGGGTGGTATCGTAGGCATTGCGAAACAATTCCCCGAATCTGCGGGAACAGATGCCGCTTTGTTGTATGGCGGTATCCAGGCAGTCGCTCTCCCGAAAATGAAGATCTATATAATCCTTTGCCAGAAGCATACGCTTATCCTTGGGAGAATAGGTCTTTTTTCTGATCCGCTCAAATTCGGCACAGAGAAGATAGAGAAAAGAGCGAAGGGCATGTTCGTTGTTTGTCGCCTTGGCCGTTTCCGCTTTTTGCAAAATAGAAAGGATATTGGCGGTGTTGACCGCAGGGAGGCAGAAGCTGTCTGTGGTAATCTCCTCGTAGGTGGTAAAATGAATGGAGAAAGCCTCGGTGGGCTCCATCAGTTCCACCCTGTAATCATCCTTTTGATTCAGAAAATAAATGCAATTCTCTGCAATCAAAAATTCTCCGTGGGAAAAGGTATGCAGGGCCTTGCCGCGCAGCTGGATGCCTACGATATGGTTCTTACGGTTTTTTGCATTCCACCGCAGGCTGCTTGGTATGTAGTGCGCTACGGCAGGAATCTCTTTTGCATGAAAGTTGCCAAAATCCATGTTATCATCCCCTCTTTCTTAGTGGCCTCATTATAACACCGGGCCATTTTTTTGTAAATAAATATTTCCGTAAATTACAAATTTCCTGCATCTACATTGCAAGAAAAACAGAATCCTTTTATAATGAACACAGAAAGGTGGTGCTGTTATGAATGAAATGAAGAGGAAGAAAGAACTATACGACTTTTATTTGCACGGTGATGGGGAGCGCTCTAAAGCCTTTGCAGAAAAGTGCTTTGCCATTCTGGATGCGAGATACGAAGAGAACATGACTGTCACGCAGCAGAAGCTTTTGCAGTATGAGGTGATCTGTGAGGAGTTTACGCCGGTTGTTTTCAGGTACAATCCCTATTTTTATGAGACGGGAGTGCTTACGTCTCTCTCTGACGGCGGACGGCTGGCCAAGGGGCATGGTTTTGTGCAGGCAAACGGCTGGATCTACAATAAAAGATATGGTCTTTTTGAAGAACAGGATCCTGACTTGTTTCAGTTAAGAGAGACACAGGTGGAGGAGGATCTCTATTTGGTCTGCGGACCTTACAATGATATCATGCAGCATTTCAATCTCAATTGCCGCCCGATTTTGGAAAATGGCTTGAAAGGCATCTATGATAAGGCACAGAAAGAATTGGAAAATGCCGGGAATGAGGAAGAGCGGGAGTTTTTGGAGGCAGTGTGCAAGGGAATGCTGGTACTGCGCAAAATGGCCGGAAAATTTGCAAAGAAAGCGGAAGAAATGCTGAAAACGGAAAGAGACGCACCCTGCAGACAAAATCTGGCTCTCATTGCCGCCACAGCTTCCCGTGTTCCCTGGGAAGCACCCCGGACCTTGTACGAAGCTCTGGCAACCCTTGCTTTCATGCGCACCGCCTTTGGCTCCTTAGAGGGAGTGGGTTCCAATACCTTCGGCAGACTGGACAAAGATCTGATTGCCTTCTACCGGGCTGACAGAGAGAGTGGAAGGCTGGATGAGCAGGGGGCCTATGAGCTGATCTGTCAGTTTCTCCTGATTTGGGACTGTCACTATGACCACGATATGATCATGGCGGGTTATGCAGATCATGAGCTGGAAAACACCTATACTCTTGGTGGCTGCGATGACCACGGGGCGCCTCTTTACAATGAGCTCACGGAAATGTTCCTTCGGGCAACCAGAGAAAAGAAGATTATTTTTCCCAAGATAAAGTGTCGTTTTTCCAAGAATTCTCCCAAGGAATATCTGGATGAGATCAACCGTTCCATCATTCAGGGGACGACCACGGTTCTTCTGCAGAATGATGACGCAACCATTCCTGCTCTGGTAAATGCGGGGAAGCTTTTGCAGGAGGCTAGAGATTATTATGTGACAGGCTGCTGGGGCGTGGCCACCAATCAGGAGAAATATGACCACGGCAACTATCTGAACTTTTTAAAGCCCTTTGAATATTCCTTACATAATCGATTTGATAAGATGGAGAAGGTTCAGATCCGGTTTGAGAGCTTTGACGACTGCACAAGCTTTGAGGAACTGTATCAGAAGGTTTTGCACAACTGTGAGATCATGCTGGATGCCAAGCTGGATGTGACCAGAAAGGGCGGTCAGATTTTCCATAAGGCAGACCGTTTCCCCATTTTCTCCGCAACCCTGGAAAATTGTCTGGAAAACCACAAGGACTTTACCCTTGGCGGAGCAAAATACAGCGATGATTATCAATTGATCGTCGGGTTCCCCAATATCGTAGACTCCCTGATGGCCATGAAAACCCTGATCTATGATGAGAAAGAATATACCCTTGCAGAGTACCTGGCAGCAGTCCGCGCCAACTGGGAAGGGTATGAAGAAATGAGGCTTAAGGCCATCGCCTGCCATGGCTGGGGAGACGGAAATGAGGATTCCTGCGCCCTTGCCAGCCGCTTCAACAGCGATCTTTATGCCATTTTCCGGAAAAAGAAAGGAACCTACGGCGGTAGAGTGCATATGGGACACTTGACTTATACAGAGATCCTTTGGTGGGGAAAGGAAACGCTTGCGACACCTGATGGCAGAAAGAATGGAGAGTATTTTTCCCAAGGCTTAACGCCCTCCCGTTTGAAGCGGATTCCTTGTGTAAATGACGTGATCAACAGTCTGGGAGTGCTTGATCCTTCCACAATGGCCGGAAATTCCGTTGTGAACCTGATCTTACCCAGTAAGATCCCGCTTGATAGATGTGAAGGATTTCTGCGGGCAATTGCCGATACGGCAACACAGTCCCTGCAGCTTAACTGTACCACCAAAGAGGAACTTTTGGATGCCCAGAAGCACCCGGAAAAATACCCTGACCTAATCATCCGTGTGACCGGATTTTCTGCAAAGTTTACCAGCCTCTCCAGACAGTGGCAGGACGAGGTAATTTCGAGGAACTTTTATGAGTAAGACAAAGGCGGTACTATTTGATATTACAAGAAATTCCTATGTGGACGGTCCCGGGATCCGAACTACGGTTTTCTTCAAAGGCTGCAATCTGAGGTGTGCCTGGTGTCACAATCCGGAAAGTCAGGAGTGCAAGCCCCAGATCACAAAGGACCAAAAAATCGTGGGGAGGTGCTATACCGTTGAGGAAGTTTTAAAAGAGGTGAGGAAAGATAAGGTCTTTTACAATACTTCCGGAGGCGGCGTGACCTTTTCTGGCGGTGAATGCATGCTGCAAATTAATTTCCTGCTGGAACTTCTAAGGAAATGCAAAGAGGAAGGCATCCACACCGCCATTGATACGGCCGGCAATGTTCCCTGGGAGTCTTTTGAAAAAGTGATGCCTTACACGGACTTATTTTTATACGACATCAAGACCGCCAACAACGATACCCACAAAAAATATACCGGAGTGGAAAACGCACTGATACTTGAGAATGCTGCAAAGCTTTTGGGGGCGGGAGTTCGTATGTGGATCCGGATCCCGATCATTCCTGGGGTAAATAACAGCCCGGAAGAGATAGAGGAGATCCGGAAGTTTTTGATACAAAATGGATATCCCGAGAAATTGGAGATTCTTCCCTATCACAGTTTGGGGGAGCACAAATATAAGAACCTTGGG
>JAZSFW010000086.1:0-40867 GCA_045532445.1 Acetatifactor sp. | reverse complement strand
TGGTCTCCATGATAATGAGTAAAACAGATCACATCAATGGGATTGGGACTCCATCCCTTTTCTTTCAAAGCGATCTGTGTCCCTTCCCCACAATCGATCAAAATACTTTTTCCATTATATCGCATCATCAGTGATGTGAGCCACCGATGAGGCAGCGGCATCATACCACCGGTTCCAAGCAAACATACATCCAGCATATTTTTCCTCACTTTACTACGCAGGACACACTCAAACACCCTGCCTATTCTCATGGGGGACTACATAAGTTCCCGCACCTCTTCCTCTTCCACAGGAATCAAAAACTGATCTGTCCACTTTTCATAACAGGACTCGCACAGATCAAAACGACTCCTGGTGCCATCTTTTTTACTGAAATATCCAAAGGCATGAACAGCTCCAAAACACTCTTCCTTCAGATATCCATTTTCCACTTTCAATTCTTTGCCGCAACAATTACACAGCACTTTTATCAACTTATTGTCTTCTATCTGATATTGACGCATTTTCATCCTCCTCAAATTATATACATCATTTGTTACAATCAGATTATACCGAAAAAACTGTCGAATTTCAGTGGTAAGTGTTGCCAAACTGCCCTCTATCTCTCCCCCTCTTATCTCCTTCGCCACATAATCACCGCATCTTCCACCGGCTTTTCATAAAACTTAGGCCTGATCCCCTCTGACACAAACCCCAACTTCTCATATGTGCGAATCGCAGCATGATTGCCGGCACGGACCTCCAATGTAAAATCCTCGATTCCTTTTTCTTCGCCTCTTTTTAACAACTCCCCAAGCATCGCAGAAGCAATTCCCTGCCCCCGCCAGGCAGCCGTCACTGCAACATTATTAATATCTCCTTCTCCCAGGAGATTCATAACACCGCACATTCCAACGATCACGCCATCTACTAAAGCAACAAGATACAGACATTTCTCATCTTCCAATGTTTTCGCATAGGCATCCATCGACCAAGGCATGCTGAAGCACTCGGCTTCAATACAGGTGACGCACTCTAAATCTTTTTGCTCCATTGGACGGATTACCAACCGCTTATCCATTTTGCACATCTCCCCCATGCGCCAGTCTATCCGCTTCTGCCCGCTCTCTCTCCGCCTGACTCAAACGCAGATATACCGGCTGATGCTCTGCTGCCGTTACCATCTTTCCTTGCCTGTAATATACAGCTGCCAATGAAGCCACACTTGCAGCTGACTGCCGGTTACAATGAGCCGGAGCAAACGTATAAGGAATCTTTAATCCTTCTGCAAGTTTTCCTGCATAAACAGGGACGCCATCCCCCAGAAAGATTACTTCTTTCCCCAAATCATTGCAAGCCTCTATCATAACAGAAATATCCACTGCACATTGCTCTTTTACCACATCCATCTGCCAGCCCTGGTCTAACGGCCGGAAACTATAGATTCCGGAATAGACTTGGTTTCTCCTGGCATCCATCAAGGGACAAACCAATCGGTCTGTGCCGCAGAGCTGATAAGCCAAGCCCTCCAGGGTCGGTACCTCCACCAAAGGCTTCTGCAAAGCCAGACCCAGCCCCTTGGCTGTCGCTGCACCGATCCGAAGCCCGGTAAAAGACCCCGGTCCTGCTGCGATTGCAATGGCATCAATCGTATTCACATCCAGGTCAATCATACAACGGATCTCATCCAGCATAGGAAGAAGCGTCTGAGAATGGGTTTTCTTATAATTGACCGTATATTCTGCAAGAAGTATTTCATCTTCTACCACTGCCACACTGGCCACCAAACCGGAACTGTCCAAAGCCAATATCTTCATCTACTTCTCCTCCAATGTGATCCGACGATAATCAAAGCCTTTCGTCAGATCCTTTTCAATCGTGATCTGGGTATATTTCTCCGGCAGGATTTCTTCGATCAAATTGGCCCACTCGATCAAACAAATTCCTTCCCCATAAAAATAATCCTCGTAGCCAATTTCTTCCATTTCCTCCACATCACCAATCCGGTACACATCAAAATGGTAGAAAGGCAGACGCCCCTCCTCATAAACCTGCACAATGGTAAAAGTAGGACTACTAACCGGTTCTTTAATCTGAAGCCCGACTGCCACCCCCTGGGTAAATACAGTCTTACCTACACCCAAGTCTCCAATCAGCGTATACACTTGTCCGGGGCTTGCTTCTTTTCCAAGCTTTTCTCCCACCGCAAAGGTCTCCTGCGGCGAATAGCTCTCAATCACTTTACCCAATTTTCTATCTCCAATCTTTGATCAATCCTTAATTCTTACTTTAGAGGGCGGCATATGTGTGGAAATCATCTCGATCACAGCCGCCTTCTGATCCCCCAGCTCTCTCTTGGGCAAGATCGTTGCGTTTATCTTTGAAGTATAAATAATAATACTCTTCGTGGTGGAAACCGCTTTTACCATATCCTCCCACGCCTGCTTCTGCTCCACATCATCCTGGGACACGCTCATACCTTCATCGTCCAGCTTATAGTGAAGGGGCTTTTGAAACACCGGATTCAATGCCTGCTTCCGGCTTCTGATAAAAAGTGTCCAGGGCAAATACAAAAGCAGCACGGCTCCTGCCACCAACAGCATCCACCGAGACTGCAAAAACGCGATCACGACCAAAAGTGCTCCGAAACAACTTCCGATCATCCCGGAAGGACTATTATAGGTATGCATCAAAAGATAGTCATACAAGTCCCCTGCCTTGATCCTTACATCAACCTCTACCATAAATTCTTCCTTTCAGAAACATCCTGTCAATTCATCATAAAAGCACCTGCAGAGTATTGCAGGTGCTTCCATTTTATTGCAAATTTACAAAAAACGCAAGTAGTTTGACTACATTTTATGTCCTGTCTTGATAATCGGGCTCAATGGCTTATAGATCAGCATCGTCACAATAGAAGCAAAGCAGCCTTTGATCAAATTCATAGGTGCCACGCAGACTACCACAAAATTCACAATGCTGTCCCCCGTGGCCAACGGATTCACTGCCATTCCGGCCTGCAGGATCGATTCCATGGACATCCCAAACAAGGCAGAAAACGCCGGCAGAAGATAGATTGCATTAAATGCAGTGCCAAACACGGTCAAGATAATCGTCCCCACTACACACCCCCAAATTGCACTGCGCTTCTTTTTTCCAAAGGCATAAATCACAGAAGCGGGCAGGATAAAACTGCAGCCGATCACAAAATTTGCCAGATCCCCAACAAAAGCTGTGCTGGTTCCTTTCACAAAAAGTTTCAATAGAATCTTTAAGAATTCCATCATCACGCCTGCTGCCGGGCCAAAAGCAAAGGCCCCCACCAAAATCGGCAGTTCACTGAAATCCAGCTTGTAAAAGGGCGGTGCAAAAGGGATCACAAAATCAAACACATGCAAGATCATGGCGATAGCTGAAAACATACCGATCATAGCCATCTTGCGGGTTGTAAAAATCTTCTCCTTCACGCCTCGCTTTTTCTGTGCTGCCTTTTCAAAGAAAAGAGCCACTACAAAAATAGCCACAATGATCGCCAAAAATTCCAGTACAAAAACAAGGTTCTCTAATACACTTTGAATTAATCCATTCATCCTCTTATCTCCTTCTTCCATCCAGACTATACTGTTGGTCCCGGACTTACACCGGGTCAGCCGCAGAGTTTCTCTGCGGGTCGCGGACTTTGGCTTTACCATCACCGCCAGTAGGGAATCTCACCCATCCCTGAAGTTCGTTATTCAGTTATGTGCCTAGTATAGTATTCTTCCACGAAAAATGCAAGTACTTTTTGTCTGTTTTACTGTTGCACTCTCAACTTTCCAAGCTGCATCTCTGCTTCCTCCAAGCTGTGGTAGCCATACATTTCCACGCTGTTTTGCATAATGTGATATGCAAGGTTTTTATCACTCGAAGCAAATTCCACCACATACCTTCCGTAAAGCTCCAGCATCTTATCAGAGTAGGTGCTGATCTCACCGCGCAGATAAGTCTCGTAAGAGGTGTTGTAGCGGCTGTCTTCTCTGGTGTGGATGCTTCTGGCATTGCCTGCCAGTACAGGATAATGCTTTTCGAATTCTTCCATCCAGCCCACCTGCATCTGCACAATGGCTTCAATGATAGCTTTTTTCTGTTCACTGACGGTTGGAAAATGGTGTTTTATCCGTTCATATGCTTCCGGATCCGTACTTTCCATCATTCTGCCGTATTTTTCTTCAATCAGATTGTGACCAAAGCTTAATTCTCTCTGAAAATCGTAAAAGTACTGCATCAGCATAGCCCGATCCCAGGTAAGGTATTGGCTTTTTCGCATAATAGAAAAGGTAAACCAGTCATCCTGGCAGGAGGCTCTGCCATCTACATTTTTTACCTGATCAAACGCAGAAAACTCCAGTCTGGCAATTGCTTCCACCAATTCCGAATGTGTCAAAGCAGCATACTGTGCTTTTTGCAGAAGCTCTCCGGTATGGGCGTCCAGATACGGATCTGCATCACTGACATAACCGGCACGGTATAGCTTATTCACCAGGAACCCTGCAAGGGCTTCAATGGCATCTATAACAGCTTGATTATCTTCTTTTCCCTGCGCATCGATTACCTCTTTCAAAAGCTCCTCGATCTCTTTTCCTCCCTCCAGAGATTCTGTTCCCTTCAGCAGCCACTTATCATGAGGCGGATACTTGTTTTCCATGTAATAACACAATTTCACAGCTTCTCTCAGACAGTCACCCAGCATGATCTGTGCCGTCACATCATCCTGACGTTTCAGCATACGTTCATAATTGTATTGCCCTGTCTGGGAAAACAAGGCCACACTCTGTGCCAGCTTCAGATACTGTATCTGCTCTGGAAAGCCTTTCTGAAGTTCCATACGCACTGTGGTAAATATCCCCAGAGGATCATGAAAAACCTGCCCATTTGTGGCAGCTGCCAAAGAAGCATCCGATGCCTGTTTCCAAAAAGTATCCTCTAATAATACTCTCTGCTCCCAATCTCCGGCACCCAACAATCTGCCATAAAACCCGTTAATGGTCTGTACACCACGTCTATGGCTGCCATTCATCGTTTTCGCCCTTATATATCCCATAAATTGATCCGGAAGCTCCTCATAGGCTTTCTGCAGCTTTTCACCAATCTGTCCTTCCACCTCATCGGTAATCCACATGCAAAACTCCGGTCCCCAGTCATGGTCTCTGGATATCTCATCGTCAAATCCAAAGCAATCGGATCCCTCTCCTACAAGTCCCACTGCAATCCGATCCAGATATTCCGGAAATTGTTCTTCCAGCATGGGCTTTCCATAGGTTTCATAATATGCCTTACAAAGAGCAAGTCCTCTCATCTCCCTGCACTCTGACCGTTCAACAGCTCCCTGACGTTCACAGGTTTCCAGATTCTCCTTCAGCCTGGCGTAATATTCATTTTCCCCCAGCGATCTCTTCATACAAGCCATCGCCTTGCGGAAATGTTTTGCCGCCTCTTGGAAATGCCCCTTTTTATATTCATAAGTCCCCAACGCTGAGAGTGCCGCACTATAATGAGCATCTTCGATCTGATACTGTTCAAATATCCTGATCGCCATGCGGAAATGATTGCTTGCCTCTTCATCTTCCTGCAAGCTTAAGCATGTGGAAGCCAAATTCGTATAAGTCACTGCCTGTTCGAAATAAGCCTCCTCATGACAAGACACAATACCAAGTGCCTCCAACAGACATTTTTTCGCTTCCTGAAATTGCCCCATCTCCTGATACAACAAGCTCATATTATTAGAAAGGCTGGCCACCAGCATATCCCGCGGATCAAGCAGACGCCGGTAGACCTCCATGGTTTTCTCATAACACTTCAATGAATCTTCCAGTCTCCCGCCTGCGCGGTAAGCATTTGCCACATTCAAAAGAGTGGTAGCAAAGGGCAAGGTGCCTTCCAGCCCCATCCGCTCCATAAGCCCAATCGCCTGATCTGCCAGCTGATAGGAGGCTTCCACCTGGCTGGTCTCCCTGTAATAACCGATCAACTCATTGAGCAGTGTAAGCAAAGAATTATCATCTTCCTCTTGCATGGCCTGTATAATACTTTTCTTTAACAAGCTTTCCGCATCTGCTCCCCGGTTCTGCGAAAAAAAATCATCTATCTGCGCTACAATCGCTGACAAATCCAGCATAGTTATTCCTTCCTTTCCTTTGCTTGCTCCGTAAACAGCTCTTTAAAGGGTCTGTTTTTTTCTCCCGGCAGCTTTGTAAGCCAAGTCTCTTTCATCTCTTTGGATGCCTCTTCCACTTCCTCCAAAAGTCCTAAAGCAGAAAGTCTGGTGGCGCCCTGCCCCCAGATGATCATCTGCCCCAAGGCATCGGAAGTTGCTACCGTCACCTGATATTTTTTTGCCATATCATGAACTGCCTTTTCAATATACTGATCTGCGGTCTCGGCTTCTTTGGTATATACCACATAGATATTATGGTATTTGGTGACACTTCCGGGATTACCCTTCACTTTATAGGCATCAAACACTAAGATCACTGTATTTTTGCGATACCCCTGGTAATTACACAAAATATCCATCAGCTTATCTCTGGCACTATCAATGTTTACCTGCGCCAGTTCTTTTAAATCATCCCATGCAAAAATAATATTATAGCCATCCACCAGCAGATATTCCTCCTGCTTTACCCTGGGTTTTGGCTTATAAACAGAAGAAGTCTCAATCCTCTCCTGTCCTTTATTTCTGGCAAAACGATTTCTGTCGCGCTTTATAGGTCCATAGGTTCTGGTGAAAATCTCTTCCAGCTCTTCCTCTGTGATATAATCTACCCGACTGCCTCTCTCTGCACTCTGCCCGACAGCATTCTTCACACCATATTCCAGTTCCTGCCCACCATTGACACCATAATAGTCTGTTCCGCTTCCATCAGCGGAATCATTCACAAGCGCCATGATCTGCTCTCTATCAAGCATAGGAAGATGCGCAAAACGATCTACCTGATCCCAGTTTACCACAAAACCCGCCCCATGAGAACAGAACACACTTCCCGTAGGGTTTTCCAAGTCTGCTTCCGGGTCATATCCTGACTGTAACATCACTTCTTCTGTATT
Organism: Acetatifactor sp.; assembly: GCA_045532445.1. Classification (GTDB taxonomy): domain Bacteria; phylum Bacillota; class Clostridia; order Lachnospirales; family Lachnospiraceae; genus Acetatifactor. Next base: position 33,805 of record JAZSFW010000086.1, on the reverse strand, counting down.
GTGACAGGGTTCATATCCTTTCAGAACGCAGGAAATACGCCCTCTTCCTCTGGTATAAGCGGTCACCTCTCTCTGATAACCGCCCATGGTGGCTACCGGCGCTTTCCCCTTTAACACTGCCAGCTCTCCCTCTGTAAGAGGCGGTGAAAAAGTGCCATGCATTCTTTGCACATCCGTCATGGCGCGACCGATCATATCTGCCGGCACCTCCAGCACAAATTCATACACAGGCTCTAACAGCACACAGGAAGCCTTTCGCAGCCCCTGGCGGACAGCACGATAAGTAGACTGTCTGAAATCGCCTCCCTCTGTATGCTTTATGTGTGCCCGGCCGTTCACCAGGGTAATACGCATATCTGTGATCTCTGCACCGGTCAAAACTCCCGGATGCTGGCGCTCCTCCAAATGGGTCATGATAAGCCTCTGCCAGTTGCGGTCCAGTACATCTTCGCTGCACCTGCTGTCAAAGATAAGGCCGCTGCCCGGCTCTCCGGGCTGCAGCAACAGATGAACCTCCGCATAGTGCCGAAGAGGCTCAAAATGCCCTACTCCTTCTATAGGCTCTGCAATGGTCTCTTTGTACACAATACTCCCCATGCCAAAATCCACTTCCACATGGAAACGATCCCAGATCAAACTTTTTAAAATTTCAATCTGCACCTCTCCCATGACCTGTACATGGATCTCTCCAACAGCTTCTTTCCATACAATATGAAGTTCAGGAATCTCCTCTTCCAGCTGTCTAAGCTGATTCAGCAGCTTATGTACATCTGCCCCCTCCGGTAGCTGAATCTGATAGGTCAGCACTGGCTCCAGAACAGGCAGCACCACCTCTTTCTCACAACCGATCCCCTGCCCACTGCGAGTCTCTTTCAGGCCTGTCACTGCGCAGATGGTGCCAGGCCATACTTCTTCCGCCAGCTCATAACCTGCACCCGAATATAATCGGATCTGATCAACCTTCTCCTCATGGATCAAGGCTTTCACCTTCAGGCTTCCTGAGGTGATCTTCATGTGCGTGAGACGATTCCCCTGGTTATCCCTGGAAATCTTAAACACCTTTGCCCCAAACACATCTGCCGCCTCTCCACTTTTCTGCGCAGGCAGCGCAAACCGCTCAACACCTGTAAGAAGCGCATCCACTCCATTCAATTTCAGTGCGGAACCAAAATATACCGGAAAAACCTCCCTTTTCTTGATGGCACAAGCAATTTCTGCCTCCTTAAGTTCTCCCGTTTCCAGATAAGCTTCCATCAACTCTTCCTGGCAGACCGCCACATTCTCCAGATACTGCTCTCTGTCCTGGCCGGCACTGAAATTCACACATCTGCCATCCAGACGTTCCTTTAACTCCGTGAGCAATTTTTCCTCATCTGTCCCCGGCTGATCCATTTTGTTCACAAACAAAAACACCGGGATGCCATATCTTTTCAGAAGACGCCACAAAGTCTCCACATGACCCTGCACACCGTCTGCTCCGCTGATCACAAGGATTGCTGCATCCAGAACCTGAAGAGTCCGTTCCATTTCCGCCGAAAAATCCACATGCCCGGGCGTATCCAAAAGCGTAATCTCTTTAGAACCAAGTGTCACCAATGCCTGTTTGGAGAAAATCGTGATCCCTCTGGCCCGTTCCAGCTCATAGGTGTCCAAAAACGCATCTTTATGATCCACCCGCCCCAGCTTACGAAGCCTGCCGCAGGAATACAATATTCCCTCAGCCAGGGTGGTCTTTCCTGCGTCTACGTGCGCCAATATTCCAATTACCAATTTCTCCTTACGCTCTGCCATGTCCTGCTACAATCCTTCCTGCCTGCATTCATCCCGCTTGCCTTTATGTAAAAAAGCAGTTGGGCAGCAATGATTTAGCACATTGCCAACCCAACCACTCACTATTTCATTAGCTTCTTGCCGCACCGTCCACTGACAGGATCTCGCCGGTTACGTAACTCGCCAGATCACTGGCCAGGAATAAAAATGCATTGGCCACATCCTCAGGCTCACCCACACGTCCCAAGGGAATTGTTGCTATCAACGGCTTGATCATCTCTTCCGGAAGAGCTGCCACCATGTCTGTTCTGGTCACACCAGGTGCTACCGCATTTACACGGATATTGTCTTTCCCCAGCTCTCTGGCCAGAGACTTCGTCAGACCATTTACTGCGAATTTGGAAGCCGGATACCCCACACCTGCAGGCTGTCCATACAGACTTACCATGGAGCTGGTATTCAGGATCACACCGCCGCCCTGCTCCTTCATCACTTTGGCTGCTGCCTGTGCGCAGTTGAACACTGCTGTCACATTCAGATTCATGATCTTTGCAAAATCCTCAGGCTTGTAATCATATAAACTCTCTCTCGCAGAGATACCTGCATTGTTTACAAGAATATCAAAACTTCCAAAAGTCTCTTTCACCTGTTCGATCGCAGCTGCAACCTCTTCAGGGCTCTGTAAATCCGGGCACAAACCCATCACAGGATAGTCAGGATTCTCTGTCTTAAGCTTAGCCAGTGCTTTGTCCACTGTCTCCTGCTTGGAGCCACACAGTGCTACAGATGCACCATTTTCCAGATATTTCTTTACGATCGCGTAACCAATTCCTCGTGTTCCGCCGGTTACCATTGCCACTTTTCCTTTTAATAATTCCATAACAGCACCTCCATATTCTTAACTGCCTATATTTATTAACCATTCAATTCTAGTAATAATTACTATTATTATACCATGTTTTCACATGTTGTCAAGTAATAAACTTCCATTTACCGCCAGTTCACTTCACCCGCCTGCGTTGCTTTCTTGCGCATCAATGCAAGACGATCCAGCGCCGCCTGCAAAGTTTCCTCTTTCTTGGCAAAATGAAATCTGATCAAATGATGCACGTCTTCTCTGAAGAAGCTGGAGCCCGGCACGGCTGCCACACCCACATGCTCTGCCATCCATTCGCAGAACGCCACATCGTCCTTCACGCCAAATTCGGACACATCCAAAAGAACATAATAAGCTCCCTGAGGCTCAGCCACAGTAAACCCAAGCTTTTTTAAGCCGCCCACAAAGAAGTCTTTCATATGTGTGTAATGTGCCTGCAATTCCTTGTAATATGCATCCTCAAAGGTAAGACCCACTACTGCAGCCTCCATAAGCGGCGCAGCAGCACCTACTGTCAAAAAGTCATGTACCTTTTTCACCCTGTCAATGATAATCGGAGAAGCAATCACATAACCCAGGCGCCAACCTGTGATAGAATAGGTCTTGGAAAGAGAACTGCAGATAATGGTTCTCTCCCGCATTCCGGGCAGCGCAGCCATGTACACATGCTGATAAGGCTCATAAATAATATGCTCATACACCTCATCCGTGATCACATAGGCATCATATTTGATGGCCAGATCTGCGATCAGCTGCATCTCTTTCAATGTAAATACCTTACCGCAGGGATTGGATGGATTACAAAGCACCAGCGCCTTGGCTCCTTCTTGAAAAGCCGCCTCCAGCTTGGCCGGATCAAAGGTAAAAGTCGGGGGCACCAGGGGAACATAAATCGGCTGGGCACCGGAAAGAATCGTATCGGCACCGTAATTTTCATAAAAAGGAGAAAAGATGATCACCTTGTCCTGAGGATCTACCACTGACATCATGGCCGCCATCATAGCCTCTGTACTTCCACAGGTCACCACGATCTCTGAATCAGGATCCACCTTCATACCACTGAAGTGCTCTTGTTTCTTTGCCAAAGCCTCTCTGAAATTCTGAGCACCCCAGGTCAATGCATATTGGTGAGGTCCCTTGTCTGCAATCTGTGCCAGCTTGTCTGTAATCTCCTTCGGTGGATCAAAATCTGGGAATCCCTGAGAAAGATTCACCGCGCCGAAACGATTGGCAACTCTCGTCATACGGCGGATCACGGAATCCGTAAAATAGGTAGTCCTGGTACTGAGTGCTCTCATTATCTATGTCCTCCTTAGGCTTTCTATCAAAACCTGCCATCTTATTTATCATAACACAAAAAGACCTTTCGGGAAAGCCCTGAAAGATCTTTTCTTTCTCCTCTATGTTTATACAACAGTCATTTTACCATCATACTTAGCACTTTCATACATGGCAAACATCGTTTCCATTGTATTCTGCGCGTCCGTCACTGTAAAATACTTCTGCTCATCATAAAACCGCTTCAAAAGCCCACTGTGACCGCTGCCCCAATAAGATTTCCCGATTTCCGGTGCATCATCTCTTGCCACGATCTCTCCATCGACCCACAAAACACTGTCAATATATCGAACAACTCCTTTTTCAAAGACCACTTCAAAGTGCGGCGATGGACTATCGATATAACCATTGGTAGCATAGAATAAGCCTGTGATGCCGGATGCAAACTGCAGTCTGGCTGTCAAAGTATCTTCTACTTCAATCACATCCTCCAGAGAGTCATTGCTCATATGAGCCTTCACAGCTGTCACTTTACCCAATAAGTAACAGAAGAAATCCAGTGTATGTACAGCCTGATTGATCAGAAGACCGCCTCCCTCTGTGGCCCATTTTCCTCGCCAGGATGCACTCTGGTAATACTTCGGAGATCGATACCAGGTCAGCAGACCTTTCGCACCCAGCACCTCGCCCAAGGTCTTGTCCTCTATAAGGCTCTTTAATTTGATCATACAGGGATTTAAGCGATTCTGGAAAACCACGCATACTTTTCCTGCATCCTTCAAAGCCTTCAATTCCTCAAACTCACCTTTGGTCATGGTTACAGGCTTCTCAACCACTACATCCTTGCCGGCTGCCAGTGCCTTCTTGATCATCTCAAAGTGCAGGTAATGGGGAGTACAGATATGCACACTGTCAATCTGCTCGTCCAGAAGCATTTTGTCAAAATCATCATATTCTGTTACGGGGTATTGTGACACACACTTTGCTCTCTTGGCAGCATCTATGTCACAAACCGCATAAAGTCTGGCATTTTCTACCTTTTCCAACGCTTTGGCATGTATAGGACCAATGGCCCCATATCCCACAATACAAACATTTTTCATATTGCTCCAAGCCTTTCTTCACTTTATTCTTTAGTGTGTGCCTCTGGTATCTGCCACAACCTGTGTTTCTTTCTTTACAACGGTAGAGGTTCTGATCTTCTCCTGCAGAAGCTCATAGTATCTGTCATCCGGGAAGTTCTTCACGTCCACCATCTCGCCGGTCCATGCGCTCAAGTGAATGGCATTGGAAATAGTTAATCCCAATACACCCTCTTCGCCCTTTGCCAAAAGCTCTGCTCCGTTTAACACAGCATCGGCAAAATTATTCATGATACCCACATGCTGAGGACCACCGGAGAAATCAGCGGGAACTGTACAATCCCAACATTCCGGAGTGCCAAAAGGTCTTGTATTGGTACGGTTGTGCTCTCTCTCGGAAATAATGTTGCGCTTAAACTGAATCTTATTGTCTTCGATCACCACCTTACCCATATCGCAGGCAATCTCCAGACGATTGGTTCCCGGAGCTTCTCCGGTAGAGGTGATATATTCACCGGTGGTTCCGTTGTCATATTCAAAATATGCCATCACATCATCTTCTACTTCAATATCATAATACTTACCAAATCCTGCTCTTGCATAGATTCTGTCAGGCATGCCAAACATCCACTGCCAAAGATCCAGCTGATGAGGATTCTGATTGATCAGTGCTCCGCCGCCTTCTCCCTTCCAGGTAGACCGCCAGGTGCTGCTGTCGTGGTAAGCCTGGGGTCTGTACCAGGTGGTAATGATCCAGGTGATTCTCTTAATATGTCCCAGATCACCTCTCTGGATCATCTGACGCAGCTTCTGATAAACAGGATTAGTTCTCTGATTGTACATGATTCCAAACAGCTTGTCAGAATTCTGTGCTGCTTCATTCATTTCCTTAACCTGCTTGGTATAAACACCGGCAGGCTTCTCTGTGATCACATGCAAACCATAGGAAAATGCCAAAATTGCCAGACCCGGATGATCATAATGAGGTACCGCGATCAGGATCACATCACACAAACCGCTCTTGTATAAATCCTCTGCATCCGCGAATACAGGAATATCCGGATACTGCTCTTTGAAAGCATCTCTTCTTGCCTCTGCCTTATCACACACTGCAGTAAGCACCATCTTGGGAACTTTTCCCTCCATCATATTTCTCACATGACCGGTACCCATGTTACCATAACCGATAATACCCAATCTCAATTTTTCCATGATAATCTCCTCTTCTCTTTATAAAATCTTCTCCAGAATATCACAAAGTGCACGATATGCCAGGGTAAAGGTTCCCTCACCGCTCTTAGGAAGGTCAAGCATCTTATCATCCAGCTCCAGCTCAGCCAATCCCTCAAAACTTCCCAGATGAGGCTCCAGACTCAAATACCCATCATATCCGTTTTCAAAGAGTGCCCTCAGCACATACTCCACATTGCCGTCACCCATGCCGGCAGGAACAACCTTCTCATCCTCCATGCGCGCATCCTTGATATGCATATAAGCTATGTAATCTTTCAGAAGTTCGTAGGCATACTTGGTATCCTGCTTGCACTGTACAAAGTTGGCTGGGTCAAATACCACCTTAAAATGCTCACCGTACAGTTCTTTCATCAGATCTGCACATCTGTCTGCGGTGTCACCATAAATATCCTTCTCATTCTCATGAAGGAGGATTACATCATTCTCCTCAGCGTAAGCGATCAATGTGCGCAGCTTTGCGATCACCTGCTCTCTTTCCTCCGCGGTCCATACGTTGCCGCCATCATGGTAGAAGCTAAAGATTCTGATATACTTGGCATCCAGGATCTTCGCAGTCTTAACCACATTCTGAAACTTCTCGAAATGCGGCTCAAAGGGTGCATCCAGCTTGATCTTACCGATGGGAGATCCAATGGAAGACACCTTGATCCCACAAGCGTCCATCTTCTCTTTCAGCTGCAATGCTTCTTCTTCAGACAAAGCCGAAATATTCTTGCCATCAATTCCTCTGGGTTCAAAATACCCAATGTTCAGTTTGCCCAGTACCTCAAATTGTACGTCGATCTCCTTTGCAATTTCATCAGAAAATCCGCTGATCTTGTTATACATAGCTTTGTTCCTTTCTTGTATAAAACTTATTTGTGAAAAACTTTCCTGTCAGGTTCATTTTATGTTCTGCACAACGAACTATAAATTCACTGTATCACATTTTTTTCAAAATTTCTTGTTGAAAATTGACCAGGACATTGCAATTCTTGCTCTCTTGTATTAAAATAGATACAAATCACGGAACACAGGAGGAATGGAGAATGCAGGGAACATTTTATTCCATCGAAGAAAGCGCGTCAGAACATGTGATGGATATCACCTACAAGCTTCACAATCATGATCAATATGAGATTCTTTTGTTCCTGGAGGGGGATTCCAAATACGTGGTGGAAGAGAATAGCTACACCTTAGAGCCCTGCGATATCATCATTATCCGTAAGCATGAAATGCATCGAATCTATCACAACAGGGAGAAACGATATCACAGATTCGTTCTCATGGTTGATCCCGAATTCTTTCAAAAACATCATTGCCAGGATTACGAAGCCCAATTCCTGAAAGCCTCCAATGGCTTGGGCAATAAGATCGCTGCAAATACAGTCCGTTCCTGCGGACTATATGATGCCTTTTTGAAATTCAAGAAATACTCAGAGAATTTTACACTGGATGGGGACGCCCCGATCCTTACTTCCCTGCTGATCGAAATCCTCTATCTGATCCATAAAACGACCATCTTCTCTGCTGCCGATATCACTGCCAACCCAATGCAGGCGGTCATTTGGTATCTGAATAACAATTACACAGACGATATTACTCTGGATTTTTTGGAGGAACGTTTCTTTTTGTCCAAATATCACCTGTGCCGCTCTTTTCACAAAGCCACCGGCCTTACCATACACGAATATATCCGGCGAAAACGCTTGACCAGAGTCAAAGAATTGAAAGCAGAAGGAAAAAATATTACAGAAGCAGCCATGTCTTCCGGCTTCCGGGATTATTCATCATTTTACCGGGCCTACCAGAAAGAATATGGCTGCTCTCCGCGAAATAATATGTTGTAGGTACGCAATGCCATTGGGGTAGCCGGCATGAGTCGCGCCCTAATTACATCCGATCGTAGTTGCCGTACTCTTTCCAGATACAGTTAAGCAGTTCATAGCGTTCCAGGGGCATGCCGGTATAGGCACAGTTGCTGGTACAGAAAATATATCCCCTGCCGCTTGCCATACCTTCTCTCAGAGAGCGCATGGTATCTTCTGCAGCCTCCTCCTCAGTACCGGTCTGCAATAAGCCACAGTTTACATTACCGCACAGCGCAATATCAGGACCCACAACCTTGCGCGCTTCCGTGAGGGACACGCCTCCCTGGGGATCCAAAGAGTGGATCGCATCCGGTTTACAGTCTGCGATCTGCTTTAAGATCGGCATGATATTCCCGTCAGAATGTTTGATGGAATAATATCCCATTTCGCGGTATCCTGCAATGATCTCCTTCAAATATGGCGCAATCAACTCATCAAAGGCGTCCTCACTGAAAAACGGATTCGTATTAAAACAATAGTCTGCACAAAGAGCAAAGCCATCTATAAGATGCCCTCTCTCGTGAATCTTACGAGCCTTTTCCAATAATCTTTCTGTACGCCGCGCAGACTCTTCGTTCAAAAGCTCCGGTTCTTCATACATGCGCACTGAAAAATCCATCATATTCTGGCCGTCAGGAATAGGCCAGGTATTGTCTCCATGTATCATCAAAAAGTACTCGTCACCGCTTTTCTCACGTATGGTTTCCAAAAGCCACATAAAGTCTTCAAAATTACGGGGAAAATTGTGCACCATAATCGCACTGTGTCCGTAACGCTCCGCCGTGTCAATGTAGACCTGCGCCATATCATTTATATGCAGCGTCCTTTCCTTCAGACTCATCTGATTCCACTGCTCATATTTGCGATGCAGGGGATGTACCTTTCCAAAAGCCTCCATGGTCAAATAAAATACCAGTTCAAAAGTAGGAACCTGTCCTCCGATGGGCTCACATTTCAATGTTTTGATAAAACGTTCTCTGTTTGTCATATCGTACCTCCGCACAATTATTTATATGCCATGTACACAGAAAAGAAAGAGCCATGGCTTACGGTATCATGCACTGCGTATAATTATCGTACCATAAAATTCCAGCATTTAAAATCTAAATTTCTCGTCTAAATATATGAATTTAGAGGATGATTTCCGGGCGCATATGTGATAAAATGGAAGCAAGGACTTAGGGAGGTGCATCATGGATGCTATTTTTGACATTTTGCAAAATCAATTTCATGAGATTACCATCAGTCTGGATCGAACGGACCTGATACAATGCGACCGAAACTGGCGAGGAAACGGCGGCACTCCCCCTTACAGCAGCATTGGTCTGATCTGTAGCGGTACCGGCACCATCATTGTCAACGGTCAGGAAATGCAGCCTGATAAAGATCAGCTTTATCTGCTTCCCGCCCATTCAACGCAGACCTTTTTTAATGACGGCACGCAGCCTTATTTGAAGTACTATTGCCACTTCAATGTGAAAGTGCATGATGCAGAATTGTTTGACCTGGTCAGAGTACCTCTCTGTGTAACACCAAAAGACCCGGCTGTGGCAAAAGCTTTGTTTGAGCAGATGATCGCTGCTCACCGGGAGAAAAGCATTCCTTCCCTCCTAAGAGCCCGGCAATGTATGATGGAGCTGGTCTGCTATTATCTCCAATGCTGCCCGGATAATGCTATTACCTTATCAGAAAGGTCCTCTGAAACAGCCCTTTATAAAGCCATCTCTCATGCAGAAACCAATTTACACCGCCCTGTTTCTGTAGCTGAAATGGCTGAGATTGCCGGTTATCATCCGAGCCATTTCACGAAGCTGTTTCACAAGCGCTTTGGCGTCAGCCCGGCCCAGTTCATTATCCGCAAAAAAAACAATTATGCCATGGAGCAGTTGGCTACTACCAGCAGACCCATTAACGATATTTCAAATTCTCTTGGGTTTTCCAGTCAGTTTTATTTTTGCAGCTTTTTCAAAAAGCAAACCGGCATGACCCCCTCAGAATATCGGCAGCTTTACATGAAAAATTTAAATACCAATTTAGAGTAAGGAGTAAAAATGAGCGATTATCTTTCTAACGTGAAAAAAAATGCCCCTGTCCTATCCCTAAACAACCATAAGGTTGAGGCCGCCTGGAAAATGGCCCTCCACACTTTACTGGATATCAGTACCGTAGAATGTCCGGAGGCAGAATACAACAAAACCGGGCTATGGGAAGCAAATCCTGGACTTATGATCCGGGCAGGCGGCGGATACCCTACCCCCTGGACTCGTGATGCAGCCATCAATACTATGAATGCAGCCTGTTTTCTGGAACCGGAGGTTGCCAAAAACACCTTGTGGGCTGTGTGTGAAAAAGTTGACGGGCAACTGTGCTTCCAAATGGACAAGCAAAGCTGGGACAAGATCGTATGGGCAACCGGTGCATGGAGCTACTATCTTGCAACAGGCGATAAAGAATTCTTAAAGAATGCCTATGAAACGGTAACAAATTCATTGTCCATCATGGAAGAAACACAGTTCAACGAACAATTCGGCCTGTTTACAGGAGGTTCCTTTTTTAATGATGGTATCACCGGATATCCCAAAAGACTGCACCAGGAAGGCAACCGGGCATCTTTTGTCAAAAAACATCCTGACACAGCCGGGATCATGACCTTAAGTACCAATTGCCTATATTATCATGCCTATTGTATTCTTGCAGATATGGTAAGGATACTGAGTCAGGATAGTGCAGAACAAGAAAGATATTTAAGCAAAGCAAAAGACATGAAAGAGGCCATAAACAAATGGCTTTGGAGTGATGAGCTGGACAGATACGGCTACTTTATCTACCCGGACGGAGAGTTGGACGCTTCCCAGGAAGGATGCGGACTTTGTTTTGCCATTCTGTTTCAGCTCTGTAACCGGGAAAAAGCAGAGAAAATACTGGCAAACATGGAAGTAAGCAAGCTTGGACTGGTATCCATCTGGCCGCCTTTTGAGGGGATCTCTTCTGTCGAAAATCCCATTCGTCACAACAATCTGATCTGGCCCTTTGTCAATGGATTTTTTGCAGATGCTGCAGCCAAATACGGTCGTGCTGATTTGTTGAAGGAAGAACTTTTGAATATGGCCAAACTGGCAATAGACAGCAACGGTTTTTATGAGATCTACAATCCGGAAAACGGCAAACCCGACGGTGGATGGCAGATTGGCATTCACTGGGAATCTATACCGGATCAAACCTGGTCCGCAACCGGATTTATCCGAATGATCGTTTATGGTTTGTTCGGCGTAAATATTGAGAAAGACGGCATCACTTTTTCGCCCTGCCTTCCGGACGGTTTGGCCAATCTAGACACAGAAGGGTCGCTTGCATCAAGCACATCAAGCAAGCAGGCCATAAGCCTGAAAGGTCTTCGCATCCGTGGGATCGAGCTGGACCTGATCCTCAACAAAAAAGAAGGATCCGGAGCAAAGATTGAGATCAACGGGAAATCCTGTGACAAAATCCTTTATTCCGAACCCGGAAAATACTGTGTAAAAATGTGGGCATAACACGAAACGTAAAACTGTGAGCAACCTATCAGCAGAAGCTATTTTATTGCTTTCAAAGTATAGGTTGCTCCCATTTTTGTAATACTCCAACCGCCTTAAAAACCGCCTCCAATCCAAGCCCCGTGCCGCAGCCCAGATCACTAATTTGGCGTTCCCACTTCAATCAGATTGCCATCCGAATCATAAAAACGGATGACTTTCTGTCCCCAGGTATGGATCATATTCCCGTCATTGTCGAGGACCATAACCTTTGCTATTCTTTATCTAAGCTACGTCCTCTTCCTTCCAAACCTCCACAGGTTGGTCCTGATACCGCTTTTTAAAGATCTTTCTTCGGAACAGAAACAACGTATAAACCAGCCACAGCGCAAAGAAAATAACGCATGCAATGATTGTATTGGTCAGTGATTGGCTTGCAAAACTTAACAAAAACAACAGCGGTGCGATCATTACCATCGCCGGGAAATTCGAGAGGATATACAGGCTCGATGTAGGTGTACGCAAGCCCGGATCAATCTCCTTCATCAAAATCATACCATTTGAAGCAGTACCAGTCAGCGTACCAAAGCTCATCAGGAAGAATTCGTGTTCAAATCCCTTGAAGCACTCCTTGGCAACCAAACGAATATACACATAAGTAAGCACTGCCCCTACCACACTGAGGATCACAATGGGCAGAATATAATTCTTTATGTCATTGATCTCAATCGCCGCCACTCCTGCCACGATCATCAAATCAAAGGAAAAGCCCGAAATACGATCCATCTGATAATTATTAATGTAGTCACGATGCATCATATTGGATTTACGAAGATATTTAACCACAAACTTGATCAGCATAGCTGCCAAAGATGCCCAAAGGAAATTAAATCCCCAGGCGATACTATTCGTAAAATTTGAGAGCATACCCAAAAGACACATAAATCCAAAGGAAATCGCATAGGCCAATGCTACAAATCCCACCTGCAAGGTAAACTTATCCACAGATTCATTGTCTGGAATCTCCTGACAACCCTGCTCATGCTGGTTCAAATTCTCCCCGGCAGATTCACAGCTGCGAACCTGAAGTTTTCCTCGTCTCTTGTAAATATTAATATACAGCACACCAAATACAGATGCCACCACAAATCCAATTGAGGCAAGGGAGAGACCAAAACTTCCGTTTCCGGCAAACTGTGCAGCAGGAGTATTGGTGAAGTTGATATCCCAGCTGAGTGCATTTCCAGGACCCTGACCATAGGCCAACGGCAGGATCAAACCACAGACAAAAGAAACCACCTTATCACTATTGCAGGTCAGGAAAAACAAAAGCAGCGTAATACCAAGTCCGGTAAAAGCCTGAAGCATATAAGTTCCACCCTGCAGAGCACCAAACTCCACAATCTGCGCTCGATTCGTTTTATGGGTACTCTTCTCCGTCTTCAATGTCATGGCCGCAAAACCAATGGCCAGACAATGGTAAGTGATCACCTGCATAAGACGGTTATCAACCAAAACAAATCCTAACTGCTTGGCAACAATATCTACGATCAAGAGTACCGCGCCCCCCAAAAGTGCCGAAGGAATCAGACATTTGCGAAACAGGGGAATTGTGCGCCTCAGAATATTGCCCAGCATCAAGAACAGTAACAACAAGCCGAGCTGGACTAAAAACGCCCAAACAGCATCATAATTTGCCAATGTAAAATCCCAGCTAGATTCATGAATCATAGAACAACCTACTCCAATCTATACGTATTTTGTAAAATTATATCATATAACTTGGATTTTTACAAAAAAATTTAGAACTATTTTTGATTTTTTTAATATTTTCTATTTTTCATGTCCTTTGCAAAAATCAGCTTGAACAAAGTACGAATAAACGGTTGTATAAGGAACTTGACCGTAATCTCCTCCCAAGAAGTACGGTTTAATATAGATTTTAGGAAATTCTGGCCGAACACCTAGCAAAAAATGCAATATGAATCAGAAATGAATTTGATATGATTAAGAAAATCCCGGGAACAGTGTCCCGGGATTGATAAGCTTTTCCGAAATAAATGATTATCTCTTGGGTAACTTTTATTAACGTTTGGATAACTGAAAGTGCCCGTATTTACTGGAGTTTTCAGCTACAGTGCTGCAAATGTGTTACAAACGCACGGTTTCTCATTACTCTTCACCGCACCTCATAAAGCGAAGGATACCTTATAAATCATACTAAAATCGGAGCAGAAAAGTATTAAGCAAAGTCTAACCTGGCTATTGTAAAGGAATCAAAATCTCTGCCGTAAACCCACCGTCTTCGCTGTCCGCAGAGAATAACCCGCCATATTTCTTTACAATAGTTTCAACTCTCGCCAATCCGAAGCCGTGATTAATTCCCTTCGATGATTGATACAGAGAACCTTGCTTTTCCCGTTTCTTACCGGCTGCATTTGTAAACGCCAGATAAAACTGTGTGTTTTTCTGCCCTATATAAATACGTATGAAACGATCTTCTTCCGGCAATTTCTTATTTTCTTCCACTGCGTTGTCTAACAAGTTTCCGATGATAACACATAGATCCACATCCGTAACCGGCACTCCCGGCGGAATCTTCGCTTTGGCATTGACTGCGACCTTGTTTTGCAGTGCAATGTTCATCTTTCCGTTCAGTATTGCGTCCACCATTACACGTCCGGTCTTTACCGTAGTATCCACATTTGTCAAATCATCATTGAGTTGGCGGAGATAACTATTTACTTCATCATAGTTCCCCAGAGCCATGCTTGCCTGCATCGCCTGGATATGATTATGATAATCATGACGCCACCCTCGCATTTTCGTATACATGGACTCCACCTCATCACAATACTTTCGCATGAGATCACTTTGATATGCTTCAATTCTTTTGTCTATCCACTTCTGAAACAACATACGTAATACTCCTTAAAACAATCGTATGATTTCCTTACCAATCTGTTCTGCAATACCACGGCTGATAGGTATTTCTACACCATTTTTCAACACCACGCCGTTACTTTTAATCTGAGCCACATAACGTAGATTAACCAAGAAAGAACGGTGACATTTTAAAATATATTCATCTACCTGCTTTTCCACATTACTCAAGGACTCTTTCATGCGATAAGCAGTATCTGCAGTATAGATCTGAACATACTGCTTCTGTGCTTCGATATACATGATCTGACGTAATGGTATAAAGACAGTCTGTCTATCAAAGGTTACACACAGCCGCCTCTCATATTTTCCAAGATTGCATACTGCCTTATCCAATACTCCATACAGTTTCTCCATATTTACCGGCTTCATCAAATAATGAAGAGCCGAAACTTCGTATCCTTCGGCTATAAAATCAGGGAATCCGGTAATAAAGACAATCTGCACTGTCTCATTATCTTTTCGAATTTTTTTAGCTAACTCTACCCCATTCATACCGCCCATTTCAATATCCAGTAATAGGATGTCATAATCCTTTTCGTCCTCATATTGAAACAGAAATTCTTCCGCTGATCCAAATTCATTTATGCGTACCGTATGATCTGCCACCGCCGACCAATGTTTCACAATCCCGGAAATGTACCTCGCATCTGTTGCATTGTCATCTATGATTGCACAATTCAGGTGCATACCTATCTTCACCTCCACCCCAATCAATCTATCCACTATTTGTTTGCTTATTTTACATAATACTTCGCCTGCGCATTCCAGAGTTCATAATACTTCCCGTTTTCATCGGTTACCAATTTACCATGGTTTCCTCGTTGAACAATAGTACCCTTATGAAATACTGCAATCTCATCACAGAATTTACAGCTAGATAAGCGATGGCTTATAAATACTGCCGTTTTCTCTTTTACCAATTGATTGAAGTTTTCATAAATTTTAGATTCTGCGATTGGATCCAGTGCTGCAGTAGGTTCGTCCAGTATTACAAATGGAGCATCTTTATATATCGCACGGGCCAATGCAATTTTCTGTAATTCACCGCCGGAGAAGTCTACTCCTTCAGAGTCATACTCTCTACCAATCGCACGTTCTAATGCCTTTTTCCCTTTTGCGTGGGGATCATTGTCAAGGTCAATCAATTTTTCTCCCATACCTGCACGAATCAGGCACTCTCTCACCTTATCTTCATCATATTCGTAATGACAGGCCACATTTTCACCAAGGGGGAAGCCAAATAATGTGTAATCCTGAAAAACCACCGAAAACAGTTCTTGATATTCATGATGTCGATAACGTGTAATGTCTATCCCGTTTAGCAAAATCTTTCCTTCTGTGGGATCATACAAACGACATAGCAGCTTAATAAACGTGGTCTTACCGGACCCATTTTCTCCCACTATCGCTAAGGTATCTCCTATTTTGAATTTGATATTCACATGACGCAGCGCCCAGCTCTCTGTACGTGGATATTTAAAACCCACATCGCGAAATTCTATCTCGTAATCAATATCATCACGATGTTCCACAGCAAGCGTACCATGATACATGCTGTTAGGCAAGTCAATAAATTCATAAAATTCAGCCAGATAGATGTTATTATGAAACAGTTTCCCTATATCAGTGCTGATACCACAGACGGCCTTTACAAACCTGTCTATTGCTCCCTGATATAATATAAAATTACCGATGCCAAACACACCTATAAATGCTTTTGCGGCAGTAAAAACAAAAATCGAAATTGACAAAACCAAATTCAATATAACCGAAAAACTATTATATTTAATCGTCGCCTTTTCAATTTTTTCAATCCATTTGGGGCGAAGCAAATGTTTACGATATTCCTCTAATACAACCTTATTCAGATTAAACGTAATCATATCAGCTCCCCAGCATTGGTTCTGACTCCTGTCAAGAGAATTATTGTCCGCCAATTCCGTTACCGCTTCATTATTTACATTTGTTCTCCCAATCATAATCTTAACAGAAAAAAACGTATTGATCATGATCATTAGCATAATAACTATCGCTGCATATGGAGAATTCACAAATCCCAATATCCCTGTATACTCACTATGTACAACTGTTGTAAACATAGATATTGTCAAAGAAATTGAGAAGATAATATTTATAATATTAGTTGTAATATTTGTGAATGCTTCTTTCACTGCACAGATTCCGGCATTAAACGTAGACATATTTTGCAAATTTCTAAATCGTGCATGAACCATATCCGGATTTTCAAGATGTTCGTATTGAAGTTTACTCTGCATTGCAAACAAATACGCCTCATGCCGTTGAAATAGAAATGAGTTATTCACATTTTTCTTGCTTTGAAGTATTCTTGTAATAAGAGAAATAGCAAAACTTCCACATACAGTAATACCTGCTAATAGCAAAAGTCTACGCAAATCACATTTACCTGATAGTTCATTTATCATTTGTGCAGACATATAAAGACTGAAATACGGAAATACACATTGCCACAGCAAATAAATGACTTCTAGGATCCAAAATCTCGGAAATAATTTGTTGATTATCCCAAAGGCACGAAGGATCATTTTGCACTCATGCAGCAAATTGTAGTTCTTTGTTTGATTCACACCTTTCATGCCTTCGACACCTCCTTGCGATAATACTTGCTTTGTATGTCAAACAACTCCTTATATTTTCCCTCGGCAGCCATTAACTCCTCATGGGTTCCTACTTCCGCAAAACTTGCTCCATCCAGCAAGAAAATACGATCGCAAAAACGTGTTGATGCAAGCCTATGTGAAATAAAAATAGATGTAGCATTTGACGCAATCTCACTATAACGCCTGTATATTTTATCCTCTGCAATGGGATCCAGTGCCGCAGTTGGCTCATCCAAAATCATACACAGAGGACTTTTATACAGAAGTCTTGCCAACAATAATTTTTGTATTTCACCACCCGAGAGATCTACTGCATCCTTGTATAAGGTTCGATTCAACAATGTAGCAGCCCCCTTTGGCAGGCTTTTTATCTTTTCAGATAGCCCCGCTGTTTCAATGCAATAATTTAACTTTTTAATATCCACATCGTCATCCGATATAGTAGCCGCAATATTTCTGGCTATGGATACTGATAAAAGATTGTATTGCTGAGGTACAATTCCAAATAAACCATACATCTCATCTCTGTTGTATTCAAACAAAGAGTGCCCATCTAAAAGTACTTCACCACTATCCGGCAAAATCAATCCACACATAAGCATCGTGAGTGTTGTTTTCCCTGCACCATTCAAACCCACAAGCGCGATTTTCTCTCCTGCATCAATTTTAAACGAAATATTGTCCAATACTTTTTTCTCACCTTTAGGATATTGGTAAGACACATTTCTAAACTCGATAGAAAAGGGGCCTTTCGGAACCGGAATTCCCATACCACGATTAAGGCGATCCTGTAAATCCATTGCCTCGCGAAATTGTGAAACTTCTACTGCACCTTTAAAAATTCGGCTAATAATCTGCAGAACCTTGTCCATAAGTGCAGACATAGATGTTATTGCAGAAAATACAAGTATAAAGGAAGCTGCATCTAATTCACCGATTGACGCCTTATATATTAAAAACGCATATGCTGCCACGTCTCGACATAAGATTACAAGATAACTGATTGTGGAAACGATTACATTCCGACGCTCAAGATTTTTAAAAACTTCCTGATTCTTGGCAAATATCTTTTTAAGCCTTTTAAGCAAAGGTTTTTCCATGTTATATAATCGTAAATCTTTAGCATATTTAAAATGAATTGCAATATCTCTTGTGGAATAATTCAGCTTTTTTATCAGATCATTACGAACATCAATGTCGCTTAAATTTTTCTGGCGGCGCCACCTTAATGCGAAATAATTTATGATGCATCCAAGCACAAGTAATAGGATAATACTCGGATTCAGCAATGAGATAACAGAACCAAACAAAATAAAATTCAAAACTGCAGAAATAATTTCTGCAAAATCCAAAGGAAAAATAGCGCCTGCTGTATATGGGGTTCCAATCACGTTTTTACAACGCTCGTCACTCTTTTGAGTCTCCGGATTAAATTCATGATTCCAATCGCGATCACGACGTTTACATTGCCACATATATGTCATCTGATGGTATGTTCTATTTCTGGCATATTCCACTTTTGCAGAAATAATATTTTGCATTAAATCAAATATCAGTTTAATTATCAATAATCCCACTATAACAAGAACAATATATGAAAATTGTTGAGACGTTTCTAATACCGACAAAACCACAGCGGGTGTATACATTGCAATCGCAGATAACACTACCGAAATCGGTATTGATGCAATTGCCGATAATACCAATCCTCTTTCCGTCTTCCAAAGCAGTTTATACATGTATTTTACACATGAGAGCATTCCATATTTAGGTTTATATTCTGACACTTTCTTGTCCATTTAAATCTCTCCTTTCTTATGACTCTCACTATATCATGTATAAACAAAAAAAGCGCGTTCCGTGAACCAAATGTTGTTTTCAGTAAACGAAACGCACTTTTGCCTTGTCGTATAATTGACATATTGATTCTACAGTATCTTTTAATTTCTTATTGTAACACAATTCTTCATCCCTGAAAAGGTTTCACAGGACGGTTTTACTTTAAATACCGTTCCACCATCTGTGCTATTTTCTCCGTACTCAAAACACTTTTTTCCGTCTCATATGTGAGAATCAACCTTTCACCCGGAAAAATCCCATTATTTTCATACATTTCTATTTTATGTACCATATTTCTTACATATTCCGGAGTATCCACCATTCCACAATGTTCCCAATACACCTCACTGCCTGTCCTTCTGGAAAGAAATGTAAAATCAGGATACACTGTTCCCATCCCCTTCAAATAAATCGGGCACTCATATTTATATTCAATTCCTTGTCTATAAAAATAATCAGCCATGATTTTTTCGGTTTTTGATCTGACTCTTTCTCCGCGATCTGATAAGATCAGGGGCGTCCCTTCTTGAAATCCCTTCCCTTGATATTCTTCATCTGCCCACATTTTTACTTTTTGATCCCACGTAGGCTCTACTGCCCGGATCAAACGCTGACGCTCCGCATGTTCTTTCTTAAAAATATTCTCAATTTCATCGTCCTCATAATCCATTAAAATTCGATCAATTTGCCTTAGTCTCTTCTCGGCCAGCTGAAGAAGTTTTTCATCATAAGATTTCTGCGCAAGAGCCTTAATTAATTCTTCATTCCCCTTTACTATATATTTCCCCAGTTTATTCTCATCTGTACAATGATAATATTGAATATTCCCTTTGCTTTTGGACAATCTAAGTGTACCATCCGGCTTATTTTGAAGCTCAATTTGTTTGATTTTGATAATGCCTTCTAATCTTTTTCTTTCCGCCAATAATAATTTTTTTAATCCTCTCATTTATGACTTCCTTTCTTTTATAAGTTCAAGAATCTCAACCGCACATTCCATCTTAAACTACAGCTTCAAAGGCTTATACGGTTGTGTTGAAATTCATGGGATTTCGACCGTAATCCTTGACAAGCAAATTCGGCTTAATATGATTTTTCCAAGAATTCAACCGTAATCTCGACAAGAAAATACGGCTTGATATGGCTTTTCTGGGAATCAGACCGTAATCCCGGTAAGAAAAATACGGTTTAATATGACTTTTCTAGGAATCCAACCGTAATCCTACCAAGAAAGTACGGCTTAAAATGATTTTCTAGAGATTCGACCGTAATTCCCGCTCAAAAAGTACGGTTTAATATAGATTTGGGAGATTCTGACCGAATACCAGATAAAATGAATGCAATAGGAAATGAATTTGATATGTTTAAGAAAATCCCGGGAACAGTGTCCCGGGATTGATAAGCTTTTCCGAAATAAATGATTATCTCTTGGAGAACTGAGGCGCACGACGAGCAGCCTTGAGACCATATTTCTTTCTCTCTTTCATACGAGGGTCTCTGGTCAGGAAACCTGCTTTCTTCAGAACGGGTCTGAAATCAGCGTCTGCCTGAAGAAGTGCTCTTGCAATACCGTGTCTGATCGCACCAGCCTGGCCAGTGTATCCGCCACCGTGTACGTTAACGATTACGTCAAATTTATCAGCATTCTCGGTAGCAACCAGAGGCTGACGAACGATAACTTTCAGGGTCTCAAGACCGAAGTACTCGTCCATGGATCTCTTGTTGATGGTTACATTACCGGTACCAGGTACTAAATATACTCTGGCGATGGATTTCTTTCTTCTACCTGTTCCGTAGTATCTTTCTGTATTAGCCATGATTCATTTTCCTCCTGTCCCTTAGAATGTCAGTACTTCAGGCTTCTGAGCAGCATGCTTGTGATCAGGTCCTGCATATACATAAAGTTTGGTGTACATCTGTCTTCCTAAAGGTCCTTTGGGAAGCATGCCCTTAACTGCAAGCTCAACAACCTGCTCGGGCTTCTTTGCCAATTTTTCTCTCAGGGTGGTCTCTTTCATACCGCCAACATAGTCAGAGTGATTGTAATAAATCTTCTGATCCAACTTCTTACCGGTTACTTTGATCTTCTCAGCGTTCACTACGATCACATAATCACCAGTGTCGATGTGAGGGGTAAAGATTGCTTTGTTCTTACCTCTTAAAACTTTTGCAACTTCAGAAGCCAGACGGCCTAAAGTCATATCTGTAGCGTCTACTACATACCATTTTCTATCGATTGTAGCTGGGCTAGCCATAAATGTTTTCATTATGTTTCCTCCATATTACTTTGTCTTTCGACTTGTCGATTGCTCTTTCAAGATTAAGTCGCAGATGTCCGGCTACAACTTAGAACTCTCCAGAACGGCTTATTTACTCTATCTCAAATGCCTTGCCGGGGCTATGGCTTGGCACTTCGAAACATTGTCACACTGATGTATTTTACTATAATCAAGCGGTTGTGTCAAGACCTATTTTGAAGAAAATTCCAACATTTGACCACAAAGTTTGGGACCATAGTGCGAGCTGCTAATAGAATCGCTTATTCGTATTTTCTCAATTGATATACTCATACTTCATTAACATCAAGGCGTGTGCCGGGGCAGTGGGACCTGCTGCCTGCCGATCTCTTGTCTCCAGAATATGAATTATGTCTGTGGGCTCTTTTTTGCCTTCTCCCACTTCCATCAGGGTACCTGCAATAATTCGGACCATATTATATAAAAAGCCGTTGCCGCAAATGCGAATCACCAGGTCATCTCCCTGCTCCAGAACTTCGACACTGTAGATTGTGCGAACAGTGGATTGCACTTGGGCACCTACCTGACAAAAGCTTTTAAAATCATGCTCTCCTTCCAGATACGCCGCTGCTTCCCGCATTCTGTTTACATCCAGAGAATGATAGGTAAACAAAGAATAGAGACGTTTAACGGGCATGGGAAACCTGGCTCGATAAATGCGGTATTCGTAAGTTTTTCGGCTCTCAACGTGCCTTGGATGCCAGTCAGGCGAAACTTCTTCTGACTTCTGGATGCGAATATCTTCGGGAAGGCGCTGATTCAGGGCGTAAGCAATCTTTTCTGCAGGCATGCGGGCAATAGTGTCAAAAATAGCAATATTTCCCATGGCATGTACACCGGAGTCTGTTCTGCTGGCCCCAATGACCTCTATCGGTTCCTGGAATAAGTCCACGAGACATCTGTTTAATTCACTTTCTATGGTAATTCCATTGGGCTGCACCTGCCAGCCGTGGTAGTTGGTGCCATCGTAGGCCACGGTCAGGCGGATTCTTCTTTTTTCACTCATGCTTTTCCTCTTAATTTTACAGTCGGCCGATACCGATGCCGATCACCAGATAGGCTACAAGTACGATATATGCCAGATAATCCTTCTTCCCATAAATCAGTGGTTTCATCTTGGTGCGTCCGTCCCCTCCGCGGTAACATCTGGCTTCCATAGCCATAGCCAGGTCATTGGCGCGACGGAATGCTGAGATAAACAAAGGGACCAAAAGAGGGACCATTGCCTTGGCTCTCTTAAGCAGATTGCCGCTCTCAAAATCAGCACCTCTGGCAATTTGTGCCTTCATGATCTTGTCCGTTTCCTCCAATAAAATAGGAATAAAACGCAGGGCAATGGACATCATCATGGCCACCTCATGAACCGGCACACGAATGACTTTCAGGGGGCGGAGCATCCTCTCCATACCGTCTGTCAAGTTATTTGGCGTGGTGGTCAGGGTCATGACGGACGATCCGATGATCAGGAAGGTCAGTCTGATTGCCATGAAAACTGCCAGCTCCAAGCCTTCGTAGGTGATACTGACCTTACCAAAAAAGGTCACAATGGGCGTTCCCTGGGTCAAAAACAAATTAAATACCACAGTGAGCAAAAGCAGGAAAAGAATCGCTTTCATTCCCTTTACCATGAATTTGAAAGGCACTTTGGAAAGCCGGATCACCAGTGCAAGAAATAAGGCAGCGATCAGATAACCCAATATATTTTTCACAAAAAACAAGGAAAGAATGTACAGTATGGTTCCTCCCAGCTTTACCCTGGGATCTAATCTGTGTATGACAGAATCCGTGGGATAATACTGTCCTAATGTAATGTCTCTAAGCATTTTACAATCTCCTCAGTAGCCTCTGCAATGGTAGTGACGTCCACATCCACAGACAAGCCGCTTTCCTTAAGAGCATGCATGATATAAGTGACCTGCGGCGCCGCCAGCCCTATTTCTTCCAGCTCTTTGTAATGTTTAAATATCTCTCTGGGTACATCATCCAGAAAGACGCGGCCTTGATTCATCACAATGATGCGGTCCACATACTCAGCCACATCCTCCATACTGTGGGAAACCAACAATATGGTCATACCGGTCTGGGTCTGCAGCTTCTTAATCTGGTTAAGGATCTCATCTCTTCCTTTGGGATCCAGGCCGGCTGTGGGCTCGTCCAAGATCAGCACCTTGGGTTTCATAGCAAGCACACCGGCAATGGCTACACGACGTTTCTGACCGCCGGAAAGTTCAAAGGGCGACTGGGTGTAATACTCCTCTGTGATCCCCACCTGTGTCAAAGCCTCCTTGGCTCGTTCCTCCACTTCTTCTTTAGAAAGCCCCAAATTCTTGGGACCAAAACATACATCTGAAAACACATCAATCTCAAACAGCTGATGCTCCGGGTACTGGAAAACCAGACCTACCTTGCTGCGCAGCTTTTTCATATCGTAGTCTTTTTCGTAAATATCCTGACCATTGTAGTAAATGCGGCCTTCCGTAGCACGTATCAGCCCGTTCAGGTGCTGAACCAGTGTGGACTTGCCGGAGCCGGTATGTCCAATGATCCCTACAAACTGACCGTCAGGTATCTCAAGGCAGATATCATCAAGCGCCTTTTGAGCCAAAGGGGTATCTGCTCCATATATATAATTCACATGTTCTAAAATCAGTGACATTTGTATTCCTTTCTTTGTGCAGGAAAACTTCAGCTCCTCACTTCTTCAGTGCATCCACAAGCTCCCCGATGGTTAAAATGCCATCCGGCAGGTCGATTCCCCGCTTTTTCAACTCATATGCCAAAAGCGTAACCTGGGGCACATCCAGCCTTAGCGCTTTCAATTCCTCCACCTTGGAAAAAATCTCTTTCGGGGTACCCTGCATGGCAATCTTCCCCTGATCCATTACAAAAACCTTGTCTGCATAAATGGTCTCTTCCATATAATGTGTGATCAAAATGACCGTGATCCGCTCCACATCGTTCAATGCGCGCACCGCCTCAATCACATCTTTGCGCCCATTGGGATCCAGCATGGCTGTAGGCTCATCCAGAATGATGCACTTGGGGTGCATGGCAAGTACCCCTGCAATGGATACTCTCTGCTTTTGACCGCCGGATAATTTGTTGGGAGAATGTTTGCGATACTTGTACATACCCAAGACCTTCAGGCTCTCCTCAACTCTCTCCCAGATCTCCTTGGTGGGAACACCCATATTTTCAGGGCCAAATCCCACATCTTCGTCCACCCCCTGGCCAATGATCTGATTGTCAGGGTTCTGGAAAACCATGCCGGCGCTCTGACGAATATTCCAAAGCTCGTCTTCCTCTTTCGTATCCTTGCCGTCCACCCAGACCGTGCCTTCCGTGGGATAAAGAATTGCATTCATATGCTTTGCAAGGGTGGATTTGCCCGATCCATTATGTCCAAGAACAGCAATAAAGTCCCCCTGCTCAATATCCATGTCAACTCCATCTACTGCTTTCAAGGTTCCGCTGATATTGCCTTCTTCATCACGCTTTATATATTCATAAATTACTTCTTTTGCTTTAATGATTTCCATCTTGTTCCTCTTTGCAAACAGTGTGCATATTCTATCACCACACTATTCTACTAAATCCTTACCCAAAATACAATAGGCGCGCCCAGAAAAATCAAATTTTTACTGATTGACGCCTTTTGCACGCTGTAGTATACTTCCACTTAGGAGGGATTACTATGGTACGTGTAAGTTCAAGAAGTATGTATGTCGACAAAAGTTTAAAGACCACGCTTCATGTAGAAGATGTCCAGAATTTCCTGACATTGCATCTGACACCCGACTATGTAGACATTGAGGAGATCCACGATTTCTGGGAGATCGTATACCTTGAATCAGGAGAGGCTATTGCCACTGCTGATGACAGAAGCGTGCCCCTTTTCCCCGGTGATGTAATCTTTCACAAGCCCGGCGAAGTGCATGCGATCCATGCTGCCAACAACACTACGGCAAAGGTCTTTTTTATTTGCTTTTATTCCACGAGCAAAACGGTCAGACTCTTTGAATCTTTAAAAATAGCCCTCGGGACAGAGCAAAAAAAGATGATCTACCAGCTCTATGAGGAAGCCCGCAGCATTTATCTCAGCGAACCATGGAATTCTGATTCTGTATTGTTTAACTCCCGCGCTCTTTCCCCCAATGCACCCACAGGAGCACAGCAGATTTTCAGGAATCACCTGGAAGAGTTTTTAATATTAGTCATTCAGCTGATTGAGAAAAGGGAACAGATCATTTCCTACAGATCGCGGGAAGAGCTGGAAAGTTTTATCTATAACAAAATGATCGAAAAACTTGCAGAATCCGTGTACTCTCACATCTCCATAGAGGACCTTTGCAATGAGCTGAACTATGGTAAAACCTATCTTTCTATTCTTTTTAAGAAACACTCAGGGGAATCTATCATGAGTTATTATAACACGCTTAAGATTAAAGAAGCCAAAAAGCTGATAAAGGAAGGGAAACACTCCTTGTCGGATATCGCAGAAATGCTTCATTTCAACAATCAATATTACTTCTCAAGAGTATTTAAAAAAATAGAGGGGCAAAGCCCCTCTGAGTATAAATCATTGTCATAAATTCTTTTGCATTTGTGGCACACTAATCATATCGCTTTTTC
Organism: Acetatifactor sp.; assembly: GCA_045532445.1. GTDB lineage: Bacteria > Bacillota > Clostridia > Lachnospirales > Lachnospiraceae > Acetatifactor. The sequence continues at coordinate 7,829 of JAZSFW010000086.1, read as the reverse complement.
AATTCTTCATATTTCTCTGCGGTGATCAGAGCATCCTTGTGGAAGCCTTTGAATAAAACAATATAAGTCCAGCGTCCATATGGCTCTATCCGCTTGATTTTTGATACATTAATGATATAAGACTTATGACTTCTCAAAAACTGGGAATCGCTCAGTCTGTTTTCCAGTTCACCCAGTGCTGCCGAAGTTATGTAAGATTCTTCTGCCGTGTAGATCACGGTATTTCTTTCTTCCCTCTGTATCAAAATGATATCCTCAATCTCCACAAAGCTTGCACTTTCCTTGCCTTTGATCAGAAGACGGCTGGTCTCTTTCTCCTTTTGAACGCGATCAGGCAGCTCTTTCTGGATATCAAAAGCCTCTTGTGGCAGCATACCATTCTGGATTCTGGACAGCGTCCTTTTTACACGATCTACGGAAAAGGGCTTCACAAGATAGTCAAATGCATACACTTCAAAAGCTTCCGGCATGTATTGGTCATGGGCAGTTGCAAAGATTATTTTAGCCTTCGGATTCAGATCGGCAATGATTCTGGCACATTCGATACCGCTTGCGCCCTTCATTTCAATATCCAAGAAAACTACATCCGGCATCACTCTGGTGAACAAGGTCACTGCCTCCGCAAGATTATCACTTTCTCCCACGATTTCAAATGCTGCATGACTTTCGGCAGAATGCTTCTCTATGATTTTACGCAGAAGCAGGCGCACCCCTGCTTCATCATCTATCAATATGATCTTGATTGCCACTTTGCCTCTCTCCTCTGTCTGCAGGCAGGCTTTCCCAATATCTCAGACCAACAGACTGCCTGGCGCAGAAATGCCATTTTTTCCTGTTCTTCTGTCATTGATGTATTTTGCTCACTGCCCCTTTTTCTAGTTTCCGTCATCCGGCGCTTGTCTTCCAGCAAGTTTATTCCTCCTTCAAGACTGTTTCAAACTGTCCGCTTGAAATTTTATCCCGCATTCTAGTGTCAGCCTGCAGATTCTGCAGGTCATAGTAATCCATCACACCCATCTTACCTTCCCGCAAGGCATAAGCCAGCGCTTTGGGCACCTCCGCTTCTGCTTCCACCACGTAGGCGCGCATCTCCTGCTCCTTGGCAATGGCCATGGCACGCCGCTCTTCTGCTTTGGCCTGTGCAATATTCTTGTCTGCCTCTGCCTGAAGACTTTGCAGCTGTGCTCCGATATTCCTTCCCACATCCACATCAGCGATATCGATGGATAATATCTCAAAAGCAGTTCCGCTGTCAAGGCCTTTTCCCAACACACGCTTAGAGATACCGTCAGGGTTTTCCAATACTTCCTTGTGAGAATCCGCGCTGCCCACTGTCGTTACAATCCCTTCGCCGATTCTGGCAAGTACAGTCGCCTCACCGGCACCACCCACCAGCCGCTCCAAGTCAGCACGCACAGTCACCCGCGCCTTTACCAATAGCTCGATACCATCCTTGGCTACAGCAGATACATTGGGTGTTTCAATGACTTTTGGATTTACACTCATTTTTACCGCATCAAACACATCTCTTCCTGCCAGATCAATGGCTGCAGCTTTCTCAAACAATAATTCGATGTCTGCTCTCTCTGCTGCGATCAAAGCATCTACCACGCTATTTACATTGCCTCCAGCCAGATAATGTGCTTCCAATTGATTTACACCTATGGAAAGACCCGCTTTGGTAGCTTTGATCAATGGCATTACAATTTTAGCTGGAATTACCCTTCTAAGCCGCATCCCGATCAAATTAAAAATACCCACCCTAACATTAGATGCCAAACAGGATATCCAAAGTCCTACCGGTACAAATACAAAGAAAAGCACGAGCAACAATACAATAATTCCTATCAAACATATCAATCCGATCACTTTCATACCTTACCCTCCAAATTATGTAACATCTTCTTTCACTACCAGCTTAGAACCCTGTACCTTAAAAATAACAAGAGATGTTCCCTTGGTAATATAGGTTCCCTCTGAGATCACATCAAAGGTGATCCCCTCAAACTCTCCGGTGCCAGAAGGCCTTAAGTCAGTGGTTGCAGTTCCCTTTTTTCCCAAAAGATATTTCAGATCATTTGAGCTTAAATAGCCTTCTGCTTTGGTCTGTTCATCTTTTAAAATGAGCGGAGATCTCAATTTTCCGGATGACATCAGCCTTAGGATCACAGTAAACATTATCCCTAAAAGCGCCAGGATCACTAAGGTAATGATGATACCCTCCTGAAAACTGTCTGCCACACAAAACACAGCTGCCACCAAACAGATGATTCCTGAAATACCGGGCAGCCCAAACCCAGGCATAGCCACTTCCACTGCCAGCAAAAGAAATCCTGCAACCAAACAGATCACTGCTATCACTATCTTAAAATCCAATGCAAGAAAATCAAGCATACTTATCCTCCTTTCTTACGCCTTGTCACGAATACTGCAATGAATTCTCACCTTGCCGGCTTATCTGTAGTATACCGTAATTTCTCGAACAACGTAACTAAAACCCTCTCAAATATACAAAATCGTGCCTGAACTGTCATCCTTTCCTCATTTCACCCTTGGGAATCCTAAGATAAAATTCAGTGAGTTCATCAGTAGAGGTAAACTGAATCGTTCCCCCTGCCTCCCGGATGATCTTATCTGCAATATACAACCCCATTCCATGCCCCTCTTCCCTTTTTGTAGTAACCCCTGCAAGGAAAAGATCTTTTTGCAAATCTTCCGGTATCTGGGGACCATTATTGGATATGGTAAAATAATAGGCATTCCCTTCCTCGCCAATACCAATTTTCAGACAAGCCACTTTAGATGCGTCCATTCCTTCCTTGTTCTCTGTGAGGGCTCTGATGGCATTGTCTATGATATTCGCTAACACTTTGCACAAACTCCATGACTCTATGGGGAGTTTGCAAAGATCCGAAAACACATCCAGCTGCACTTCAATGCCTGCCGATTCTGCTGCCTGCAATTTTGCCTGAAGCAATGCATTTACCGCCGGACTGCCCGTCTTTAATACCTTTCCCACCTTACTCAGCTCCCGAAAAACTGGGGACAGGTAGTTTCTTGCCTCTTCATAATCTCCAAGCTCCATCAAACCGTAAATCACCTGGAAATGATTCAGATAATCATGACGTTCCACTCGAAGTGTCTGGTTCAATTTTTCCAGATTATGCAATGTCTCTCCATATTGATCGTCATTACTCTTCCAGGCCATATATAGCCCTGCCAGAATAATCAGACTTGTGAGCAAAAGCATGCCCAACACAATAAATGCAAAATATTCTTTTTCTTTTTGGGGATTTTTACCGATATAGCTCCACGCGACGATCCCTGCCAACAACTGCAGGGCATTTATGATCAAAAGAATTCTGACTATTTTCTTCGTATTACTCATACACCTCACCTCTTTAACAGTATAGCATAAAAAATGCCATACTGTAAAGAAGTGCAATGTCACAATCAGGACTATTGGAATTTAAATATGGTCACTGAATCAAAAGGTTTTCCAGCCTCAAACACGCAGCTGGGGAACTTAGGTTCATTACAGGAATTGGGATAGAACTGTGTTTCAAAGCAAATGCCTGCACATTTCTCATAATAAACCCCGCTCTTACCCTTTTTGTGATTCATGAAGTTGGCTGTATAAAGCTGCATTCCGCATAAATCGGTCCAAACTTCCATGGAAATACCGGTCTTGGGGCTTCTCACCCAAGCTGCTTTTTTCAAAATACCATCATTAGGCAGGTTATAGTTGTGGTCGTAGCCTCCTGCCAGTCTCAACGGCGCATAGTCATCATCAATCCGTTCACCCACTGTATGCATGCTCCTGAAATCCATGGGCGTTCCTTCTACGGAGGCAATCTCACCGGTGGGAAGGAGCGTTGCGTCTGTCAAAAGGAATGCATCTGCGTATATTTCCAGTTCATGATCCAGGATATCTCCGCTATCATGACCGCCCAGATTAAAATAGGAGTGATTGGTCAGATTGATCACAGTGGTTGCATCACTGACAGCGTGGTATGTAATCTTCAATTCATTACGGGCTGTCAAGGTATATCGGATGGACTGATCCAGATTGCCGGGGAAACCCTGCTCCATACTGGGACTCATACGCTGAAATTCTACATAGACGCTGTCATCATCCTGTCCATACTTTGCCTCGTAAATCTGATAGCAGGATCGGTTGCTTCCGCTGTGAATATTATTTCCTTTGTTATTATTTTCCAGTTCATAAGTCACTCCGTCCAAGGTCACCTTGGCACCGCCGATACGGTTAGCATTGCGGCCGATATAAGCGCCAAAACCACAGCTATTGTCTTCATACTCTTCCAGGGTATCATATCCAAGCATAATATCACGCTGTGTACCATTTTCATCCGGTATCTTGATTGCCAGAATACAAGCACCGAAATTGGTCACTTCCACTTCCATACCGTTTCTGCCTGTAAGCAGATAACGTCTGGCTTCTTTTCCTTCTTTGGTGACCCCAAATATACTTTCCTTTACTGTCATACTTCCTCCATCCTGCAATTCTATGCTCTTTTTTCAAAAAGCTCATGTAGGACGCTAAAGCGCTTACATGAGCTTTGTTGATTTTGTATTATTTAGTGTTCAAACAGCCTTTCGTCTTATACTAACTCCAGAACTACTTCCATAGCTGCGTCACCCTTACGCTGACCAATCTTAACGATTCTGGTGTAACCACCCTTACGATCAGCATACTTCACGCCGTACTCATCGAACAGCTTAGCTACCAAGTCAACTTCTTTGGTGTTTCTCTTCTTACCAGCTGCCTCTGCAGGAACTTCCACTACAGGATAGAGAACCTTCAGCATCTGACGTCTAGCGTGCAGTCTGGAAGGAAGATCCTTCTTGATCTCTTTCTCTACAGTGTCGTATTTGGTAACTTTCTTACCGTCAACAACTTCTTTTACTCTCTTACCGTCTTTGTCCTTCAGAGCAACTTTAGCGGTTACTTTAACCATCTCGTAGTTGTCTTTCTCTCTGATAGCCAATGCGATCAGACCTTCAGCGATCTTGCTTACTTCCTTAGCTTTTGCCTCGGTGGTAACGATCTTACCGTTGTTAAGAAGTGCGGTTACCTGGTTTCTTAATAATGCTTTTCTCTGGGAAGATGTTCTTCCAAGTTTTCTGTACTTTGCCATGATTAATTTCCTTTCTCCATTCATGGTACATCCGGCCACGCTCTTTGGACTTACTTACCGAATGCGGTGGGCTGTCCTATATGGACCGCCGATTTATAACGCCATTTAGAGATGAACCATGCCGTACCCTTTGGATTTACCGGCTATGGATATCTTAAACTTCCTCACTGGGATTCAACTGCAGTCCCAGCTCTTTGAGCTTCGCAAGAACTTCTTCTAAGGACTTACGACCCAGGTTACGAACCTTCATCATATCCTCTGAAGTCTTGTTGGTCAACTCTTCTACTGTATTGATACCTGCTCTCTTCAAGCAATTGTAGGAACGAACGGACAATTCCAGCTCGTCGATACTCATTTCAAGGACTTTCTCTTTCTCGTCATCTTCCTTCTCGATCATTACCTCTGCGGTCTTTGCATTCTCAGAAAGGTCGATGAAAAGCATTAAGTGTTCGCTGAGTACTTTTGCAGCCAGGCTGACAGCTTCATCAGGAACCAAAGTGCCGTTGGTAAATACATCCAACGTCAACTTGTCATAATCAGTAATCTGACCTACACGGGTATTCTCAACAGTAACGTTGACTCTCTCTGCAGGTGTGTAGATAGAATCAATCGCTATTACGCCGATTGGTAAATCATCATGTTTGTTTTTGTCTGAGCTTACATAGCCGCGACCCTTGGTGATGGTCAGCTCCATGTAAAGCTTTGTATCTTTTCCACTTAAGGTAGCAATTGTCAGATCCGGATTCAGAATTTCAATATCCTGATCAGCCTGAATATCAGAAGCTTTGACAATACCTTCTCCTTCGAACTCAATGTATGCGGTCTTGGGCTCATTGGTCTCACTGGTGTTTTTGATCGCAAGGCTCTTTATGTTCATGATGATCTCACTTACATCCTCTTTTACGCCGGGGATGGAACTGAACTCATGCAAAACGCCTTCAAGCTTAACCTGACTATCGGCTGCGCCGGGCAGGGAAGAAAGCATGATTCTTCTCAGAGAGTTACCAAGAGTGATGCCGTATCCTCTTTCCAAAGGCTCTACTACGAATTTACCGTACTTTTTGTCTTCTGAAATTTCAACAACCTCAATATTGGGTCTTTCAAAATCAAACACTGCAATACCCTCCTTTACGAACTAATTTGATTACACAAGGCACTTGAAGCGGACATAGTCCATGATGCCCTAAGGACATGCATCATCTTACGTCCGCTTAAGCTTGCTTACTTGGAGTACAACTCGACGATAAGCATTTCGTTAACGGGAACATCGATCATCTCTCTGGTAGGAAGATTCTTGATGGTACCCTTTAAGTTCTCAACTTCAACATCCATCCATTCCGGAGTCAGTCTGCCGCCGGTTACTTCAACGATGTCTTTGTATCTCTGTAAGGACTTTGCACTTTCTTTGATTTCGATCACATCACCAGCTTTGATCAGATAAGAAGGAATATTGATGCACTTGCCGTTTACAAGAACGTGCTTGTGACCAACTACCTGTCTTGCTTCTCTTCTGGTTCTTGCGAATCCCATTCTGAAGACTACGCTGTCCAGTCTTCTCTCAAGCATAACCATCAGGTTTTCACCAGTCATGCCTTTCATTCTGTCAGCCTTATCATAGTAGTTTCTGAAAGGCTTCTCCAGAACACCGTAAATGAATTTTGCTTTCTGCTTCTCTCTCAGCTGAAGACCATATTCACTTACTTTCTTACCAGCTCTTGCAGAAGTTCTGTTAGACTTCTTGTCATATCCCAAATAGGAAGGCTCAAGGCCAAGGGCTCTACATCTTTTTAATACCGGTACACGATTTACTGCCATTTTAATTATCTCCTCTAAATTATTGTTTACAGCACTATTAAGTGCTTTCTTCCAACAGTTTTAATTTGCACTAAACTCTACGACGCTTAGGCGGGCGGCATCCATTGTGAGGAACGGGTGTTACGTCACGGATGCTTACTACTTCCAGACCACATGCGGAAAGTGCTCTGATTGCTGCTTCACGTCCTGAACCAGGACCCTTTACAAATACGTCTACGGTTTTCAGTCCATGTACCAAAGCAGCTTTGGTAGCTGTCTCTGCTGCCATCTGTGCAGCATACGGAGTAGATTTCCTTGAACCTCTAAAACCAAGACCACCGGCACTTGCCCAGCTTAATGCATTACCTTCAGCGTCTGTCAATGTAACAATAGTGTTATTGAAAGAAGACTGAATATGTGCCTGTCCACGTTCAACGTTTTTCTTAATACGCTTTTTTGTTACTTTTTTTGCAACTTTTTTAGCCATTTTAAACTAACCTACTTTCTCAATCATTTACAGCTATTTTTTATTACAGCTTATTTCTTTTTGTTTGCTACAGTTCTCTTAGGACCCTTACGTGTTCTAGCATTGGTCTTAGTTCTCTGACCACGAACAGGAAGTCCTTTACGATGACGAATACCACGATAGCATCCGATTTCCTGAAGTCTCTTGATGTTCAGAGCGATTTCTCTTCTCAGATCACCTTCTACCATTACTCCAAGGGTTTCGATTGCTTCTGTGATTTTCTTCACTTCATCGTCAGTGATATCTCTGACACGAGTATCAGGATTAACACCTGCTTCTGCTAAAATCTTAGTTGCACTTACTCGACCGATTCCGTAGATATAGGTTAAACCTATTTCAATACGCTTCTC